>DATBJQ010000090.1:0-72908 GCA_036556385.1 Actinomycetota bacterium | reverse complement strand
GTTCGTGAGCCCGCAGGTGCAGGAGCTCCTCGGCTACGACCACGATCTGTGGGCGGACACGCCCGGGTTCTGGGCGTCCGTCACGCACCCCGAGGATCTTCCCGCCGTCCTGGCCGAGAGCGAGCGGACGAACGAGACCGGCGAGCACTACCGCCAGGACTACCGGATGCTCGCGGCGGACGGCCGGACGCTGTGGGTGCACGACGAGGCCCACCTGGTCCGCGACGCCGAGGATCGGCCGCTCGTCTGGCAGGGCGTGATCGTCGACATCACCGAGCGCAAGGAGGCCGAGGAGCGCTACCGGCATGCGCAGGAACGTCTCCAGGCCCTGATCGACCACATGCCGGCCGTCGTCTACACCGAGACCCCCGACGACCCGGCGGCGTTCTACATCTCCCCCCAGATCGAGGCGGTGTTCGGATACTCACCGCAACGGTGGCGGGAGACCGAGGGGTTCTGGCGCGACCATATCCACGACGACGACCGCGATCGCGTGATGGGGGCGAACGATCGCTCGAACGAGACCAAGGAACCGTTCGCCCAGGAGTACCGGTTCCGGCGCGCCGACGGGTCGTACGCGTGGATCCACGACAGCGCGCGGTACGTGCTGGGCGAGGGTCGCGAGGACTGGTGGCAGGGATTCATGCTCGACGTCACCGAGCGCAAGGAAGCGGAGCAGCAGCTCGCGCAGGCCGAGGAGATGTTCCGCACGATCGTCGAGCACAACCCGGCCGTGATCTACACCCAGGAGTACGACGTCGCCGATCCCGGCGTCTCCCGCACCACCTACATCAGCCCGCGGCAACCCGAGATGCTCGGCTACTCCGTCGAGGAGGTCATGAACGACGGCACGCTCTGGACGCGGATCCTGCACCCCGAGGATCGCGACCGGGTGCTCGCCGCCGACCTGGCCTCGAACGTCGGCGCGGGCGATCGGTTCTCGATGACCTACCGCATGATCCACAAGGACGGGCGGATCGTCTGGGTCCAGGACGACGCGAACCTGGTGCGGATCGAGGGCCGTCCACCCTTCTGGCAGGGCTTCATGATGGACATCACCGAGCGCAAGCAGGCCGAGCAGCAGCTCGAGCGGGCCCTGGAGGTCGAGCGCGAGGCCACCGGCCGCCTGCGAGCCCTCGACGAGATGAAGAACACGTTCCTCCAGGCCGTGTCGCACGACCTGCGGACCCCGCTCGCCGCGATCCTCGGACTCGCGATCACGCTCGAGCGCGGCGACGTGCACCTGCCCGAGGACGACGCCCGCGACCTGGCCCATCGGATCGCCGGCAACGCCCGCCGGCTGGATCGGCTCGTCACGAACCTGCTGGACCTCGACCGGCTCTCACGGGGGATCGTCACACCCAAGCTCGAGCCGGTGGACGTCGGCGCGCTCGTCCAGCGCGTCGTCCGGGAGTCGGACCTCGTGACCGACGCGCGGGTGCGGACCGACCTGCCCGAGCTCACGATCCCCGTCGACGCCGCCAAGGTCGAGCGGGTCGTCGAGAACCTGCTGGCGAACGCGGTCCGTCACACGCCGCCGACGGCCACGATCTGGGTCTCGGTACGCGCCGAGGGCACCGGCGTCCTCCTCGCCGTGGAGGACGACGGGCCCGGTGTTCCGGCCGAACTCCGCGAGTCGATCTTCGAGCCGTTCCAGCAGGGCGCGAACGCACCGGCGCACTCACCCGGGGTGGGGGTGGGGCTCACGCTGGTCCGGCGGTTCGCCGAGCTCCATCGCGGTCAGGCGTGGGTCGAGGACCGCGAGGGCGGTGGAGCGTCGTTCCGGGTCTTCCTGCCCGGGGCCGCGAACGCTCCCGGGGATCGGCCGGCCGGGCGCTAGCTGCTAGCCCGCGTCCCAGCCGGCGACGACCGGGTGGTCGACCGTCGAGGGCCCCACCTGGGCCGCGCCACCGGGAGATCCGATACCGGACATCGCCTCGCCGAACCACTCCGCGTTGATCGCGTTGAACTGCTTCCACTCCCCCGGCACGTCGTCCTCGTAGAAGATCGCGGTCACCGGGCAGGCGGGCTCGCAGGCCCCGCAATCGACGCATTCGTCGGGCTGGATGTACAGCATGCGCGGCCCCTCGTAGATGCAGTCGACGGGGCATTCGTCGACGCACGCGCGGTCCTTCACGTCGATGCAGGGCTCGCAGATCGAGTACGTCATCCCCACCACCCCCTGGGTCCGCTCGGCGCGGTCCGGGTTTCGCTGATTCTCACCGTGTTGACCGTTGAAATGGTACTCCGTGGCTGCCTCGACGCAAACCACCGCGGCGGTCGACCGGTCACGCGGTTGTGTCCGGCGCCAAGGACCGCAGGGTTGCAAGCGCGTGATCCGCCGGGGACCCGCCCTCCGGCACGATCGGGTACACCACCGGGAGCCGGGCTCCAGCCGCGCGATACGCGTCCAGGCGGTCCCGCGCCGCCGCGCGGTCCCCCACCAGGCATACGGCACGCACCAGCGTCGTCGGGACGTCCTGTGGCCGATCCGCCGCCACGGCGGCCGCCGCGAGCTCCGCCTCCCGGCCCAGCCCCAGCGCGGCGAACTGCTGCGCGTAAGCCCGGGAGGCGGCGTACTCGCCGGTGCAGCGCGCGGCGGCGGTCACGGCGGCCCCCTCGTCGTCGACGAGGCACGCGCGCACGTACGCCGCTACGGTCACGTCGGCCGGATCGCGACCCGCTCGGGTGGCCGCATCGGCGACCTGCTCCGCGGCCGACGCCACCCGCTCCGGCGTGCACCAGTTCAGCAGGACGCCGTCTGCCACCTCGCCGGCGAGCGCCACCGCTCGGGGGCCGAGCGCCGCGATCCAGATCGGCGGCGGCGGATCGGGCACGAGCCCCAGCGCGACCGGGGGGCCACCGTCCGTCGCCACACGCTCGCCCGCGAAGAGCCGGCGCACGGCGCCGACCGCTTCCCGCAGCCGATCCAGCGCGCCGGTGCGCGCGGGTCCCGTCCCGATGCCGAGGACCAGCCGTCCACCGCTCCGCTCCTGGACCGTCGCGGCGGCCATGGCGAGCGATCGCGTCGTGCGGGCCGGCAGGGGCACGACCCCGGTGCCGAGCCCCAGGGCCGTGGACACGCCGGCGAGCCCGGCGAGCGTCGCGAGGGTGTCGCGGGCTCCGACCTCGGGCAGGAACACCGTCTCGTACCCCATCGCCTCACCGGCCCGGGTCAGACGGGCGAGGTCCGGCCACGGGTACGGGTCGCGCAGCGCGAACCCGGCGGGGGGTTGCCGGCGGCGGGGTGGTTGCTCGTCGTCCACGGCGCTGCGATGGTGCCAGACGGATGGAGGCGGTGACCTTCACGACCGACGATGGCGTGCGCCTCGAGGGCGAGCTCCGGTTGCCCGACGGGGAGCCCCGCGGAGCGGCGGTGCTGTGCCACGCGCACCCGCGACACGGAGGTTCGAAGGACCACCCCGTGCTGTGGGCGATCCGGAACGATCTGGCCGCCACCCGCGGTCTCGCCGTGCTGGGCTTCAACTTCCGCGGCACGATGGGCTCTGCGGGCACGTACGGGGGTGGGAGGGACGAGGTCCGCGACGCCCGCGCCGCCGTGAGCTTCGTCCTCGAGCGGATACCCCCTGCGGATCCGGGGCCCCCGGTGCTGACGGTCGGCTGGTCGTTCGGGGCCAGCGTCGCCCTGCGCGCGGCGCTCGACGACCGGCGGGTCGCCGCGATCGCGCTGATCGGCGCCCCGCTGCAGCCGCACGACCTGGCGCTGCCACCGCTGCCCGAGCCCGCCGACCTCCGGCTGTTCGCCCGGCCCGCCCTCCTGGTGGCCGGCGAGCACGACGAGTACTGCCCCGCCGACGAGCTCCTCGCCTTCGCGGCGGGCTTCCGCGACGCCCGCGTCGAGGTGCTCGCGGGCACCGACCACTACTTCTGGCGCCGGGAGCGGGAGGCGGCGGCGGTCGTGGGAACGTTCGCGGACGAGGTGCTCGCGCCGTGATCGGCCTCAGCCGTGCAGGGCGCCGGAGTCGCCGTGCTGCCGGTGGCCGTTGCCCCGTGGATCCATCGCGGGGACACGCCGGGGCCGGAAGACCCACACGAAGGGCAGGAAGATGACCGTCCCCCCGAACAGCCCGGGCCAGACGAGGAGCCCCAGGGCGAGGAAGACCACGCACACCGCGAGCCAGAGCCAGGGGCTCCCCCACCAGGGGCGGGTCGAGCGCCGGGCCGCGAACGGCGTGGTCGCCAGGTCGGGTTCGGCGATGCGGCGATCCAGCGCCTCGCGGCGCGCGGCCGCGCGCTCACGGAACACGAGCCAGAACCCGGCGCCGAGCGCCGCGATCACGAGGAACGGGAGGACGGCGTAGACGGCGTCCCGGTTCACAGCGGCACGTGCGAGAGCACCATGATCCGCGGCTCGGTCATCTCTTCCATCGCGAACCGCAGGCCTTCTCGTCCGAACCCCGAGTCCTTGGAGCCCCCGTACGGCATCTGGTCGGCGCGGAACGCCGACACGTCGTTGACGATGATGCCGCCGACCTCGAGGGTCCGGTGCGCCTCGAACACCCGATTGAGATCGTTCGTGAACACGCCGGCCTGCAGACCGAACCGGGAGTCGTTCACGATCGCGAGCGCCTCCTCGAAGGTCTGGTACGGGCTGATGGTGACGACGGGGCCGAACACCTCGTCGCGGCAGACCTTCATCTCGGGACGCACATCGGCGATCAGCGTGGGCTGGAAGAACGGACCGTCCCCCGTCCCCCCGGTGAGCACCGTCGCGCCCTGCGAGACCGCCTCCTCCACCCAGTCGCCGATCCGCTCGACCTCGCTCTTCTGGATCACGGGCCCCACGTCGACCGTCGGGTCCATCGGATCGCCCACCTTCAGCGACCCGACCTGCTTCACCAGCCGGTCCGCGAAGTCCTCGTACACCTCGCTCGACACCAGCACACGCTGGACGCTGATGCAGCTCTGTCCCGCCTGGTAGTAGCCGCCGAAGGCGATCCGCTGCGCCGCGAAGTCGAGGTCCGCATCCGCGTGCACGATCACGCCGGCGTTGCCGCCGAGCTCGAGCGTGACGCGCTTGCGCGGGTCCAGACCCTTCAGGTACCAGCCGATCTCCGACGATCCGGTGAACGAGATCTTGCGGAACCGGTCGTCGCGCGCCATGCCGTCGGCGACCTTCGAGCTCACCGGCAGCACCTGGTACATCCCCCTCGGGAGGTCCGTCTCGGCGAAGAACTCGGCCAGGCGGAGGGAGCCGATCGGCGTGGCGCTGGCGGGCTTGACCACGATCGGGGCCCCGACCGCCAGGGACGGCGCCACCTTGTGGGCGACCAGGTTGAGCGGGAAGTTGAACGGCGTGATGCCGAGCACCGGGCCGAACGGGAACCGACGCAGGAGGCCGACGCGTGAGCCGAGCGCGGCCTCCGTGTCCAGCCGCATCAGCTCGTCGTCGCCGTGGCGGATCACCTCGGAGGCCCACCGGAACGTCGAGACCGCACGGGTCGCCTCCACGGTCGCCCACTTGAGCGGCTTGCCGCCCTCGCGCGCGATCAGCGCGGCGTTCTCGTCGATCGTCTCCTTGAGCCGCGTCGAGATGTGGTCGAGGGCCTCGGCGCGCGCGTACACGGGGAGCCGCTTCGCCTCCTCGAAGGTCGCGGCGGCAGTCGCCACGGCCTCCTCGACGTCGGCCTCGGTCGGCACACCGACCTCCGCGACGACGCTGTCGTCGTAGGGGTTGCGCACCTCGAAGGACTCTCCACCGGTGCGCCACTCGCCGTTCACGAGATAGGGACGGACGGCCATCGTCGGATCACTCTCCCTCGGCGAGGTCACGGAGCCGCGCCCAGCGGCGCGAGCACCTCGCGACATCGCCCCGAGTCGTGGGTCCCTCAGTCGAGGGACACCATCACGTGCTTGATGTTCGTGTAGTCCTCCAACGAGTACACGGACATGTCCTTCCCATGTCCAGACTGCTTGTACCCGCCGTGCGGCATCTCGGGCGTCAGGGGGATGTGCGTGTTGACCCAGACGCACCCGTACTGGAGCTTGCGCGCCATCCGCATCGCGCGGCCGACGTCGCGCGTCCACACGGAGGACGAGAGGCCGTAGTCCACCCCGTTCGCCCACGCGAGCGCCTGGTCCTCGTCGGAGAAGCGCTGCACGGTGACGACCGGTCCGAAGACCTCCTTCTGGATGATCTCGGCGTCCTGGGTCGGGTTCGCGACCACGGTCGGCGTGTAGTAGAAGCCGTCGCTCTCCATCGCAGAACCGCCGGTGAGCACCTCGGCGCCGCCCTCCTTCGCGCGCTCCACGAACCCCTCGACCCGCTCCAGCTGCTCCTTGGAGATCATCGAGCCCACGGCGACGTCGGGCTCGAAGGCGCCGCCGACCTTGATGTCCTCCACCGCGGGCACGAGGTCGCTCAGCACCTTGTCGTACACCTGCTCGCCCACGAGCACGCGGCACGCGGCGGTGCAGTCCTGTCCGGCGTTGAAGTACCCGGCGATCGAGATCCACTCGACCACGGCCTCGAGGTCGGCGTCGTCGAACACCACGAACGGCGCCTTGCCGCCGAGCTCCAAGTGGACGCGCTTGAGCGTCTCGCTGGCGTTCGTGTGGATCAGCTTGCCCGTGTTCACGTCACCGGTGAGCGACACGATCCCGACGTCCGGGTGCCGGACCAGCCGGTCCCCCACCGGGACGCCGTCGCCCGTGATCACGTTAAAGACGCCGGGCGGGAAGATGTCCGCGGCCAGCTCGGCCGTCTTGAGCGCCGTCAGGGGCGTCAGCTCGGACGGCTTGAGCACGACCGTGTTCCCCGTGGCCAGGGCCGGCCCGATCTTCCACACGGCCATCATCAGCGGGTAGTTCCACGGCGCGATCAGCCCCGCGACGCCGATCGGCTCGCGGCGGACGATCGAGGTGAACCCGGCCATGTACTCGCCGGCCGAGCGGCCCTCGAGGGTCCGAGCGGCGCCGGCGAAGAACCGCAGGTTGTCGACGATCGGAGGGATCTCCTCCGACATCGTCACGTCGTAGGGCTTACCCGCGTTCTCCGCCTCGATCTTCACGATGTCGTCGGCGTTGGCCTCGATCGCGTCGGCGAGCTTCAGCAGCGCGAGCTGGCGCTCCTTCGGCGTGGTGTCGAACCAGGTCTCCTCGAACGCCCGCTTGGCCGCGGCGACGGCGCGGTCGGTGTCCTCGGCCGTCCCCTCCTGCACCGAGGCCATCACGGCGCCCGTGTGCGGGCTCAGCACGTCGCGCGTCTCACCCGACGAGGAGTTGACCCACTGCCCGTCGATGAACATCTGATAGCTGTCGGCCATCGTTCCCCTCCTTGGGACGGACCCTCGACCCGGTTGTGCGCCAGCCAGTATCGCGCGTTCGCACGGTTCGGGACCACCCCGCGGTCGGCACGGGGCCGGTTCCCGTGGACACTGGGCGGATGGAGCGGGGTGGGGCGAACACGTCCGGGCGGGCCGAAGGCCGTCGCCGCCTCGATCGCCTCCGCCGCATCGCGATCGACCTGTCCCCCCTCCGCGCCTCCCGCGACTTCCGCGCGCTGTGGTTCGGCCTGCTGGTGTCGGGGATCGGCTACCAGTTCACGACGGTGGCCACGTTCTTCCAGGTCTACGACATGACCCGCTCGGCCGTCGCGGTCGGCCTGATCGGACTCGTGGGCTTCGCGGCGATCCTCGTGGGCACCCTCCTGGGGGGAACCTTCGTCGACGTGGTGGACCGGCGGACCACGCTGATCTGGACGCAGGTCGCCTCCGGCGCGGGGAGCCTTCTGCTGCTGGGCGGCGTCGTGGCCTCGACCGACTCGGTGGGGGTCGTGTACGTGGGGATCTCCCTGATCGCGGGATCGTCCGCGATCGACGCCTCGGTGCGCAACGCCATGACCCCGAGGCTGGTCGGCAACGACCTGCTGCCGGCCGCCATCGCACTGAATCAGGTCGTCCACAACACGACCACGCTGATCGGCCCGGCCCTCGCCGGCATCGTGATCGCGAGGACGAGCCTGGGCTGGGCCTATGGGATCGACGTCGGGACCTACGCCTGCATGCTGCTGGTCGCGCTCAGCATCCGTCCGGTCCCCCCGGAGACGGTCGACGAGCACGACGCGGGGTGGGCGGCGGTGCGACGCGGGTTCGCCTACCTCAGGGGTCGCCACGTCCTGCAGGCCGCATTCGGGATCGACATCGTGGCGATGGTCTTCGGGATGCCGCGCGCCCTGTTCCCGATCCTCGCGATCACGCGGTTCCATGAGGGCCTCGAGGTGGTCGGGCTCCTGTTCGCGGCGCCCGCCGTGGGTGCGGTCCTCGGCGCGCTCACGGGCGGATGGGTCGGCCGGATCCGCCACCAGGGGCAAGCGGTCTGCTGGGCCGTCGCGGCGTGGGGAGCGAGCATCGCCGCCTTCGGCGTCGTGGGCAGCAACCTCGGGCTCGCCGTCCTGTTCCTCGCGCTCGCGGGGGCGTCCGACGTGATCTCCGCGATCTTCCGCGGCGCGATCATCCAGCTGTCCGTCCCGGACGCGATGCGCGGCCGCCTGTCCGGGATCAACTTCCTCGTGGTGGCCGGGGGTCCTCGCCTCGGGGACCTGGAGGCCGGGATCGTCGCCTCGCTCACGACGCCGGCCGCCTCCGTGGTGGCCGGCGGGCTCGCCTGCATCGCGGGGGCGGGGCTGATCGCCTGGCTGGTCCCGTCGTTCCGCCGCTACAGGCCGCCCTCGGCGGCGGCGAACCCGGCGGCGTCCTGACCGCCGCTCGGATGCGGCCGGCCTCGCTATCGTGGTCGGACGCCGATGTCACCTGACGCGCCGATCGTCTGGAGGCCGTCCGAGGAGCTGCGCGCGCGCAGCTCGCTGACCCGCTACCTGGACTGGCTCGCCGAGCGGGGCCGGGGCTTCGCTGCGTACGACGACCTCTGGCGCTGGTCCGTCGACGACCTCGACGGGTTCTGGGGATCGCTCTGGACGTACTTCGGCGTCCCCGCTTCGGCGCCCCCCAGCACGATCCTCGCCGCGCGGGAGATGCCGGGAGCCCGATGGTTCGAAGGCGCGCAGCTGAACTACGCCGCGGCGGCCCTGGCCGGCGCCGACGACCGGCCGGCCGTGGTCGCTCTCGACGAGGCGGGTGGGGCGACGCGTCTCACCAGAGCCGAGCTCCTGGCGGCGGTCGGCGCGACGGCGGTCGGGCTCCGGGAGCTCGGCGTCCGTCGGGGCGACCGGGTCGCCGCCTACCTCCCCAACGGCGTCGAAGCGGTCGTGGCTCTCCTCGCCACGGCCAGCATCGGCGCGATCTGGTCGGCGTGCGCGCCCGACTTCGGACCGGCCGCGGTCATCGACCGCTTCCGGCAGATCCGGCCCTCCGTCCTGATCGCCGTCGACGCCTATCGGTTCGGTGGACGCGTGTTCGATCGCCGGAACGAGCTGGCCGACATCGTCGGCGCGCTGCCGGACACGACCTGCGTCCTCGTCCCCGGGCCGGGCAGCGCACGGTTCGAGGGCGCGGCGCTCAGCTGGGACGACCTCGTCAGCACACCCGCCGCGCCGACGTTCGAGCAGCTCGCGTTCGACGAACCCCTGTGGATCCTGTACTCCTCGGGCACGACCGGGCTGCCGAAGGCCATGGTGCAGAGCCACGGCGGCATCCTGCTCGAGCACCTCAAGTCCCTCTCGCTGCACCTCGACCTCGGTCTCGAGGACCGGTTCTTCTGGTTCACGACGACCGGCTGGATGATGTGGAACTTCCTCGTGAGCGGTCTGCTCGTGGGGTCGACGATCGTGCTGTACGACGGGAGCCCGTCCCATCCCGATCTCCTGTCCCTGTGGCGGCTCGCGGCGTCGGAGGGCGTCACGTACTTCGGCACCAGCGCCCCCTTCCTCCATGCGTGCCAGCGTCGTGCACTCGATCCCCGCGCCACGGTGGATCTCTCGTCGCTCGCGGCGATCGGGTCCACCGGTTCGCCGCTGTCCCCCGAGGGCTTCGCCTGGGTGGCGGAGCGCGTGGATCCGTCGATCTGGCTCGGGTCGATCAGCGGGGGGACCGACGTCTGCACGGCTGTCGTGGGCTCGTGTCCGCTCCTCCCGGTGCGGCTCGGCGAGATCCAGTGCCGGTGGCTCGGGGCGAAGGTGGAGGCGTTCGATCCATCGGGTCGCTCCGTGATCGACGAGGTCGGGGAGCTCGTGATCACCGCGCCGATGCCGTCGATGCCCGTCGGCTTCTGGAACGACCCGGACGCAGAGCGCTACCGCGCGAGCTACTTCGACGCGTACCCCGGTGTGTGGCGCCACGGGGACTGGCTGCGGATCACCCCGTCCGGCGGCTGCGTGATCAGCGGCAGGTCCGACGCGACGTTGAACCGTGGGGGGATCCGGGTCGGCACCAGCGAGTTCTACCGCATCGTCGAGGCGGTCCCGGGGATCGCGGAGTCCTTGGTGGTGGACACGGGAGAGCTCGGCGCCGACGGAGAGCTGATCGTGTTCGTCGCGATGGAGCCGACGGTCCCGTTCGACGACGGCGTCCGCACGGCGATCGCCGAGGCCCTCCGCTCCCAGCTCTCACCCCGGCACGTTCCGGACCGGGTCGTGGCCGCGCCCGGTGTGCCGTGCACGCTCAACGGCAAGCGTCTCGAGGTGCCGGTGAAACGCCTCTTGATGGGGGCCGCTCCGGGGGAGGTCGCGAACGCCGACGCCCTGCGTGACCCGGCGGTCTTCGAGTGGTACGTGCGCTACGCCCGCGGGGCCGGCGACTGATCCGGTTCCGTCGTCCGGCCCGCCGTCCCTCGGTTCGCGCCGCGTAGGATGTTCGTTGCCCCGCGCCGCTCGGGCGTGCGCCCGGGCACCACAGCGGAAGGAGCCCGTCGATGGACATCCCGCAGGAACGCAAGATCGTCACCGACATCCCCGGACCGCGCAGCACGGAATGGTTCGCGCGCCGGGCCGAGGCCGTCCCGGTGGGCGTCGCGAACCTGCATCCGATCGTCACCGCACGGGCGTCCGGCGCGATCGTGGAGGACGTCGACGGGAACCGGCTGATCGACCTGGCGACGGGGATCGCCGTGCTCAACGTGGGGCACACGGCCCCCGAGGTGGTCGCCGCGGCGCAACGGCAGCTCGAGCTCGAGACGCACACGTGCTTCCACGTCACGGCGAACGAGCCGTACATCGAGCTCGCGGAACGGCTCAACGCGCTCGTGCCGATCGAGGGGCCGTCCAAGACGATGTTCGCGAACTCGGGAGCGGAGGCCGTCGAGAACGCGATCAAGATCGCGCGCAAGGCCACGGGTCGAACCGCCGTCGTGGCCTTCGATCACGCCTTCCACGGACGGACCCTCATGGGGATGTCGCTCACCGCCAAGGTGATGCCGTACAAGCTCGGCATGGGCCCGTTCGCCCCCGAGATCTACCGGCTGCCGTTCGCCTATCCCTACCGTTGTCCGACGGGTGGGACCGCCGAGACGTGCGCCGAGTCCTGCCTCGCGTACGCGGTCGATGAGATGCACAAGCACATCGGCGAGGAGCAGATCGCCGCGCTCATCGTGGAGCCGATCCAGGGCGAGGGCGGCTTCATCGTGCCGGCACCGGGGTTCCTCGAGGGGCTGGCCGCGTTCTGCGCCGAGCACGGCATCGTCTTCATCGCCGACGAGATCCAGTCGGGGATGGGGCGGGCCGGACGCTGGTTCGCGATCGAGGACGAGGGCGTCCGCCCCGACATGGTCCTGAGCGCGAAGTCGCTCGGCGGTGGACTGCCGATCAGCTCGATCACCGGCCGTGCCGAGCTGATGGACTCGGTGCACGTCGGCGGGCTGGGCGGCACCTACGGGGGCAACCCGGTCGCGGCCGCGGCGGCGCTCGCCGTGCTCGACATCATCGAGCGGGACGGTCTGCTGGAGCGGTCGGTCCGGATCGGCTCGATCGTGATGGACCGACTCCGGAGCCTGCAGGCTCGCGTGCCGCAGGTCGGGGACGTTCGGGGTCGGGGCGCGATGTGCGCGATGGAGCTGGTGACCGATCCCGGCTCCCAGGAGCCGCTCGGCGCCGCGGAGGTGGGCGCGATCACGAGCCGGGCCCTGCGCGACGGCGTGATCGTGATCCCCGCCGGGACCTACGGCAACGTCCTGCGGCTCCTGCCGCCGCTGACGATCGAGGAACCCCTCCTCGAGGAGGCGCTCGACGTGCTCGACGCCTCCGTGGTCGACGTGCTCGGCTGAGCGATCATGGCCGTTCGCGTCGCCGCGCCGCGGTGACTAGGCTGCACCGATGCGGCTGCCCGACGACCTGATCAAGGAGGAGCTCGAGAACCTCCCCGGCTGGTCGTACGTGGGCGGCAAGCTGTTCAAGGAGTTCCGCTACCGAGGCTTCCGCTCGGCGATCGCGTTCGTGAACCGGGTCGCCGAGCTCGCGATCGCGGTCGGACACCATCCCGACGTCGAGATCCACGACGACGCGGTCCTGCTCTCGCTCACGACGCACGACGAGGGCGGGGTGACCGACGCCGACATCTCGATGGCCCGCCAGATCGAGACGGTCGTCGAACCACCCGGGGCGTAGGTGAGCGACCCGGTCGAGCTGGTCGAGCTCCGGGTCCTCGACGGCCCGAACCTCTATTTCCCCCGCCCCGCGATCAAGGTCACGATCGCGGTGCCCGGATGGATGCGGGCCGGCGAGCCGGCCGTTCGGCGCGCCGGACGGTCGCTCGGGATCCGGTCGCCGGCGGGGCGGGCGGGCTCGGATCGACGGCTCCGGTACGTCGCGCGGGTGGCCGCGGGGGTGGTCCGGCGGCTCGCCGCCGCTACGGAGGTGCCGCGGCTCGGGGTCCGTGCCCGTCCAGGGCCCGAGCCGGAGCAGATCGTGGTGGCGTTCCCCTGGCGGCGTCGCACGGCCGCGGTCGCGCTCGCGAAGGCCACCGCGCGCGCGCTCGAGCTGTCGCTGCGGCGGAGCCCCGGCCCGGTGATCGCCGAGCTCGCCCGTGCGCTGGGCGACGTCGAGCCGGGTCCCGAGCCCACGGTCGCCGACCCCGGCGTTCCCGTGATCCAGGTCACCGGGACCAACGGGAAGACGACCACGGTCCGGTTGCTGGCCCATCTGGTGGAGGCCTCCGGGAGCACGGTCGCCTACTCGTCGACCGACGGCGTCTACCGCGGATCCGTCCGTGTGCGGAAGGGGGACTACTCGGGGTTCGGCGGGGCCGCGACGGCCCTGGCCCAATGGCCCGACGTCGCCGTCCTGGAGACGGCTCGGGGCGGGATCCTGCAGCGCGGGATCGGCGTGCTGCACAACGACGTGGCCGTCGTCACGAACGTCAGCGCCGACCATCTGGGTCTGCACGGGATCCGGACCGTCGACCAGCTCGCCGAGGTGAAGGCGACGATCGTCCGGATCACCCGGCAGGAGGGCTGGGACGTGCTGAACGCCGACGACCCGCGGGTCCTGGCGATGCGGCGGCAGGCCACGGGCCGACCCTGGGTCGTCTCGCTGGATCCGCACCACCCGGCGATCCGCGAGGCGCTCGCGGACGGGGGACGCGCGACCACGGTCCTGGACGGCCGCATCGCGTGGCTCGAACCCGGGCGGATCCACACGTTGGTACCGCTGCTCGACGTTCCGATCACGCTGGCCGGCGTCTCGAGCATCTACACGGCCAACGCGCTGGCCGCCGCCACGGCGGCCCTCGGGGTGGGGATCGCGCCCGCCGCCGTGACGAAGGGCCTCCGCAGCTTCGTCCTGGACCCGGAGCGCAACCCGGGGAGGGCGAACCTCTTCGGTCTCGACGGCCGGGTGATCGTGGTCGACTACGCCCACAACGAGGCGGGCATGCGGGGTCTGGTGGAGATCGTCCGTGGGCTCCGCAGACCGGGCGCCGCCACGTGGCTGGCGATCTGCACGGCCGGGGACCGAACCCCGGAGATCCTGCACGGCTTCGCGTTCCAGGCGGCCGTGGGCGTCGATCACCTGGCGATCGCCGATCTGCGCCACTACACGCGCGGGCGGACGGCGGCGCAGATCTACGAGGCATTGGCAGCCGCTGCGGCCGAGGCGGGGGTGACCGACCCGCCGCGCTACCGGGGGGAGCTCCATGCGCTGCGATCGATGCTGGAGCGGTCGGCTCGTCACGACGTGCTCGCGGTCACCGCGCTGGGGATGCGCGGCCCGATCTTCCGCTGGCTGTCCGACCACGGAGCGAGGCGCCTGACGCCGACCGACGTCCGGCGGCTGGCCCGCGCCGCCCGCCGCCCGTCGACCGCCTGACCGCGCGGGCCGGCGACGCCGGCGGCGGCGCGATGGTAGAACCGTGGGGTGGGGTCGCGCGTCGCGGTGATCGGCGTCGGGTGGTCCGGGTTCGCCCCGACCACCCCAGGCGTCTCCTACAAGGAGCTGATGTTCGATGCGGCCCGGCGGGCCTACGAGGACGCCGGCGTCGATCCCCGGACGCAGATCGACTCGTTCGTGGCGTGCTCCGAGGATCTCGACGAGGGCACCAGCATCTTCGACGAGTACGTGCCCGACCAGCTGGGCGCCGTCCAGCGCCCGGTGCACACGATCACCGCCGACGGACTCTTCGGTCTGGCGACGGGCGTGATGCTGATCGGCAGCGGCGTCGCCGGGACCGTCGCGGTCGAGGCGCACTCCAAGGCGAGCGACGTCGTCTCGCCGGGCAGGATCGAGCGGTTCGCGCTCGACCCGGTCCTGAACGCGCCCCTCGGTATGGCGCCGGTGGTCGTCGCGGGCCTCGAGATGCAGCGCTACCTCCATGTCTCCGGACGATCCGTGTCCGAGTGCGCCGAGGTCGCCGAGCGGAACCGGGAGCACGCGACCACGAATCCCCGCGCGCCCGAACGCACACGCCCATCGACCGACCCCGTGGCCGAGCCGCTGACCCGGGATCAGATCGCCCCGCGCTCGGACGGGTGCGTCGTGGTCGTGCTCGCGGCCGAGGACCGAGGCGGCGCGGCCGCCGCGTGGGTGGACGGCGTCGGCTGGAGCCAGGACGCCCCCTCGCTCGAGAGTCGCCGCTGGGGGCGGGCGGCCGCCGCCGAGCGAGCGGCCCGCGACGCGTTCGACCGCGCCGGGGCGGCGCCGGGGGACGTGGACCTGGCCGAGGTCGACGATCGCTTCGCGTACAAGCAGCTCCAGCATCTGGACGCGCTCGGCCTCGCGGAGCTCGATCCCGATCGGGTGAACGCGAGCGGGGGCGCGCTGGGCGAGGGCGATCTCCACGAGGCGAACGGACTCGCGCGACTCCTGGCCTGCGTCGAGCGTCTGCGGGAGGGGAACGCCGGCGTGGCGGTCGCCCAGGCATGGCGTGGGATCCCGAGCTCGTCGGCCGCCGTGGCGGTGCTGCGCCGTGGGTAGGCGGGTCGCGGTGGTCGGCGCCGGCATGACGCGGTTCGTGCGACGCGCCCAGGAGACCGGCAAGGAGCTCTCCGCGATCGCCGCGCGCGCGGCCCTCGAGAGCGCGGGGATCGGGCTGGATCGCGTCGACGCCGTGTGCCTGGGGAGCGCGCCCGACGCGTTCGACGGCGTGCACCGCAAGGGTGACTACCTGGCCGACGGCGCGGGCGCGTGGGGAAAGCCCTTCCTGCGCGCGTACGTGGGCGGCGGCACCGGCGTGTTCACGCCGATCCAGGGCTGGTACACGGTCGCGTCCGGGATGGCCGACGTCGTGCTCTGCGTGGCCGAGGAGAAGATGTCCTCGTGCCAGCCCCACCCCCAGGGCGCGTTCCTCACGATCTTCGACAACGTGATCGAGCGGCCGCTCGGGCCGAACCTGCTGTGGATCTTCGCCCTCGAGATGAACCGGTACATGTCGACGTACGGGCTCGACAAGCGTGACATCGCATCGGTCGCGGTGAAGAACAAGCGGAACGCGGCCGACCACCCCGCGGCGCTCCTCGGACAGGCGGACATCACCACCGACGACGTCCTGGCGAGCGAGGTGCTCGCCTGGCCGGTCCAGCGGCTCGACGTCTCGCCGATCAGCGACGGCGCTGTCGCGCTGGTGCTGGCCGCCGAGGACGTGGCGGCGACCCTCACGGACCGGCCGGTCTGGATCCAGGGGGTGGGGTGGAACCTCGACACCACGTACTGGACGAACCGCGACCTCGTGTATCCCGAGTACGTCGAGCACGCGGCGCGGATGGCCTACGACATGGCGGGCGTCACGGAGCCGCGCAAGCAGATCCATGTGGCCGAGCCGTACGACCCGTTCGATTACAAGGAGCTCCACCACCTGGAGGGCCTGCTCCTGTTCGACAAGGGGATGGCGCCGGAAGCCGCGCGCGACGGCGTCACGGCGCGCGACGGGGACCTCCCCTGCTGCCCGAGCGGAGGCCTCCTCGGCGTCGGCAACCCGATCGCCGCGGCGGGGCTGATGAAGATCGCCGAGCTGTTCTGGCAGCTCCGCGGCGAAGCCGGAGCCCGACAGGTGCCCGGCACCCCCGAGCGCGGCCTCGCGCAGGCGTGGGGAGATCTGATGCAAGTGGGCACGGTCGTCGTGATGGGGACCGACGGCGGCCCCGCGACCACCGCGACCGCCACGACGCCGCCCCTGGCGCCGACGGCGACGTCGCTCAGCGACCCGGAGTTCCTCACGGCTTCCGGGGCCGTCGACACCGCGTTCGACGGCCGGTACCGATGGGATCCGGGCGCCGCCGCCGGGGCGTTCCTCGACGGCCTCCGAGAGGGTCGGATCCGGGCGACCACCTGCTCGGCATGCGGCCGGATCCTCGTTCCTCCCCGCGCGTTCTGCGAGCGATGCTTCCGCCCGACCGACGGGTGGGCCGACGTGGCCGACACGGGGAGCGTGGAGACCTTCTCCCTGTGCCGGATCACCTGGGACATGCGCCAGCTCGACGACCCGGAGATCCCAGCGGTGATCCGCCTCGACGGCACGAGCGAGGGCGGCTTCCTCCACCTCCTCGGCGACGTGGATCCAGACGACGTGCGGATCGGGATGCGGGTCGAGGCGGTCTGGCGACCCGAGGGCGAACGCGAAGGCTCGATCCTGGACATCGCGCATTTCCGTCCCGCGGCGCAGGACGCCGGTCCATGACGGACGATCGACGGATCGACGGCACGCTGCCCGTGGCGTTCCGATACACGCCCGGCCTCGGAAACGGCGCCTTCTTCGCGAGCCTCCGCGACGAGGGGACGTTCGTCGGGTCGCGCTGCTCGTCGTGTGACGTGACCTACCTCCCCGCGCGCGTGTTCTGCGAGCGGTGCCTCGCCGAGCTCCGGCCCGACACCACGTGTGGCCCGGGAGGCACGCTGACGTCGTGGACGACGCTGCACGTCGACGTCGACGACGAGCCCCTCCCCGCGCCCGAACGCTACGGGCTGGTCCGCCTCGACGGCGCCGACACGGTCCTGCTCCACCGACTCCTGCCGGAGGATGGATGGGACCCGGCGATCGGGGATCGCGTGGTGCCGGTGCTCCGGTCGGACCGAGAGGGCCGGATCGGAGACCTCGAGGGGTTCTCGCGGGCCGCCGGCTAGGCTAGGCGTCCCGCCATTCGATCGCGAGCACCGCGACCGGCTCGGAGAGACCCTTGAGCTGCTCGTCGTGGGGCTCCCCGCTCCGGACGCCGTCGAGGTGCTCGAGCGTCGCGACGCTGGCCAGGATCTCGTCCGCGGTGGCGATCGCCCCGATCCGCGCCGCCTCGTGTACGCCGCGACCGCTGTAGTCGCCGACGTGCGCGATCGCCTCGGTCGCGTGCACGCCCATCCGCACACGGGGGGCGAATCCATGGTCTCGCCGATGCGCCGCGAGCTTCCGCTGGATCTCGATCGCGCAATCCACCGCGTGTCGCGCGTCCGGGAACGCGACGAAGAACCCGTCGCCCGCGTGGTCGACCTCCTGGCCCCCGTGATCGTCGAAGGAACGCCGGAGGGCGTCGTCGTGCCAACGGCGCAGGGCGACCCACGCTTCGTCGCCGATGGCCTCGATCAACCGCGTCGACCCCACGATGTCGCTGAACAGGAACGTCCGCCGGGTCACGTCGGGGGACGGACCTCGCGGCGCGAGCCGCAGGAGCAGCTCGTCGGATCGGGCGACCGCGGGGGTCGCTCCCAGCCGCTCGAACGTCGATCGAGCCGCCTCAGCCTCGAGTCGCGCGGCCGGGAGGTCCCCGCGCTCCAGGTGGATCGACGCCATCAGCAGCGACGCGGACGCGATCTCGTAGGGAGCCTCCACCTCCCGCCACAACGCGCGCGCAGCCCGGACGCGCTCGAGGGCCCCCGCATGGTTCCCCTCGAGCAGCGCGACGATCCCCCACGCGGTCTCTGCGTCCGCGCGGATCGCCGAGGTGCCGAAGCTCTCGGCGATCGACCCGAGCTCGAGCGCAGCTGCCCGGGCCACGTCCGGCTCGGCGGTGAGCAGGGCGATCGCCGCTTGCGCGGGGAGCAGCCGCGCTCGTTTGAGCTGGTTCCACGTGTCGTCGAGCGAGGAACGGATCGACGCGGCGGCCGAGGCGGGTTCCCCGCGTGCCGCGAGCAGCAGCGAGCGCCCGGGTTGTGGGTCCTCTCGGAACTCCTCCGCCTGCGCGAACGCCTCCTCCGCCCCCGCCAGATCACCCTGTCGCAGTCGCACCTCGCCGAGCTCATGGAACGCGGCGCCAGCCTGCGCGGGGCTGAACTCCCGGAGCTCCTCGCAGGCCAACCGCACCTCCGACTCCGCCTCCGTCCAGGCCCCGAGGAGGCGGAGCACCTCGGCGCGGTGGACGCGGCAGACGCCGGGGAACCCCGAGATCGATTGCCGCTCGCACCACCGCTTCGCCGCGTCCGCCCACTCGCTCGCTCGGCCGTAGTCGGCGAGGTCACGACACACGCTGATCACGTTGCAGAACACCCCTCCGGTCGTGTAACCGCCGAGCTCGCCCCCCACCGCGGCGGCGGCCACGCCCTCCAGGAGGAGCCATCCCTCCTCCACGTCGCCGCGGTCGATCAGCACCATCCCGCGGTACATCTCCGCCCACGCACGCAGGTCCCGATCCCCGAGCCGAGCGCCGACCTCGACCCCCCGCTCCATGTGTGCGAGCGCATGGTCGAGCTCGCCCCGTTGCCATGCCTGGCTGCCGTGCGCGAGTGCCAGGTAGCCGTGCGCGGCGGACTCGGGCTCGCCGTCGAGGAGCTGCTCGGCCCTGGTGAGCCACCCCATGGCCACCGACCCGCCGAGCTTCGTCACGTACTCCCGACGGAGCGTCAGCGCCTGGAAGGCGGCGCGGGACCGTTCGCCACGCTCGACCAGCAGCGCGTAGGCGCGCTCGTGGGCCTCGATCGACTCCCCCGGCCTCCCGGTCCACCAGGCGGCCTTCGCCAGCAGCTCCAGGTCGTCGGGTTCGAGCGGAGCCCCTCCCTCCGACCGCACCGCGTCGAAGGCTCCGTACGCGTCGAACCAGGCGCGGCGCTGCACGGCGTCGCGCGCTCGATCCAGCGAGGAACGGGCCTGGCCGCTCATACCCCCATCCTGCGTCGGTGTTCCTCTCTCGCGAAAGGGTACGCTCGATCCGGATGGACCTCGACCTCACCGACGACCAGCGACGGTTCCACGAGGTGGTCCGGGCGTTCGCCGACGAGGTCGTTGCCCCGGGCGCGGCCGATCGCGACGAGCGCGAGGAGTTCCCGCTCGAGATCCTCGCGCGGATCGCGGAGCTCGGGCTGTTCGGACTCCCCTTCCCTCCGGAGTACGGCGGCGCGGGCGCCGACGCGCTCACGATGTGCCTGGCCCTCGAGGAGCTGGGTCGCGTCGATCAGTCGGTCGCGATCACGGTGTCGGCCGCCGTCGGTCTGGGCGGCACGATGATCGACCGCTTCGGATCGACGGCCCAGAAGGAACGGTGGCTCCCCCCGATCTGCACCGGCGAGGCGATCGCCTCGTTCGCGCTCACCGAGCCGGGCGGTGGCAGCGACGCCGCCTCCACGTCGACCAGGGCGACGCCGTGGAACGGAGCGGACGGGCGGACCGGCTGGAGGATCGACGGGTCGAAGGCGCTCATCACGAACGCCGGGACGCCCCTCACCCGTGTGCACGTCGTGACCGCCGCGAGCGAGCCGGGGGGCGGTCGCCGTGGCCTCTCGTCGTTCCTCGTGCCGGCCGATGCCGGCGGCGTCGCCGTCGAGTCCCCCTACCGGAAGATGGGGTGGCGTTCGAGCGACACCCGCGGGCTCGCGTTCGATGGATGCGAGGTCGACGCCGACGCCCTGCTGGGGGACCGGGGTCGCGGATTCGCCCAATGTCTGGACGTGCTGACCGACGCACGGATCTCGATCGCCGCGCTCGCCGTCGGACTGGCCCAGGCGTGCCTGGATGCGAGCGTGTCGTACGCGATGGTGCGCTCCGCGTTCGGCCGGCCGATCGGCGCGAACCAGGCGATCCAGACGAAGGTCGCCGACATGAGGATCGCGGTGGAGACCGCCCGCCTCGCCACCTACCGCGCGGCCTGGCTCCGCGACCAGGGACGTCCCCATGTCGCCGCGGCGTCGATCGCGAAGGTCGTGTCGTCGGAGGCGGCCGTCGCCTGCTCCCGTGACGCGGTGCAGATCCACGGGGGGTTCGGCTTCGTCGAGGAGTACCCCGTGGCCCGCTTCTATCGCGACGCCAAGGTGCTCGAGATCGGCGAGGGCACCAGCGAGATCCATCGTCTGATCCTGGCGCGCGACCTCGGGCTGCCCGTCGAGTTCTGAGGGGCCGCCCGCGGGCGGGTCAGCGCGGTCGCGACCACCGTCGCTGCAACCACAGGTTGAACGCCACGAGCCCGACGAACGCCGCGATCGTCACCCCCGCTTGGACCGCCGCCGGCCATCCCGCCGGCACGATCCACACGAGGAGCGCCGCGACGACCAGGAACTCCAGCAGACCGAAGACGAACCACCCGGTCGGCGTTCGGAGCATCGAGCGGAGCCTGTCCACGGCTCAGCGACCCGCGCGCCCGGAGGCGCACCGCACGCACAGGACCGACCAGGGCCTGGCCTCGAGCCGTTCCTCCGAGATCAGCGCCCCGCACCGATCGCACAGCCCGTAGGTCCCGTCCTCGAGCTTGTCGAGCGCCCGGAGCACATCGTCGCGCATCGCCGAGAGCTGCTCGGCGGCACCGACCTTCTCCAGCCGTCCGACGGCCTCCGTCGTGCCCTCGCCGATCCGCTTGCCGAACGAGACCGCCGCGGCCGGGTCGCGGGGCACCGCCGTGAGCTCCGCGAGGTCGCGGTCGAGCTCGCCGAGACGGTCGCGGAGCGCTCCGCGGATCGCCGCGTGGTCCACGCTCAGGCGGCGGGGCCGGCCGAGCCGTTCCCCGCCCGGTGGCCGACGATGTCCGGATCGCCGCCCACCGACTCGAACTGCCCGTCCTCCGACCCGCGCAGGGCGCTCGGGGCGGCCACCCCACGCCGCGCCTCGAGCTCCCGGTACGTCTCGGTGGCGTAGTCGACGCACAGCACCACGAGGTCGCCGGGCCGCGCCCGGTCGAGCGCCCTGCGCGCGGCGTCCATCTCGTCGAGCACGATCTCGGCATGGCCCGCCCGGCCGCCGGCCGCCTGGCCCTCGCGGATCCCCTCCATGATCAGGGCGGCCGTCTCGCCGCGC
The DNA here is from genome assembly GCA_036556385.1 of Actinomycetota bacterium. Classification (GTDB taxonomy): domain Bacteria; phylum Actinomycetota; class UBA4738; order UBA4738; family HRBIN12; genus AC-51. The sequence continues at coordinate 51,369 of DATBJQ010000090.1, read as the reverse complement.
TCGCGACCCCGCGTGTTCCGGTCCTCGCGGATGATCACCTCGTCGAAGTAGCGGGAGGCGACGCGGCCGAGGTCCCGGATGTCGTCGTCCCGGCGATCCCCGGCGGTCGCCACCGAGGCAACGCGCAGGTTCGCCGACCAGGATGCCTCGCCGGGACGCGAGCCCCCGGTCGGACGATCCGCCGCGAGCCGCTCGGTGAAGTCGCCGAGCGTCTCCAGGCCATGGGCGTTGTGGGCGTAGTCGAGGACCACCGTCACGCCATCCAGGTCGAAGACGTTCAACCGTCCCGGCGCCTGGTAGATCGAGGTCGTGAAGGAGCGGAGGCCCTGGCGGATGTCGTGCAGGTGCGCGCCGGCGACGTGCGCGGCCGCGGCGGCCGCCATCGCGTTCTGCACCATCATCCGGGCCTTGCCCTCGAACGTGGCCGGGAGGGTGTGGACCCACGCGATCGGCATCGACCGGCGGCCCTCGCGGATCACCATCATCTCGCCGCGATCGCTCGACTCGAGCACGACGGCCTTGCGGCCGCGGCGCACCCACCGGTCGACCAGGTCATGCTTGTCCTGCATCGTGAACAGGATCACGTTGCCGCCGCAGTGCCGCCGCATCTCGAGCACGAGCGGGTCGTCCGCGTTCAGCACGGCCCACCCGTTGCGCGGCACGGCTTCCACCACGACCTGCTTGACACCTGCGAGCTGCTCGAGCGTCTCGATCTCTCGCAGCCCCAGATGGTCGCCCGTCACGTTGAGGACCACGCCGACGTCGTTGCGCTCGTAGCCGAGGCCCTCGCGCAGGATCCCGCCGCGGGCAACTTCGAACACGGCGAAGTCGACGCGCGGGTTCTGCAGCACCATCTGGGCCGACTTCGGCCCGCTGGCGTCGACCCGCTTCACGAGCCGCTCGTCGATGTAGACGCCGTCGGTCGTGGTCATCCCGACCCGGCGGCCCATCCCGCGGAAGATGTGCGAGATCATGCGCGTCGTCGTGGTCTTCCCGTTCGACCCGGTGACCGCCACGATCGGGATCCGCGACGGCGTCCCCGGCGGGAACAGCAGGTCCACGACGTGCTTCGCCACGTACTGCGGCTCGCCCTCGGTGGGGTGGGTGTGCATCCGGAACCCCGGCGCGGCATTCACCTCGACGATCGCGCCCCCCGTCTCCCGGACGGGATGGGAGATGTCCGGCGCGATGAAGTCGATCCCCGCCACGTCCAGGCCGATCACGCGGGCGGCCTCCTCGGCGATCTCCACGTTGTCCTCGTGCGCGTCCCAGGTCCGGTCGATCGAGATCCCGCCGGTCGACATGTTGCCGGTGGCGGCGAGCTTGACCATGGTGTCCGCGGGCGGCACGTCGTCGAGCGCGAACCCCTGCTTCTTCACCAGATCGGTCGCGGCGTCGTCGACCCGCACGCGCGTCAGGACCTTCTCGTGGCCGATCCCGCGCCGCGGATCCTGGTTCGTCAGCTCGACGAGCTCGGTGACCGTGTGCTCGCCGTCGCCGACGACGTGGGCGGGCACCCGCTCGGCGATCGCCACCATCCGCCCGCCGATCACGAGCACGCGGTAGTCGTTGCCGGTCACGTACGTCTCGACGACGACGTCCCCGCGGCGGCTCTCCTTGAGCGCGCGCTTGAACCCGGTCCGGACGGCTCGCTCGGTCTTCAGATCGAGCGCCACCCCGCGGCCGTGGTTGCCGTCGAGGGGCTTCACCACGACCGGGAACCCGATCCGCTTGGCGGCGGTCACGGCGTCGTCCTCGACGCGGACCACCTCGCTGCGCGGGACCGGGAGCCCCGCGGCCGCCAACAGGCGGTTCGTCATCTTCTTGTCCTGCGCGATGTCCACCGAGAGGGCGCCGGTCTTCGACGTCATCGTCGCCCGGATCCGCTGCTGGTAGGCCCCTTGACCGAGCTGGACCAGCGAGTGCTCGTTCAGCCGCATCCACGGGATGTCCCTGCTCAGGGCCTCGTCCACGATCGCCTGGGTCGAGGGGCCGAACTGACGCCGCTCGGCCAGCAGGATCAGCCGCTCCAGCTCCGCGTCGAAGTCGAAGCCGTCCTCCGCGCGCACGAGGTGGTTCAGGAGGCGGACGGCGAGCGAGCCGGCGGCCAGCCCCACCCGCTCCTCGGCGTAGCCGTAGATCACGTTGTACACGCCGGGCTGCCCGGCGCTGCGCGTCTTCCCCCGTGAGATGTGGGCGCCGGACTCGCGCTGGAGCTCGAGCGCCACGTGCTCGGCCACGTGGCCGAGCCAGGTGCCGTCACGCAGCCGCTCCCCGAACCCGCCCCGCTTCCCCAGGGAGCACGAGTGCTCGGCCACACCGGGCAGCAAGGCGAGCAGCGCGTCGTTGAACCCGGGGATCGTGTTGGAGGGCCAGTGCTCGAGCGAGCCGAGGTCCACGAGCATGCGGATGCAGGGCTCGTACGACCAGTAGTTGGGTCCGCGGAAGACCTGGGTTTGGAGCACCTGCAGGTCGGGGGACAGCTTCGGCTTGGCCGCGGCCGGCTCGCGTTTCGTCTTCGCTCGGGCAGCCTTCGTGTTCGTTGCGGAGGAACGCTTCCGGGTCGTTGCCACCTACTCCGACGCCTCTCGCTCGAGGTCCGGCTGGTGGGGTCCTGCCAGCAGCACCCTCCGGCGAAGGTCGAACCAGTAGCCGGACGGGAGCGAGTGCAGGACCGCACCCGAGACCATGAGCGGTTTATACCCCTTTCCTCGATACGCGTCGGTGGTGACGTTGCGGCCGTCCACGATCGTGACGGCGCCCTTCCCGATCACGGTGAGCGTCTGATCGGCGAAGACGATCGCGCACGTGTCCTCGTCGATCCCGACGCCGAGCAGCGACGGCGACTGGGCCACCAGAGCCAGCAGCCGCCCGATCCTCCCCCGCTGCTCGAAGTGCTGGTCGATCACGAGGCCGTGCAGGATGCCGAGCCCAGCCGAGAGCTGGACCATGCGGTTCTTGGGCGTCGGTCCCGTCCTCCCGAACGCCACCATGTGGGTGGCCATCGCGCTGGCGCCGGCACTGGTGCCGGCCAGCACCGCGCCGCGGTCGTGGGCGTTCGCGATCGCGTCGCCCAGCCGCGTTCCCGCCACCACCTGCGTCAGCCGCGACTGGTTGCCCCCCGTGAGGAAGACCCCGGTGGCCTCCGCGACCTGGCGGACGGCTGCGGGATCGTCCGCCGCCTCCCGCTCCTCTGGCCGCAGCCCGCTCACGCGACCGATCCCGAGCTCCCCCAGGATCGTTCCGTAGACCGCCGTGGCCTCATCGCCGAGCGACGACGCGGTGGAGATCACGACGACGTGTCCGTCCGCGCCGCCCGCGTACGTGGCGAACCGGTTCAGGATCACGCGGTCCCGCAGCTTGTCCTCGGCACCGCCGATCACCATCACGGGACCCGCGGAGAGCCCCTCCACGGCCGCGAGGCCGCGCGCTCCGGGCTCGTCGACCGACCCGCTCGTCATGGCGCACGAGTGTAGCCGTCGCATCCTGGTTCCCCGTGACCCCCGGCCGCCGGGTACGGTGACCGGTCATGCGGCACTCCCGCTCTGACCCGCGTCGGTGGACGGCGACGGCGTGACGGCCCGGTCGACCGAGCTCCGGCTCCGCGGTGCCGGCGGCGAGCCGGTGGACCTGTGGCGAACGCTCGTGTCCCACGGGTTCACGGATCTCGCGCCGCTGCGCGTGGACGAAGCAGCGCGGACCCTGGACGTGACGATCCGTCGGCGCCGGGGGCGGCCCCGTCGGCTCCGCATCGCGCCGGCGCGGGCCCGCCGGGCCGGAGTGACGGTGCTCGGAGGGCCCGCGCCCTCGGCCGAGGCGCTCGGAGAGCTCGCGGCTGCGGCCGCTCACGTCCTACGGCTGGACCAGGATCTCTCCGGGTTCTACGCGATCGCCAACGACGATCCCGACCTTGCCTGGGTGACGACCGGGGCCGGGAGGATGCTCCGCAGCCCCACCGTGTGGGAGGACGTGGTGAAGACGGTGTGCACGACGAACTGCTCCTGGTCGCTCACCGTCACGATGGTGAACGCGCTCGTTCGGACGCTGGGCGAACCGGCGGTCGGCCACGAGCTCGATCCCCTCACCCATGCCTTCCCCACCGCCGCCGCGATGGCGGCGCAGGACGAGCGCTTCTATCGGGAGGTCGTCCGCAGCGGCTACCGCGCACCCAACCTGCTCCGGCTGGCCGAGCTCGAGGCGTCGGGCGAGGTGGAGCTGGAGGACCTCGGCGCCACGACGCGCGAGGAGCTCCCGGACGACGAGGTGGAGCGACGCCTCCTGGCGTTGCCGGGCGTCGGCCCCTACGCGGCCGCGCACATCATGATGACCCTCGGCCGCAACAGCCGGCTGATCCTGGACTCGTGGACGCGGCCCACCTACGCGCGGCTCGCGGGCGCGCGCCGGGTCCCCGCGGATGCGACGATCGCCCGGCGGTTCCGGCGCTACGGTGCCGACGCCGGCCTGGCCTTCTGGCTGTTCGTGACCCGCGACTGGGTGCCCTGATCGAGGGCCCAGACCCGAGGGCGAAGGTCGAGGCCGAGGACCGAAGGCTTGCCCTCCCGACCGCCTCCCGCCATACTGCCCGGGGCCCGAAGGGTCTGCGTGATGGCATACGAGGCAGGTGACCCCATGAAGGAGTCTCGATGGCGCGCCCACGCGCCCTCGCGCGCCGCGCGGCGCGGCTCTTCGGCTACTGGCGGTCCGAGCGAAGGACCTTCCGCCAGGGCCTGGTCGCGCTCGTCCTCAGCACCGTCGCGGGTTTCCTCGCGGGCCTGACGCTCGCCCATCTCACCGGCACCCTCGAGGAGCTCCCGGGTCTGCTCGTCCTGATCCCCGCCGCGGTCGGGATGAAGGGGACGATCTTCGGAGCCATCGGGGCGCGCCTGGGCACCGCGAAGGCGGCCGGGATCCTGACCCTGGACCTGCGCCCGGGCGGGGTGCTCCGGCGCAACGTCGACGTCGCGATCCTGACCACGTTCTCCTCGGCGTTGTGGCTCGCCGTCCTCACGAGGTTCGCGGCGGAGATCACGGGCCAGCCCGTGATCTCGTTGCGCCAGCTCCTCGTGATCTCGGTCCTCGGGGGCACGCTCGGGTCGATCCTCGTGCTGTTGGTGACCGTCGGACTGTCCGCGCTGTCGACGCGGCTGGACTGGGACCTCGACGCGGTCTCGACCCCCATGGTCACCGCCCTCGGAGACATGACCACGATCCCCAGCCTGTTCCTCGCCTCCACCCTCGTGGACCTCGGGGCGCTCACGACGGTCCTCGCGGCGCTCTGCCTCGTGGCCGCCGTCGTCTGCACCGTGGCCGGCTACCGCGCCCACGACGCGACCGTGCGACGGATCGTGATGGAGATGACCGCCACGATCCTGTTGACGCCGATCCTGGACGTCGCGGCGGGGGCCCTGGAGCAGGCCCGGCTCTCGGAGCTCAGCGCGACGCCCGTGCTCCTGGCGCTGATCCCACCGTTCGTCTCGCAGGCCGGAGCGCTGGGCGGCATCTTCTCTTCGCGCACCACCTCGAAGCTCGAGATCGGGGTCATCACCCCTCGTGGCCGGCCGGAGACGCCGACCCTGGTCGATGCGGGGATCGTCCTCGGCCTCGCGATCGTGATCTTCGCCGCGATCGGATCGCTCGGCTGGGCGTTCGGGACGGCCACCGGGCTGCCGCACATGCCGTCGTTCACGACGCTCGCCGCGCTCACGCTCGGGGCCGGGCTGCTCGTGACCCCGATCACGCTGGTGGGGGGCTACGCGCTCGCCGTGCTGACGTACCGACTCGGCCTCGACCCCGACAACCAGGGCGTGCCCATCATCACCAGCGTGATGGACCTGGCGGGGGTATGGGCGATCCTGTTCGTCATGGCAATATCTGGGGTGATCTGACCGTCATGGACAGCGACCAACCGAACAACGTCAAGGATCTGCTCGTCGTCCTCAAGGACGCCTCCGAGTTGATGGTCGACCTCGCGTACGCGGCCGTCTTCTTCAACGAGGAGAAGCTCGCGCGCGAGGTCGACCGGCTGGACGAGCAGATGGGACGGTACCTGCGTCGCCTGCGCACGATCGCGATGCTGGCGGCGCGGAGCCCTGAGGACGCCGAAGGGATGGCGGGCGTGCTCTGGATCGCCGACGCGATCCAGAAGGTGGGCGACGCCGCGGCCGACATCGCGCGGGTCGTCGCCGCCCGGCTCGGGATCCCCGACACGCTGCGACCCGACCTGCGGCACGCCGACGAGATCACCGCACGCGTGAAGGTCCGCGACGAGGCCCCGATCATCGGGCGGAGCCTGCGGGAGCTCTCCCTGCCGACCGAGACCGGCATGTGGGTCATGGCGATCCGCAGCGGCACCGACTGGGAGTTCGATCCCGGCCCCGACGACGTGATCTCGTCGCGGGACGTGCTGCTGGTCCGTGGTCCCGAGGAGGGGGTGGACCTGGTCCGGGAGCTCGCGGGCGCCCCCCGGCTGCCCACCGACGGCTCGGAGGACCTGCCGCCGCTGTCGGAGCTGGATCGGGCCGTCGACATCCTGGTCGAGATGAAGGACCTCGCCGAGGCCGCGGTCGGGCTCGCCTACTCCTCGATCCTGTTCAACAACCGCTCGCTCGCGGCCGAGGTCGGCGCCCTGGAGTCGCGCAGCGACCGGCTCGAGGACGAGCTGGAGTCGTGGGTGCTGCGCGCGGCCCCCGAGGCCCGGCACGTCGACGAGCTGCGGGGGCTGATCCGCCTCGCGAGCGCGTCCGAGTCGATCTGCGACGCGGCCCGCGACATGACGTGGTACGTCGAGCAGGGCGAGCCGCTGCACCCGGTGGTGCAGATGGCCCTCGAGGAGACGGAGGAGACCAGTGCCGAGACGGTCGTGCAGCCCGGATCGCCCGCGGACGGCCGCTCCCTGAAGGAGCTCCGACTCGAGACCGAGACGGGGATGTTCGTCCTGGCGATCCAGCGAGGTCAGCGGTGGATCTACCGTCCGCGAGGGACCCTGGTCCTGGCCGCCGGCGACCGGCTGATCTCCGTGGGACCCGAGGAGGGCGAGGCGGAGCTGCTCGACCTGTGCGGCGAGCAGCCCGTCCCCGCCGAGGCGTAGCTCCCGGGCCGCCGCTGCCCGGAACGCTTGAGCGGAGGGGTCACGCCCCCTACCCTGCGCCCATGGATGCCTTCGTGTACCTGCGGGTGGAGCCCGGTCGGATGGGTGACGTGATGGCCGGCCTCTCCACCAAGCAGGGGGTCCATCGAGCCCTCCCCGTGGTCGGCGAGTGGGACGTGCTGGTCCACGCGGAGGGACCCGATCTGGCCACGATCGCCAGGGTCGTGCTCGGCGAGGTCCACTTCATCCCGGGGGTGGTCCGGACCGTGACCGCCCCGGTGGTCCCCCCCGACCGGATCGGGATCACGGGGTTCGGCGGGCCCAAGCCGCCGCCGATGATCGCCGACGCCTGCTACGTGCATATCCGGGCCGAGGCCGGCGCGGCAGGCGGGATCGCGGAGCGCCTCGTCGAGATGCCCGATGTGGCTGGGGTCGCGGTCCTGGGAGGCGATTGGGACCTGGTCACCTGCGTCGCCCAACCGTGGGAGATCGCGAGCGGGGTGGTGCTCGACCAGATCCACCAGATCCCGGGCATCCAGGCGACCAGCACCTTGGTCGCGATCGAGTACGAGGACGCCGAGGAGGATCGCGACCGGTTCAGCTCCTGGAGCTGAGCCTCAGCCCGCCGCTCCGTCGCGAACGCCCTTCGGCAGGCTGAACCGCACACCCTCCTCCGCGACCGCGATCTGCTCGACCTGGTCGAACCCGTGCTCGGCCAGCCAGGCGAGCATCCGGGCCACCAGGTGGTCGGGCGCGCTCGCGCCGCTCGTGAGTCCCACGGTCCGCGCGCCGGCGAGCCACGCGGGGTCCACCTCGGATTCGTCGTCCACCAGGTGAGCCGGCGTTCCCAGATCGACCGCCACCTCGGCGAGCCGGTTCGAGTTCGAGGAGTTCCTCGATCCGATCACGAGCAGGACGTCGGCCCGGGGCGCGATCGCCTTCACGGCGTCCTGCCGGTTCTGGGTCGCGTAGCAGATGTCCTCCCGCGGCGGTCCCTCCAGGTGCGGGTAGCGGGCCGCCAGCGCCTGGACGATCTCCGAGGTCTCGTCGACCGACAACGTGGTCTGGGTGAGGTAGGCGAGCTCGCCGGCCGGCAGGTCGACGGTGCGGGCATCCTCGAGGTCCTGGACGAGGACGGTCCGATCGGGAGCCTGGCCGCTGGTCCCTTCGACCTCCTCGTGGCCGGCGTGCCCGATCAGCACGATCGTCCGATCCTCGGTCGCGAAGCGCCGGGCCTCCACGTGCACCTTGGTGACGAGCGGGCACGTGGCGTCGATCAACCGCAGCTCGCGGGAGCGCGCCTCGTCGTAGACGCCGGGTGGCGATCCGTGCGCCGAGAGCACGGTCACCGCTCCCTGCGGGACCTCGGTGACCTCGTCGACGAAGATCGCCCCCTGCGCCTCGAGATCGCGGACCACGTGCAGGTTGTGCACGATCTGCTTGCGGACGTAGACGGGCGCCCCGTGGGCCGCCAAGGCCCGCTCCACGGCCTCGACGGCGCGCTCGACCCCGGCGCAGTACCCGCGCGGGGCCGCCAGCAGCACCGTTCCACCCATGGCATCCATGGTCGCACCCGCACGAGTGACCTGAAGTCATGGCCGAGTTGTCAGCCGATCGGGGCCCGGGGTAGGGTCGACGCACCTTCCTACGGACATCTCCGTCCGTACCCTTCCCGGCACCGCGCCTGCGCCTCCCACCTTCCCAGGGTTGGTCGGCGTACGTCTGCGTGCCGGGAAGAGGGCGGAGATCCTGTAGGGGGCAACAGGTCACACAGGAGAACCCGACCTCAGGAGGTGATGCGACACCCACGACCTACCGCGGGGCGATCGGCGAACGGTGAAGAGCTCACCCGGCCGGTCGGCGCGGACGCAGCGTCCAGCTCCGTCCACCGCGGGGGTGCAGATGCGTATGACACGAGCGATCCGGTCACGCGGCGGCTTCATCGCCGCGATGATCCTGACCGCTATCCTCGCCTTCCCCCTCGTGCAGATCTCGACCGCGAGCGCGAGCGGGGAACGGTCCAACCCTACTGATCACCGCCCCGCGGACCGCTCGGCGAGCTCGCTCGCCGACGCGGACGCCGGCTCCTTGCCGAGCCGCGCCGTGCGGATCGGTCCCGAGGATGCAACCACGTCACCGATGGCCACGACGGCCGTGGTCCGCGGCCGCGAAGCCGGCCGTCACGCCAAGGTCTGTCGGATCGATTGGACGGAGGGCCGGGGTGCCGTCGAGCGCCTCGTCCGGTGCGCCGCCCGCCACTTCGGCGTCGGCGTCGCGACGGCGCTGTACGTCGCCGACCGTGAATCGAAGTTCCAACCGCGTGCCTACAACCGTTCCAGCTGCGCGAAAGGGATCTTCCAGCACCTCTGCCGCTACTGGCCGGACCGTGCGACCGACTTCGGCTTCCGCGGCTGGTCCGCGTTCAACGCGCGCGCCAACATCATGGTCACCATGAAGATGGTGCGGAAGTTCGGCTGGGAGCCCTGGGGCGCCTGACCGGTCACCCGACCGGACCGCTCGGGCGAGGCTTCCCCGCCAGGAGGCCTCGGACGTCGTCCAGCGACGTCGCCACCTCGGTGGCCCCGGGCACGTCCCGGTCCGTCACGATGCGCATCGCGGGGAACCGCTCGGCGGCCATCGCCACGAGCTCGTCGAACCTTCCGAAGACCACGACCAGGTGCGGGCGCTCGACGTCGAGCTGATCCAGGGCGCCGCGGAGATCGGTGGCCCCGGGGCAGAGCTCCCACTCCGCGGACACCGACGCAGCCTTGAGGGCCGCGAGCGCCTCGCCGTCCGGCGCGACGCACAGCACCTTGACGGCGCGGCACATCAGAGCCACCCGCGCTTCTTGAAGATCCAGTACAGGACGGCGGCCGAGGCCGCCATCATGCCGATCGCCACCGGGTACCCGATATGCCAGCGGAGCTCCGGCATGTCGCGGAAGTTCATGCCGTAGATCCCGGCGATCAGGGTGGGCACGAGGATGATGCCGGCCCACGCCGTGAGCTTCTTCATCACCTCGTTCAGCTGGTTGGCTGCCTGAGCGGTGCGGATCTCCAGGATCGTGGTCAGGATGTCGCGGACGTTGTCGGAGAGCTCGACCGACCGCAGCAGGTGCTCGGAGACGTCGCGGTAGTACGGGACGAGGTGCTCCGGCACGAACCGGCCGTCATCCATCAGCAGGTCGAGGGCCTGCCGCAGCGGCATCGCGAACCGGCGCATCCGCACCACCTCGCGGCGCAGGCGCAGGATCCGCGCCTGCAGGGTGCGTTCGTCGTCCCCCACCGCGCCGCGACCGAACACCTGGTCCTCCAGGTCGTCCGCGTGGTCCTCCAGGTGCTCCACGATCCCCAGGTAGCCGTCGGCGACCTCGTCGATCAAGGCGTACAGGGCGCCGGCCGGACCCGGCTCGGGCGACCGGGCCCGCCAGCGATCGAGCGTGCTGCGGAGGTCGAACGCCGGGGTGAACCGCACCGTGACGAGCCAGTCGGTGGAAGCGAACACCTGCACCTCCATGTCCACCACATCGCCGCCGGGCGACACGCCCAGGGGGCGCATCACGACGAAGCAATGGTGGTCGAAGAGGTCGACCTTGGGCCGCTGGCCGCGGTGCCGGACGTCCTCGATCGCGAGCGGGTGGAGGTGGAGCCGCTCCTGGAGCGCCGTGAGCTCCTGGACCGTGGGATCCTGCACGTCGTACCACAGCCACGCGCCCTCCTCGGGCGGTGCCGTCGCGATCCGCTCGGGGTCCTCGGGCGGTCCGATGCCGCCCGACCCGATCCAGTGGCACGCGATCACGCGCGGAGCCTACCCCGTGGCCGCTCGGCGCCAACCACCACGACACCCCGTGGCTACACTGCGCCGGTCGTGCCCGTCCCCGACCACATCCACCGGTTCTGGCGGGCCCTGGACGAGCTGTTCGCCAGCGTCCGACCCACCACGTGGGGGGCCGTCGTCACCGACGGCCGGTACCCGCGGATCTGGGACACGAACTACGCACGGATCGACGTGGCCGATCCGAGGCTCCGGGTCGCGGACATCGATGCCGACCTCCTGCCGGCCCTCGCCGCCGCCGGCGCCACCACGTACCACGTCGTCAGCTTCCGGCCGGAGGCCACGGCCGGGCTGCTGGCCGAGCTCTCGTCGCGGGGCGACCGCCTCAGCTGGGACCTGGTGATGGAGGTCGGCCCCGGCGATCCGGTCCGGGCGACCACGGACGATCGCGTGGAGGAGGTGCCGGCCGGCGACGAGCTCTGGCGCCGCGTGGGCGACTCGCTCGCCCTGTTCGGCGTCGAACCGGGGGACGCGGTCCACCAGCTGCGGGCGATCGAACGCGACGTCCTGGAGCCGGGCGGCAAGCGCTGGTTCGCGATCCGCGAGGAGGGAGAGATCGTCTCGCTCGCCGCACTGGTCCTGCTGGAGGGCGTGGGGTACGTCGACAACGTCGCCACGTTCCCGGCTTCGCGCGGGAAGGGATACGCGAGCGCGCTGACCACCCGGATCGTGCGGGAGGCGCGGAGCCGCGGGGCGGAGCACGTCTGCCTGTTCGCCGACCCCGACGACGACGCCGTGGTGCGCCTCTACGGCTCCCTCGGGTTCCGGGATGTGGGACGGCTGGCCTCCACCCGAGGCCCGGTGGACCGGGCGCCGAGGGGGGATCGCCCTCACGCCACGAACTTGTAGCCGAGACCGCGCACCGTGACGAGATGCGTGGGCTCGTGCGGATCGGGCTCGATCTTGCGCCGGATGCGCTTCACGTGCACGTCGAGGGTCTTCGTGTCGCCGAAGTAGTCGTGGCCCCAGACCTCCTCGATCAGGAACTCCCGTGTGAGCAGGCGGCCCTTGCGGCGGAGGAAGGTCTCGAGCAGCTCGAACTCCTTGGGAGGGAACGCGATCGCGTCGCCCTGGACGCGCACCTCGTGGCGCCCGACGTCCATCTCCACCGGCCCCCCGGCGAGCATCTCCTCGGGAGGCAGTGCGGACTGCATCCGCGCGCGGCGCAGATGCGCCCGAACGCGGGAGACGAGCTCGCGGACCGAGAACGGCTTGGTGACGTAGTCGTCCGCGCCCAGCTCCAGCCCCGTGACCTTGTCCGCCTCCGAGTCCTTCGCCGTCACCACGATGATCGGCACCGTGGACTCGTCGCGGATCATCCGGCAGACGTCGAGGCCCGAGAGCTCGGGCAGCATCAGGTCCAGGATCACGAGATCGGGCTGGTCGGCCCGGAACCGCTCGATCGCGCGACGGCCGTCACCGGCCACCGTCACGCGGAACCCCTCCCGCTCGAGCGAGTAGCGGACGGACTCGACGAGCGACGGCTCGTCCTCCACCAGCAGGATGCGGGAGGCAGCCTCGTCCATCAGGCCTCGACCGGGTGGGAGGCGTCGGTGAACTCCCGGAACTCCCCCGTCACCAGGAAGCCGACCTGCTCGGCGATGTCGACGGCGTTGTCACCCACGCGCTCGAGCGCGCGGGCCGCGAGGTTCATGTGCATCCCCCAATCGAGCGCCTTCGGGTCGTCGGCCAGCTTGAGCGCCTCCAGATGGGTCGCCCGGTTGAGCCGGTCGACCGGGTCGTCCAGACCGGGCAGGGTCGCCGCCAGCTCGGCATCCCGCTTGCGGAAGGCCTCCATCGCCGTGCGGAGCATCTGCACCACCATGTCGCCCATCTCCTGCAGCTGTCGCCGCATCGTGTCGCTCCCCGGGAGGTCCTGCGTGGCCAGGTGCATCTTGGCGATGTTCACGGCCTGGTCGCCGATCCGTTCCAGGTGCAGGCAGCTGTGCAGGATCGCCGAGACGAGCCGCAGCTCACCGGCCACCGGGGTCTGGAGCGCCAACATCTCGAGGACGCCGTTGTCGATCTTGAGGTAGCTCTCGTCGATCTGGTCGTCGTCGTCCACCACGGTCTGCGCCGTCTGCGCGTCGCGCTCCACGATGGACTCGACCGAACGCTGGACCGCGGTGCCGGCCAGCTCGCCCAGCGACAGGAGCTCCAGCTCCATCCGCTCCAACGACTCGTGGAACCGTTCGCGCGTCATCCGAACCGCCCCGTCACGTACGCCTCGGTCCGTGGATCCGAGGGATCGGTGAAGATCTTCTGCGTCTGGTCGTACTCGGCGATCAGACCCGTGCGGTGCCCGTCGTCGGAGACCTCGACCGTGAAGAAGGCGGTCCGGTCCGAGACCCGCGCCGCCTGCTGCATGTTGTGGGTCACGATCACGATCGAGTAGTCGGAGACCAGCTCCTGCATCAGGTCCTCGATCTTCGCGGTGGCGATCGGGTCGAGGGACGAACACGGCTCGTCCATCAGGATCACGTCGGGACGCGTGGCGATCGCCCGGGCGATGCACAGCCGCTGCTGCTGCCCGCCGGACATCGCCATGCCCGACTCCTTGAGCTTGTCCTTGACCTCGTCCCAGAGCGCCGCCTTGCGGAGGCTCTCCTCCACGAGGTCGTCCAGGTTCCCCTTGAACCCGGCGATCTTCGGCCCGAAGGCGATGTTCTCGTAGATCGATTTGGGGAACGGGTTCGGCTTCTGGAACACCATGCCGATCCGGCGGCGGACCTCGACGGGGTCGACGCGAGGGTCGTACAGGTTCACCCCGTGGTACTCGAGGGTCCCCTCGACCCGAGCCGTCTCGATCAGGTCGTTCATCCGGTTCAGGCAGCGGAGGAACGTGGTCTTCCCGCACCCCGAGGGGCCGATCAGGGCCGTGATCTGGTTCGACGGGATGTCCAGGGTCACGTCCCGGACGGCCCGGAACTCGCCGTAGTACACGTTCACGCCCTCGACCCGGAACACCGTCGGGTGGGCGGCACCCTGGGCCTCCGGTTCCCGGATCTCCCGCACCGTGACCCGGGCTGGCTCGACCTCGGCGGCGTGCGTGGAGACGATCGGTTCGTCCAGCTCATCCGGTCTCACTCGTGTCGGCTCCATCTCCTCACCACTTCCGGTCATATCGGTTCCTCAGCACGATCGCGACGGCGTTGACGGCGAGGATGGTCACCAGGAGTACAACGATAGCGGCCGACACGTTGGCTCCCCAGACGGCCTGCGGGAGCTTGGCCCACGCGAAGATCTGCGTGGGGAGCGCGGTGTAGAAGCCCTGCAGGAGATCGAGCGGGGCCTGGCCCGGAGGATTGGCGAAGAAGCCGAGCGTTGCACCGACCAGGAGCAACGGCGCCGTCTCGCCGAACGCGCGGCCCAGAGCGAGGATCGCGCCCGTCAGCATGCCCGGAGCCGCGTAGGGCAGCACATGGCTCCGCGTCACCTCCCACCGGGTCGCGCCCACACCGTAGGCGCCCTCGCGGAGGCTCTGGGGGACGGCCCGGAGCGCCTCCATCGTCACCAGGATCACGATCGGCATCACGAGGACGGCGAGGGTAAGCCCCCCGGAGATGTAGCTGTATCCCGGCGCGCCACCACCGGGGCCTGTGAAGCCGCGGAACGCCTGAACGAACACGACGAGGCCGAGGATCCCGTAGACGATCGACGGGACCCCCGCCAGGTTGCGTACGTTCGCGATCAGGATCCTGTTCAGCCGGGAGTCGCGCGCGTACTCCTGGAGGTAGATCGCCGCCGCGATCCCGAGCGGCAGCGCGAGCAAGGTGACGAACAGGATCAGGATCAACGACCCGATCAGCCCCTGGCGCACACCGGCCTGGTTCGGCAGCGGCGAGGTGTTGGACGTGACGAACGACCACCCTCGGTCCTGGAAGACGGGGAGCGCGTCGGCGACGACCTTCCAGAGCAGGACGATCAACACGCCGAGCGAGATCAGGAGGGTGAGGAGCAGGACGCCCTTGAACAGCAGTCCCTTGACGTCGCGCTTCTGGCCGCGCAGCGCGGCGTCGACCGCCGCGCGGACGTCGTCGGTGGCGACGAGCGAGCGCATCAGTAGGTCTTCCTCACCCGGCGGACGAACCGCTCGCTGACGACGTTGAGCGAGAACGTGAGGATGAACAGGAGGAGCGCGACGAAGTAGAGGCTGCCGAACGCGAACCCCGAACCTCGCACCTGGTCCGAACCGATCGCGAGCGAAGCGATCGCGCCGGTCATCGTCTGACCGGGCTCGAGCGGGTTGAACGTCCGGGGGGCGGCTCCCGTCGCGCCGGCCGCGATCGCGACGACCATCGTCTCGCCGATCGCCCGTGAGAACCCGAGGATCAGGGCGGCGACGATCCCGGAGATCGCCGCGGGAAAGACGACGCGGACCGACACGGTCCGCTGCTTCGCGCCGATGCCGTAGGCGGCCTCCCGCATCGCGCCCGGCACCGCGTACATCGCGTCCTCGGACACCGACGCCACGAGTGGGACCGTGAGGATCCCCACCGCGATCCCCGCCGACAGGTACGAGAAGGCACCCTTCCCACCGATGAGCCCCACCACGATCGAGGGTTGGATCACGGTGAGGGCGAAGAAGCCGAGCACCACGCTGGGGATGCTCGCCAGCACCTCGAGGATCGGCTTGAGGACCCTCCTGATCCTCGGGGTGGCGTACTCCGACAGGTACAGCGCCGCCCCGAGGCCGAGCGGCGCCGCGACGAGCATCGCGATGCCAGCGACCATCACGGTGCCGACGAAGAGGGTCAGGATGTCGAAGTCGTTCCTCCGTGGTGACCAGCCGGCCGAGGTCCAGAGCCATCCGAGGTCGATCCCCGTGAGCCACCGGATCGCCTGACCGGCCATCGCGAGCAGGATCGCCACGCTGACGACGAGGGAGAACACGGAGGCTCCCTGCAGCACGAGCTTCGTCGCGCGTTCCTTCCGGCGACGACGGCTGCTCCCACGGAGCACGTCGACGGTGAGTTCGCGGGTCGGGGCGAGGGTATCCATCCGGGTTGGCGAGCCTATCCCCTACGAGGTCGAGGGGGAAGACCGAGCGCGACGCGCTCGGTCTTCCCCGTGTGTGTGCCGTCTCAGGCGGGGGCCACCTCGTCCCAGGCCGCCTGCGACGCGGCGATCCGATCCGCCGGGAGCACCACGTACCCGGTTGCCGTGACCGCTTCGGTGGTGCCGGCCTCGGACAGGAACGTGTCCACGAACGCGGCGACGGCCGGGTTCTCGGCAGCCTTCGTCGTGTTCACGTAGATGTACAGCGACCGCGAGAGCGGGTAGCTGCCGTCCGCGATCGTGTCCGCGGTCGGTGCGACGCACCCTTCGCCGCCGTCGACCTGGATCTCCTTGACCCCTTCGCCGGCGCTCTGCGCGTAGGCGAAGCCGACGAACCCGAGCGATCCCGCGGAGCTCTCCATCGCCGTGATGATCACGTTGTCGTCGGCCGACGGCGTGTAGTCGCCACGGAGGCTCGCCGCCTCGTCCTCGGGCACACCCTGCTCGAGAGCGACGTCCTCGATCCCGGCCAGGTCGATGAAGGCGTCGTAGGTCCCCGACTCCTCCCCGGGGGCGGTGATCTCGAGCGACTCGTCCGGGAAGCCGCCCGTCCCGCCGACCTGGCTCGCGAGATCGTCCGCGCCGTTCCAGGTGTCGATCCCGGTCGATTCGGGGCCGAAGAGTGCGTAGAGGTCACCGTTGTTCAGGCACTCGACACTGTTCTCCGGGCTCGTCATCACGGTCACGCCGTCGAGCGCGATCTCCAGCTCCACGTACTCGATCCCGTTCTCCTCGCACACCGGGACCTCGTCCTCTTCGTCGATCGGGCGCGACGCATCCGCGATGTCGATGTCGCCGGTGCAGAACAACGCCATCCCGTCACCGGTGCCGGGGCCGTCCACACGGATCCCGACGTTGGGGTTCGCGGCGTTAAAGGTCGCGGCGACGGCGTTCGCGATCGGCAGGACGGTGGACGAGCCCGAGATGTTCACGGTGCCCGACAGGGACGAGACCGGCTCGTCCGTGCCGCCCCCGTCGTCGCCGCAGGCGGCCGCCACGAGCGACAGCGCGAGCACCCCGGTCAGGATGCCCGCGAACCTCCGGAACCTCCGCATGCTCTTCCCTCCCCCTCGGTCGGATCCAGACCGTGGCGAAGGCTAGGGAGCCGATGTGGCGCACCGTCGGCGCGTCGGTGAACGGACGGTGAACGACGGGCCGGCTGAGTCGGGTGGCTCGGAAGGCGCTGGTCGGGGGGAACCGCACGGCGAACGGCGGGGGAACGGACGGTGAGCACCCCCCCTCCCCGACCCCGTCTCGCTCCTACACTCCGACTCGATGGATGGGGTCGGCGGCGTGCTCGCGCTGGTGGTGGCCGCGGTCGCGGGCGCCGTGGTGACCGGCGCCATCCTGATCGCGCGAGCGCGACGCGCGCGCCGGCCGCTCGAGCGGGCGCTCGCCCGGACGCGGGACACACTCGAGGCGCAGGAGCGGTCCGTGGCCGAGGTCCGCGAGGTCCGCTCGCTGGTCCTGGACTCGATGGACGAGGGCGTGCTGCTGCTCGACCCCGAGGGTCGCCGGGTCTTCGAGAACGCGGCCCTCGCCCGCCACCTGGGCGCCGTCCCGGCCGACGCGGAGCACCTGCTTCCGCTCGACCTGCGGGATGCCGTGCGGCGCGCGAGCGCCGACGGCGAGCTGGTGGAGGTCGAGGCCGAGACCGGCGCGCCGTCGCGCTGGCTCCGGGCCGCGGCCCGCCCGGTCGGCGGCGACGGCACCGTGCTGCTGGTCGTCCGCGACGTCACCGAGGCCCGACGCATCGACGCGATCCGCCGTGACTTCGTCGCGAACGCCTCGCACGAGCTCAAGACACCCGTGGCCTCGATCCGCGCGGCCGCCGAGACGCTCCACGACGGGGCGATCGACGACCCCGACGCCGCCGGGCGCTTCACGGAGCAGCTCGAACGAGAGGCGCTCCGGCTGTCGCGGATCATCTCGGACCTCCTCGACCTCTCCCGTCTGGAGACCGGGAGCGAGCTCTCGGAGCTCGTCGCGCTCGACGGCGTGGTGAGCGAGGAGGTCCAGCGGCTCGAGGACGACGCGGGCGCGGCCGGGATCACGCTGGACTGGCAGGCTCGGGATCACCCGATCGTCCGGGGCTCGGCGCGCGACCTCGCCCTGATGGTGCGCAACCTCGTCGACAACGCGGTCCGCTACACACCGGGCGGTGGGACCGTGCGGGTGCAGGTGCTCCAGCGGGACGGGCAGGCCACGGTGGTCGTCCGCGACACGGGCGTCGGGATCCCGGGTCGCGACCTCCCTCGCGTGTTCGAGCGCTTCTATCGTGTCGATCGCGCGCGCTCCCGGGAGACCGGCGGCACGGGCCTCGGTCTCGCGATCGTCCGGCACGTCGCCGAGAACCACGGCGGCGTGGTGAGCGTCCAGAGCGAGTTTGGATCGGGCTCCACGTTCGAGGTCTCGCTCCCGACGGCCGCCTCGTGAACCGGTGGCCCGCTCCGCACCCGTAGGCTGACGCCCGATGGCGACCCTCTTCCTGATCCGTCACGGGCTGACCGCCCAGACCGGCACGATCCTGTACGGGCAGTCGCCGGGTGTGCACCTGGACGCCCGCGGTCAGGCGCAGGCCGAGGACCTGGCTCGCCGGATGGCGCCGATCCGTCTCACGGCCGTGTACTCCAGCCCCCTCGAGCGGTGCGTGCAGACGGTCCAGCCGTTGGCTGCCGACAAGCGGCTCCCGATCGTCGAACGGCCCGAGCTGATCGAGATGGACGCGGGGACGTGGACCGGCAAGCGCCTGTCGGCGCTGCGACGCAAGCGCGCGGAGTGGACGGTCGTGCAGACGCACCCGTCGGCGTTCGGCTTCCCCGGCGGGGAGGGCTTCGCGGACGCGCAGGAGCGCGCCGTGCTCGAGGTTCGGCGCATCGCGCGCCGACACCGGCGCGGGCGCGTCGCGATCGCGACGCACGGCGACATCGTCCGCATGCTCCTGGCCCACTTCACCGCCGCTCCGCTCGACGCGTTCCAGCGGTTCGTCGCCGACCCCGCGTCGGTCTCCGTCGTGGAGGTCGGCAGCGACGGGAACGCCTACCTCGTCCTGATGAACGAGACCGGAGGCCTGGATCGGTTCGGCGCGGCGGCCCACCCCCCGTGGGAGGCGTCGCCGGACGGTCGTGGGCGCGGGCGCTCGGCGAAGCTGCGAGGATAGGACGGTGGACCTGGGGGAGGTCGACCGGATCACCGCCGACGCCGTCGGCGAGCCCGGGATGCGCACGTTCTACCTCCAAGCTCGTTCCGGCGGCGACGTCATCACGCTGGTCGTGGAGAAGCAGCAGGTCCAGCTGCTGGCCACCTCCGTCCTCGAGCTCCTCGCCGACGTCTCGGTCGAGACCGGCCCGGGGCCGGGCGACGAGGAGATGACGTTGGAAGAGCCGCTCGACGCCCGGTGGCGCGTCGGCCGCCTCTCGATCGGCTACGACCAGGACCAGGACCGGTTCCTGCTGGAGATCACCGAGTACGAGCCGGAGGCGGAGGACGAGGACGATCCCCGCCCTCCGCTGGATCACGACCCCGAGACGATCCGGCTGTGGGCCACCCGCGAGCAGATGCTGGCGCTCTCGCGCCACGGGTCCGAGGTGGCCGAGCGGGGCCGCCCCACCTGCCAGCTCTGTGGCAACCCGATCGACCCGGAGGGACACGCGTGCCCGGCGACGAACGGCCACCGCAGTCCGCGGGCCTGAGCGACGAACCACCCGCGCTGCTCCGAGGCGACATCGAGATCCTGGGGCTGCTCCCCAACGCCTCGAACCACACGCTGCTGGTGCGGTGCTCCGACGGCGACGACGGCGTCCTGGCCGTGTACAAGCCTCGGCGCGGGGAGGCGCCGCTGTGGGACTTCCCCGAAGGCACCCTGTACCTCCGCGAGGTGGCCGCCTACCGGCTCGCCCGGTCCCTGGGGTGGCCGAACGTCCCGCCCACGCTCGTGCGGGACGGTCCCGCGGGACCGGGCAGCGTGCAGCTCTTCCGCATGTTCGATCCGGAGCAGCACTTCTTCACCCTCGAGGACGAGCGGCCCGAGGAGTTCCGACGCGTCGCCCTGTTCGACCTCGTGGCGAACAACGCCGACCGGAAGGCCGGCCACTGCCTCCTGAGCGACGACGGCCGGATCTGGGCGATCGACCACGGCGTGTGCTTCTCCGACGAGCCCAAGCTCCGGACCGTGATCTGGTCGTTCGCGGGCGATCCGATCGAGGAAGGGTTGCGGGGCGACCTGGAGCGCGTCGCGCGTTCGCTGGACCCCGGCGGCGACCTGCGCGGCGAGCTCGAGGACCTGCTCGCAACCACCGAGGTCGACGCCACCGCGGACCGGGCCCGCGAGCTGGTCCGCACCGGCCGGTTCCCCGAGCCGATCCCCGGGACGCGCCCGTTCCCATGGCCGCCGATCTGAGGCTCGTGGCGGCCACGTTCCCCACGCCCCTCGGGTCGTTCACGGTGATCGCGAGCGAGGACGGTGTGGTGGCGACCTCCTCGGGCGACCCCGAACGAGCGGCCCAGGAGGTCGGAGCCGCGCTCCGGACGGTGGTCGTGCCCGCCGGGCGCCGGCTGGCGGGGGCGGGTCGCGAGCTCGACCGCTACTTCGCCGGGCGGCTCCGCCGGTTCGTCACCCCGGTCGATCTGCGTCTGGCCACGACCCCGTTCGGACGTTCGATCCTCGAGGTGGTCCGGGGTATCCCCTACGGCGAGCTGTGGACCTACGGCGACGTGGCGGGGCTGGCCGGCCGGCCGGGGGCCGCGCGGGCGGCCGGCTCCTGGCTCCGGCGCAGCCCGATCGAGCTCTTCGTGCCGTGCCACCGCGTCGTTCCGAGCGGGCCGGGGTTCGGCTCCTACGGCGGCGCCGGCGACCGCCGCGCGTTCCTCCTGCGCCTCGAGGGCGCCGCCTGACGAGGCTGCCGCGGCGGCGGGCCGAGAGAACCGGTCAGCGCCGGGCGACGTACGAGAACATGGTGCCGATGACTGCCCGCTCCGGAGTCCGTGCGGCCCTGGCCGCGGCGTTCCTGCTCGGCGTGGCGTGTACGTCGGACGACCCGACCTCCTCGGCCCCCGCCTCCTCCGTTACCGCGACGATCGATCCCGCGACCTTCGCGGCGCAGGTCCCCAGCACCGACCTCTACCTCGACGCCCCGCAGCGCGTCCAGGTCGGGGTGTTCGCCTCGGACGAGGATCAGGGGATCCTCCTGCTGACCTCGGGGTCGATCGAGGCGCGGTTGACGCCGTTCGAGGACGGCCCGGGGACGCCCGTCGAGGGCACCGCCGACTACGTGCCCGCACCGTTCACGGACGGCTCGGCCGACGACCCGCTCACGCTCACGGCGCCCTCGCAGGCGCGCGGCGTCTACCAACTGACCGACGTGACCTTCGACGCGGCCGGGATCTGGCAGGCCGACATCTCGTTCGAGCTCGAGGGGCGGCCGATCGAGCTGACCACCCAGTTCCAGGTCCTCGAGCGCCCCCACCTGCCCGCACCAGGAGACCCCGCGCTGCGGACCGACAGCCTCACGATGGACTCCGACGTGCCGCCCGCCGCCATCGACTCGCGTGCGGTCACCGACGGGCAGGTCCCCGATCCCGAGCTCCACGCCGAGTCGATCGCCCAGGCGATCCGGCGCGGGCAGCCGATCGTGGCGCTGTTCGCGACGCCGGTGTACTGCACCAGCCAGTTCTGCGGGCCGGACGTCGAGTGGCTCGCCGAGCTCGCGTCGCAGCGGCCGGACGACGCCGCGTACATCCACGTCGAGATCTGGGCCGACCACACGACCGAGAGCCAGACCCTGAACCAAGCGGCCGTCGACTGGCTGTACCGGGACGACAACCTGACCGAGCCGTGGCTGTTCGTGATCGACGCCGACGGCACGATCGTCGACCGGTGGGCCCCCCTGTTCGACCCAGCCGAGGTCGAGGCGGCCCTCGACGCGGTCACGCAGGGCCCCGCGTAGCATGGCTCGGATGGAGCAGGGACCCCTCCCCCCGCCGCCGCCGTCGGTCGTCGAGGCGTGCTACCGGCACCCCAAGGTGCAGACGGGCGTGCACTGCACCCGATGCGGGCGACCGATCTGCCCCGACTGCATGGTGCCCGCTCCCGTCGGCCACCAGTGCCCGGACTGCGTCCGGGAGGCGCGCCAGGAGTTCCACCGCCCGACGCGGCGCGTCGCGACGGGCGCGGCGACCGGGTTCTCGATCACGAACGCGATCCTCGTGCTGCTGGGGGCGGTGTACCTCCTCGAGGTGATCTCGAGCGGAGCCGCCGGCATCTTCGCCGGGCCCAACGGCCAGCAGCTGATCGATCTCGGGGCGAACATCGGGCTCGGGGTGTTCCCCAACGGCGAGATCGTCGGCGTGGCGGCGGGCCAGGAATGGCGGCTGCTGACCAGCATGTTCCTGCACGGCGGGCTGATCCACCTGCTCATGAACGGGTACATCCTCTACATCTTCGGCAACGTGATCGAGCAGGAGCTCGGCAGGGCTCGGTTCGTCGCGATCTTCCTGGTGACCGGGCTCTTCGCGTCGGCGGCCAGCTACGCCTTCGCCGGGTTCGACGGGATGTCGACGCCCTCCGTCGGTGCATCGGGTGCGATCTTCGGATTGTTCGGCGCCTTCCTGGCGTACAACTGGCGCCGCCGGGAGCTCGCGTTCTACGCGGCCCGCGTGCGCAGCGCCCTCACGCTGATCATCCTGAACCTGGTCTTCACGTTCGCCCTCTCGAGCGTGATCGACTGGCGGGCCCACGTCGGCGGCCTGGTCGCGGGGCTGGTCGCGGGCTTCGCCGCCGAGGGAGCAGGCTCCGCCCGCTCGCGCACGTGGATCTTCGCGGCCACCGTCGTCGCTCTCCTCGTGGTCACCGCGGGGATCACGATGTGGCGCACCGACCAGATCCGAGCGCTGGCCGGGCCCCTGCTCTGACGTCGTGCCGGACGCCTACCGGGCGGGCGCGGGGGTCTCGGCATCCGCGATCCCGTAGATGTAGCCCTCCCGCGTGCCGACGTACAGCCAGCCGTCCCACACTGCCGGCGTGGACTCGATGCAGTCTCCGAGGTCCAGGCTCCACAGGAGCGGTGGCGGGTCCGCGGGCTCCGACACGTCCCACGCCGAGAGGTGGCCGGTGCAGTCGCCCACCAGGAGCACGTCGTCGACCACCACCGGCGAGGTGATCGTGGGCGCGCCGACCTGCTCCTCCCACAGCACGTCCCCAGTGCCGCGGTCGACGGCGAGGACCCGGCCGGCCGCCGTGGTGAGGTAGACCACGTCGCCGGACAGAGCCGGTGTCGACCAGCTGCCGCCGGCACCCTGGAACCCGATCTCCCGGGCGGGGAGGCGCCAGACCACGGGGTCGTCGGAACGGCGCGGGTCGAGCTTCAGGAGCTGCCCGAGTCCGCGCGCGCGATCGTTGAACCGCTGGAGCTCGCTCGCCACATAGAGGTACCCCTCGTCGTCCATGACGAGGGTCGCATCGGTGTCGTCACCGGTCCAGAACCGGAACACCCGCCGGACCTCGTCCCCGCCGGCCAGCACGTCGGAGACGTCCCAACCCTGGACCAGGCCGCCGGAGTTCGCGAAGTACACGACGCCGTCGGCCAGCACCGGGGAGTTCTCGATCGAGACGTCGAACAGGGGCGTGCCGTCGACCACGGCGTCGGGGCCGCCCAGATCGGCCAGGAGCCGCTCGTCGTAGCCGGGGAACGTGGCGACCGTCTCGGGATCCACGACGACCTGGCCGAACGCGTCGTACCCGCGCGAGAGCCGCACCACGTAGAACCAGCCGTTCTCGCCGCCCTCGAGGAGGTGATCGTCGACCACCAGGGCGGCGCCGTCCCAGTCGTCGTTCCAGCAGGGCCCCTCGCAGCGAGCGTCGTTCGCGTCGAGCTCCCACAGGACCGTGGGCTCCTCCCGGTCCAGGGCGACCACCCGGAACAGGTTGTCGCGGGACCCCCCGTAGTAGAGGGGGAAGCCGTCGGGGTCCGAGGTCGCGGATCCCTTGGCGAGGTCGCCGGTTACGAGCGGCGGGCGCACGACCGTGCCCGTGCCCGCGTCCAGGAAGTGGTACGCGCCGTCGAAGGCGCCGATCCGGACCTCCATACCGTCCGCGCCGGGCACCACGTTCGGCTGCCCGGTCCAGCCCGTGCCGCACCACTCCTTCGTGTCCGAGGGATCACGACCCTCGGCCGAGAACGAGCAGAGCTTGCCGCCGACCGGGTACACCCACCGCTTCACCGGTTCGAGCGGCACCGGGCCGGTCCCCAGGTACGACCGGCCGGCGTTGCCCCGGAAGGTGGTCAGCCCCGAGAACGCCTCGTTGATCGGCTCGGGCGCCGGGCCGCCGGACGCCAGGTCGGGTGCGGTCGGACCCGCGGCGAGCCCCGCCACCAGCCAGCCGAGGGCGATCGCGCCCACGAGGATCGCCGCCAGCGCCACCACCAGGGGGACCGGGTCGGCAGAGGTCCGCATCGGGACGCCGGCGGCCGGCGTGGGCGGCGAAGGGCGCCGACGCGCGACGTGACGACCGTCCGGAGGCATGTCCGCATGCTACCCGCGGCCGGGGGCGCGACCGGGTGGCCGGCCGGGTCGGTCAGACCGTGTCGCGAGACGAGCGATACGACCCGAGGACGCGAAGCAGGGACGTGTGCCGCTCGACCTCGCCGAGCGCCTCCTGCAGCGCCTGTTCCCGGTCGGACGCCATGACGTCGACGTACATCAGGTACTCGAAGGGCCGGCCGCGGCGCGGGCGCGACTCCAGCTTGTGCAGGTTGATGCCGCGATCCGCGAAGGGTTCGAGCGAATGGAGCAGGGATCCGGGCTCGTCGAGCACCGCCATCACGAGCGAGGTCTTGTCCGGGTCCCCCAGACCCGCGTCGCGGCTCCCGATCACCGCGAACTTCGTGAGGTTCTCCTTGTCCGTCTGGATCCGCTCGGCGAGCACGGTGAGACCGAAGATGCCCGCGGCGTCCACGCTGGCGACCGCCGCCTCCTCTCGATCCCCCGACTCCGCCACGATCCGCGCGGCCCCGGCCGTGTCGTGCACGGGGATCGGCTCGATCCGCAGCGAGGAGAGGAACTCCTCGCACTGCGCCAGGGCCTGCCAGTGGGACCGTGCCCGCCGGACTCCCTCCAGGCGAGCCCCCTGCACGCCGAGCAGCGCGTGGTCGACGCGCACGAGCTGCTCCCCCACGATCCGCAGCAGGCTCGTGTGCCACAACAGCTCGTAGGTCTCGTTCACCGACCCCGCCTGCGAGTTCTCGAGGGGGACCACGCCGAAGTCCGCCTCGCCGCTGGTCACTCGCGAGAAGACCAGCCGGACGGTGTCGCACGGCATCGGCTCGGCCTCGGGGAACGAGGCCCGGACGGCGCGCTCGCTGTAGGCGCCGGGCTCGCCCTGGTAGGCGACCTTCATGGCGCGACCTTCATGGCGCGACCTTCATGGCGCGAGAGGGTAGCAGTGCCCTGAACGACCCCCGGAGCGCGCCGCTGCTACGCTCCTCGCGGGAACCCTTCCCCGAGACCTCGCGCCCATCCTGGACAGCTCGACGACCCCCGCCCCCCGCGCACCCCGCCGCGTTCGTCTCGCCGCGGTGGTCCTCGGCGTTGCCGTGATCCTGCTCCTGGGTCTGGGGCTCGTCGCCGCGGTGCTGTT
Source organism: Actinomycetota bacterium (assembly GCA_036556385.1). Lineage (GTDB taxonomy): Bacteria > Actinomycetota > UBA4738 > UBA4738 > HRBIN12 > AC-51. The sequence goes on along the minus strand of DATBJQ010000090.1, from coordinate 25,756 downwards.
CGTCTCCCGCGACAACCTCGCGGAGGGGCGGACCGCGCTGATGGACGCGCGCCGCGCGATCGCCGCGAGCGAGCTCCCGAGGGCCGAGGCGTCCCTGGGCGAGGCGGAGGCCGCCTTCGATGCCGCCCGAGGGGCCGCCGCCGGGCCCGTTGGAACCCTCGCCGGCTGGGTCCCGTTCGCGGGCAACAACGTGGATGTCGCAGCCGCCCTCGCCGACGCGGGCACCTCGATGACGGCGGCCGGGAAGGTGCTCGTGAACGCCCTCGAGGAGATGCCCGAGGGGCTGGGGTCCCTCGCGCCGTCCGAGGGACGGATCCCGCTCGACTCCTACGGCGAGGTCGGCGACGCCGTCGCGCAGGCTCGGGTGCACGCCGAGCAGGCCCTGACGGCGATCCGCACCGCCCCGACCTCGTACCTGGCCGGCCCGGTGCTCGACGCTCGCTGGACCGCCGAGGACATGGCGACCGACGTCGTGGACGCCCTGCGGGCCGGCGAGCTGGTCGTGGACGGTATCCCGCGGTTCGCGGGGAGCGAGGGGCCCCGCCACTACTTGGTCGTCGCGGAGAACCCGGCGGAGCTCCGAGGCACGGGCGGCCTGTGGGGCGCCTACGCGATCCTGACCTTCGACGAGGGCACCACCTCGTTCGGCGCGACCGCCCCCACCCAGTCCTTGCCCGCCGTCGACGTCGACGCGATCGACGACGTGAGCGCGGACTACCGGGAGAACTACGACCAGTTCGGCGGGGCCGCCTCCTGGCAGAACCTGAACATGACCCCGGACTTCCCCTCCGCGGCCAAGGCCGCCCTGGGGAACCTCGAGGCGGGCGGTGGGCCGTCGCTCGACGGGGTGATCGCCGCCGATCCCTTCGCGCTGGCGGCGATGCTGCGGGTCACCGGCCCGGTCCCCGTGCCCGGGCTCGACCTGCGCGTGGGGACCGACAACGTCGTCCCGTTCACCACGTTCGACGCCTACGAGCTGTTCGACGGGGCCGACCAGCGTAAGGAGGTCCTGGGCGGCGTCGCGGCCGAGGTGTTCACGCGCTTCCTGGAGATCCAGGGCCGCGGCCCCCAGCGGCTGCGCGCGCTGGCCTCGGCCACGTCCGGGGGGCACCTGAAGCTCTACGTGACCGACGTCGAGCTCGAGCAGGGCCTGAAGCTGGCGGGCGTCGCGGGCGTCTACGGCGCGTCGGACGACGGCGCCGACGTCGTGGCGGTCACGGTGAACAACGCGGCGGCGAACAAGGTGGACGCCTTCGCCGAGCGCTCGGTCACCTACGACGTGCGGCTCGGCGGGCCGGGCGAGTCGATCGCCACCCTCACGACGGACTTCGAGAACCACGCCCCCACCGAGGGACCCAAGTACGCGCTCGGCCCGCATCTCCCGCAGCTCGGCCCGGGAGACCAGCTGCAGTTCGTGACGGCCTCCTGCGGCGACGAATGCGAGCTGCTCGATGCCGAGCGGGACGGTGACCCCGTCGGCACGACGACGGGGTCGGAGCTGGGGCTGCGCTGGTTCCGAGATTACCGGACGATCCCGGTGGGCTCCAGCGGATCGTTCAGCGTGACGTGGCGCACCTCGGACGCGTGGGAGGGGAACTCCTCGGGCGGCACCTACCGGATCACGTTCCTGGGTCAGACCACGATCGAACCGACGGATCTCACCGTCTCGATCACGGTCCCCGACGGCACGCGCGTGATCTGGTCGAACGAGCCGATGGAGATCGACGGGTCGACCGCGACCTGGCACGGTGAGACCGGGCCGCGGACGACCTTGGAGGTGCGCTTCAGCGCTCCGCTTCCGCTGCGGTACTGGCGCAACACGATGCGCCTCTTCGGCTGAGCAGGCTGGATCGGTCGGCCTGGTTCAGGTGGCGGGCCGGGCCGCCGGGCGCCGGATCTGGATCAGATCTCGATGCGCGCGGCGCGGCGACGCGCGGCGAACAGTGCCGCGAGGCCCACGACCAGCAGGACCGCCGCGATGATGGCCGCCGATGAGAGGCCGCCCCCACTCCCCGTGAACGCCGTGCCACCGCCGGTGGCGCCGCTGCTGGGTGCGACCGACGACGTCTCGGTCGGCGGGTACGTGGTGGTCTGCGCGAGCGCGGCAGTCGCGCTCATCATCACGGCGGCGCAGGTGAACGCGAGGATCTGCGTGACTCGCTTCATGGTGACGGGGGGCCCCTTTCTCTCGTACATCGAATGGTCGTCGGTATCGCGTCGGATGTCAATCGTCGGGCGAATCGTAGGGCGAAGGAGCGGGTCCGACAAAGACCTGGGGACGGTTTCCTCGGTCTTTCGGTTGCGAAATCGATTGCGTTTCAGGTTCAGGCGACCTCCGGTCGATACCTGGAGGGTGAGGTTCCGTCGCTCGACCCTGGATCTGCTCGCCGCCGAGTTCGCGGCCGCGGTCGCCGATGGCGACCTGGATGCCGCCGAGGGCTGGTTGGTGATGGCCGACCGGGTGGCGGCCCGCGGCCCGGTGTCGGACGAGCGGGACCGGCGCGACGCCTGGCTCCGGGCGACCTCGTTGCTGCCTCGCACCCCCTGATGCATCAGTAGGCACCACGCTTGGAGAGCAACACCGGGATCGTCTTGACGAGGATGTACAGGTCGTACGTGAGCGACCAGTTCTCGACGTAGAACAGGTCCAGGCGGACCGCCTCGTCGAACGAGAGGTCCGCGCGGCCGCTCACCTGCCACAGGCCGGTGATCCCGGGCAGGACCTCGAGCCGCTCGAAGTGCCAGTCCTCGTACCGCGTGACCTCCTCGGGGAGCGGCGGACGGGGACCCACCAGGCTCATGTCCCCCTTCACGACGTTGATCAGCTGCGGGAGCTCGTCCAGCGACAGACGGCGCAGGAGCCGGCCGACCCGCGTGACGCGCGGGTCGTCCTTCAGCTTGAACATCACGTCCGTGACGCCCCACTCGGCACGCAGCCGCTCGACCTCGCGCTCGGCGCCGTTGCGCATCGTGCGGAACTTCAACATCGTGAACGGTCGACCGCGCAGACCGATCCGTCGCTGCCGGAACAGGACCGGCCCCGGCGACGAAGCCTTCACGGCGATCGCGATCAGGAGGAGCAGCGGGGACAGCAGGAACAGGAGCAGGCCCGCGACGAGGATGTCGAAGGTGAACTTCGCGATCACCTGCGTGCCGCTCAGGCGGGCGGGCCGCAGGGACAGCGCGGTGGTCCCACCGAGCGTCTGCACCGTCAGCCGGGACGAGAGCACCTCGGGCAGCGACGCCGTGATCCGGACCTCGAGCCCCTCGATCCGCACGACGCGAGCGACGGGCTTCAGCTCCTCGGGGGTCACCGAGGTCGAGGCCACGAAGACGCACTCGGCGCCGGTGTCCTTGAGGATCTGCCGCAGATCCGACGTGTCGCCGAGGACCGGCAGGGCGGGGGTGCCGCCCCCCTCGTCGTGGGTCGCGATCATGCCGATCGGACGGAACCCCAGCGCCGGCCGGGAGAGGGCGTCGGCCAGCTGCTGCGCCTCGGTGTTGGTGCCGACGATGATCGTGGGGAACGTCAGCTTGCCCAGCTGTCGCTGCCGGTGGATCCGGGCGTGCCAGAGCCGGCGCGACGACAGGACGAAGACGAGGGCCAGGATCCACGACAGGCCCACCCACTCGCGCGACAGCTCGGCCTTCGACCAGAACGACGTGAACATGAGGACGCCGACGCCGAGCGACACGGCGATGATGATCCGTCGGAACTCCTCGGCCGGGGCGATCCGGTGCGTCTCGTAGAGCCGGAAGGCCAGGAACGTGGCCAGCAGGATGAAGGGGGCGACCAGGAGCAGGGCCGGGACGACCCTCTGCGGCTCGGGGCGGTCCGGCAGGAGGCTCTCGGACAACGATCCGGCCAGGTAGGAGAGGAAGTAGGCCAGGAGCAGCGCCCCGGCGAACGAGAGCACGTCGGTGAGTGCCATCCAGCGGAACAGCCGGCGGAACTGCGACCGCGCGGAACGGCGGCTGCGGATCGGCACGACGGTGCGCGCCGCAGCAACGTGATCGATCCTCTCCTGCACCCGACGATCCCCTCCGACCGCGACCGGCACCTACTAAGCCGTTGGACGGACACTATCCCACCCGCACCCCGCAGTCATCGGTCCGATGGCCCATCCCTGGGGAGCCGATGGATGCCGCGGGCGCACGACCGATGCCGGGACGGATGGCCCCGGCCATGGGTCGGGTGCCGCCGGAGGCGGTGAGCCGTCAGGTGGGACCCGCGAGGCGGGTCAGCTGAAGGCCTGTCAGCTGAAGGCCTGGAAGATGCGGATCGCGCCGGGCCCCACGATGACCACGAACAGGGCGGGCAGGATGCAGAGCACCAGCGGGAAGACGATCTTCACGGGCGTCTGCTGGGCCCGTGCCTCGATCGCCTGCCGGCGCTTGATCCGCAGCTGCTGAGCCTGGGTCCGGAGCACGCTGGAGATCGACACACCGAACACGTCGGCCTGGATCATCGCCAGGGCGAAGGCGTTCAGCTCCTCGACGTCGGTGCGCTCGGCCAGGTTGCGGAAGGCCTCGGACCGGGGGACGCCCAGCTGGATCTCCTGGAGCATGCGGGCGAACTCCGCCGACAGGACCCCGGGCACGTTCCGCACGACCTGGGCGATCGCGGCGTTGAGCGAGAGGCCCGCCTCGACGCTGATCGTGAGCAGGTCCAGCGTGTCGGACAGCGTGCGCAGGATCTCGCGCTGCCGCTCCTCGACGCGGTTGTTCAAGATCGCATCCGGAGCGATGAAGCCCACGACGGTGAGCAGACCGATCACCACGAGCTGGAGCAGGGCCGACAGGTCGAACAGCTGCATGATGACCAGCGACAGGACGAACCCGCCGATCGCGCCGATCACCTTGAAGGCCAGGACGCGCTCGGCGTCCCACCCCACGGGGCTGCCGGCCAGGATCAGCTTGCGGGCGATCCGGTCGCGCGTGTCCAGCGGCGTGATCCGTCGCGCGACCCGGCCGGCCCGCGACAGGATCGGCACGAGCACGCGCGTGCCGAAGTTCTCCTGCATCTCCTGCTCGCGCACGTCGACGTTCGGCGCGATCGTCCCGGACGGGCCCACGATCTGGGTCTCGAGCAGGCGCACGGCACGGCGCTTCTCGGCCATCTGCTGATCGACGGCGATGCCGACCAGCACGATCGCGAGGAACAGGCACCCAACAGCGAGGAAGAGCCAGACGTCAGACATCGATATTCACGATCTTCCTCATCCAGAGCACGCCCGCGACCAGCAGGATGAGCGACCCCGCCAGCATGATGAGGCCCATCGTCTCGGTGACGAGCGTGCCGATGTACTCGGGATTCACTGCGGTGATGTAGAGCGCGATGCCCACGGGCAGCAACGCCAGGACCCAGGCCGAGAGCCGGCCCTCAGCGGTCAGCACCCGGACCTGGCGGCGGAGCATGGCCCGCTCGCGGAGCGTGTCCGCGACGTTGTCGAGGATCTCTGCCAGGTTGCCGCCGACCTCGCGCTGGATGTTCACGGCGAGCACCGCCCACTTGAAGTCGGGGCTGCCGACCCGCTCGGCCAGCGCCTCCAAGGCGTCCTCGGCCGGGCGTCCCAGACGGATCTCCGCGACCACACGCTGGAACTCGGCCGCCGCCGGCGGCGCGATCTCCTTGGCCACGGTGTCCAACGACTGCAGGAAGCTGTGGCCGGCACGCAGCGACGAAGCCAGGATCGTCAGGACGTCCGGCAGCTGCTCACGCAGCTTCTCCGCCCGGCGCTGCAGCGAGGACCGCAGCACGATCGAGGGGACGATCGCGCCGATCACGCCCAGCACCAGGGCCAGCAGGAAGTTGCCCAGGAGCGCCGCGCCGAGGAGCCCGAACACCAGCGCCGCCACGACCGAGGCCACCACGAACTCGCCCGATCGCAGGGAGACGCCGGCTGCCTCGAGCTGTGAGTCGAGGCGCTCGCTGAAGCCGCGCGCCTCGGCGAACCGCGTGGCGAAGGCGGTCACGCCGCCGGGGATCCACCCGGCCGCGGCGGACTTGGTGCTGGTCCCGGCGACCGCGCCGCGGGGCTGCTCCCCCGGCTTGATCACCGCGCGCATCCGCTCCTCGATCTCGCGGTCCTTGCGGGCCCGAGCGGCGCTGCCCAACAGGAACCAGGTCAGGAGGAAGGCGGTCAGCCCGACCAGGACGGCCAGGACGATCTGCGCCGTCGAGCTGTCCCAGAAGGACGCGGCCAGCATCACGAGCTCCCCTTGGGCTCCAGGGCGAAGACCTCGGGGTCGAGGTACACGCCGCGCTCGGCGAGCTTGTCGAGGAACTTCGGCCGCAGACCCGTGGACTTCAGCCGACCACGGAACCGCCCCTCCTCGTCGATCCCCGCCTGGAAGTCGAACAGGAAGATGTCCTGCAGGGTGATGACCTCACCCTCCATCCCCGCGACCTCGGTCACGTGGGTGAACCGGCGGGTCCCGTCCTTGAGGCGCTGCTGGTAGACGATCAGCTGGATCGCCGACGCGATCTGCTCCCGGATCGACCGGGCGGACAGCTCCATCCCCGCCATCATCGTGATCGTCTCCAGACGGCTCAGGGCGTCACGCGGGCTGTTGCAGTGGATCGTGCTGATCGAGCCGTCGTGACCGGTGTTCATCGCCTGGAGCATGTCCAGGGCCTCCGAGCCACGGACCTCACCGACGACGATGCGGTCGGGCCGCATGCGCAGGGCGTTGCGGACGAGGTCGCGGATCGTGACCTGCCCCTTGCCCTCGATGTTCGGTGGCCGGGACTCCAGCCGCACCACGTGGGGCTGCTGGAGCTTCAGCTCGGCGGCGTCCTCGATCGTGATGATGCGCTCGTCGTCCGGGATGAACGACGAGATCACGTTGAGGGTGGTGGTCTTGCCGGCGCCCGTTCCGCCCGCGACCAGGACGTTGATGCGTCCGCGGACACAGGCCTCGAGGAAGCGGGAGACCGACGAGGTCATGGTGCCGAACTCGATCAGATCGTCGGCCTGGTAGGGATCGGCGGCGAACTTCCGGATCGTCAGCGACGGACCATCGATCGCGAGCGGCTGGATGATCGCGTTGACACGCGAGCCGTCGGGCAACCGGGCGTCCACGTAGGGCGAGGCCTCGTCGACGCGGCGGCCCACCTTGGCCACGATCTTGTCGATCGTCCGGCGGAGCTGCTGCTCGTCGTGGAACTTCGTGCCGGTCCAGAAGAGCTTGCCGGCGCGCTCCACGTAGATCGTGTCCCAGTTGTTGACCATGATCTCCGTGACCTCGGGGTCACGGACGAACGGCTCCAGTGGCCCCAGACCCAGGACGCTGTCGCCGATCTGACGGACGATGAGGAGCTTCTCCTGCGCGGAGAGCGGACCCTCCTCCTCGTCCAGGAGCTCACGCAGGCGCTGGTGGACCAGGCCTTCGAGCTCGGTGTCCGAGAGGGTCGCGTCGTACAGGCGCGGGCCGAGGGACTCGACCAGACGCTCCTGCACGCGGGAGCGAACCTCCGCGATGCGGTCGCGCTGCTGCGCCTTCGCGAGGCGATCTGCGAGGGACATGAGGGGCGCCTCCTTACCTTCCTCAGCTCTTCATCCGGGCGAACAAGCCCTTCTTCCGACGGGGTTCCGCAGCCGAGTCGAGGTCCGCCGACGCGCCGGCTTCCACGGCGCCGGTGAGGCGGATCGCGAGGTTGTGGATCGACTGCGACACGGCCGACCCCGGCTCGTCCAGCACGACCGGACGGCCCTTGTTGAGGGACGTCGGCACGAGCCGGCTCGAGGGGATCATGGCGTCGACCGAGATCTTCATGACGCGCTCCACGTCCGCGGCGTCCAGACCGACCTTGGAGTCGGCGCGGTTCAACACGACGCGGAAGCGCTCGCGCGGCAGCCCGATCGTGAGCAGCGTGTCGAGCGCCTTGGACAGGTGCTTCACGCCCACCACGTCGAGCCCGGTGACCAGGCAGATCATGTCCGAGAGGTCGAAGCAGACGAGCGCGAGGTCCGAGTAGTCCACGGACGCGTCGACGACCACGTACGAGAAGTCGCTGCGGATCGCCCGCAGGAACTTGCCCACCGCCTCTCCCGCCGGCGTCTCGGCCGCCGGATCGGGCGGGGCGCCGAACGCCCACGTCCGGGGGGCGACCTCCACGCCGACCTCGCGGATCCGGTCGTGCTCGACGCCCTCGCCGAGCTCCATCAGGTCGTGGACCGTCGCCGACGGCTCCCTGCCGAAGTAGGTGAACACGTCACCCATGTCGACGTCGAGGTCGACCGCGGCCGTGTCCTCGTCGGTGACGTCGGCGATCGCGGCGGCCAGGTTGGCCGTCAGGAACGTCTTGCCCGAGCCGCCCTTCGACGAGAAGACCGAGATGATGTGGCCCCGGACCGACTTGGAGCCGTCGGACCGCACCTGGGTCAGGTTGGCCGAACGCAGGTTCGTGGCCCAGACGATCGCCCGTTCCACGGCCTCGCGGAGCTCGTCGCTGCCCTGGGTCAGGTCGACGACGTCGCGGATGCCCGCGCGCATCGCCGCCGGGAGCAGCCCGTTCCAGGTGTGGTCACGGACCAGCACGATGGCCGTGCCGGGTGCCGTGCGGCCGACGAACTCCGCCAGCCCCAGGGCGTCGGGCTCCTTGACCTCCGGCGACAGCACCAGCACGTCCACCGGGCTGTAGGCGGTGATCAGGAGCTCTTCGGCCGCCGTGGCCGACTGGACCCAGCCGACCTCGTCGACCTCGACCTCAAGGGACCGCGCCAGCTGCTGGCGGAAGGACTGCGGCGTCCCGACGGCGACGACGCTTGCCTCGGTCAACCCCTCTCAACTCCCGTCAGCTTCTCGATCGGGATGCCGAACACGGCCTCCGAATCGTAGCCCTCCTCGTTCTTCTCGGGAAGGAGACCCAGCCACAGCTTGGCCTGCTCGTTGGCGAAGATCACGGTCTGCGCGTCCGTGGGGAGGAGGTCCAGAACGAGCGTCGAGGAGCCGCCGTTCTTGCGTCCGGTGGTCTCGTCGACGGTCGGGTTCTGGATCGCCAGGACCTTGACGCTCTTCACGAGCGTGACGGTGAAGTCGAAGTTGGTCACGAGGACAGCGGCGTTGGACACCGACGCCGGGTCGGCGCCGCTCTGGACGGCCTCGAAGAACTCCTGGATCTGCTGCTCGGACAGGAGCTTCGAGACGGCGTCGCGGGTCACGACGGTGCCCTGCGCGAACGTGGCGTACATCACGATCTGGCTGCCCTGCTGGATCGCGCCGTTCGCGCCCTGCGGGCCGCCGATCTCCATGCCGATGCCCACGTGGCCCTCGCTCACGCCGAGGAGGTCCGTGGGCGTCTCACCGAGACGGCTCACGGGGATCTGCTCGTTCGCGTAGATCGGGGCCGACGTGACCGCGCCCCGGAGCTGGTCCTCGGTGGTGACGGCGCCGTCAACCAGCGTCGCGTCCGGGACGTTGATCGTCTTGAACGCGCCCTGATCGAGCAGCGGGTCGAGCGCGGTCCCCGTGGTGATGTCCTGATCCGACACGACGACGGGCGTCGTGTTCTCCTCGGTGACCGTCTTCTCGACGTTGTTCGTATAGACGATGACTCCCACCGCCGCCAGGACCGCAAGCACCACGGCGATGGCGACGACCAGACCTCGTGACCTCATGTCCCGTCGCTCCTCTCGCGTCTTCCTCCGAGACCCATCGCGCGACGCTGCGTCGCGCCCGTTCCGTGTATCGGTCGGCGGAGGGGGGACCTGAGCGACGGGCGATCGGGGGGTTCGGGCGGCGGTGCGCCGCCGTCGGGCCCCCAGACCCTCACGTCACCCACATCTCCCCTGGGTCCGCCGGTCCCTCGTTCTCCCGGGCTTCGTCCCGGGAGAACGAGCGGCCGGCGGGCCGGCCACTCCTGGTGCTTGGCGTTAGCAGCTCGCCGGGTCGTCGACACACGTGCCGACGCTGTTGAACTGCGTGCTGGCGCTCTGGCCGATGAAGGCCACGGCGGCGATGATCACCACCGCGATGAGGGCAACCATCAGCGCGTACTCAACCGCGGTCGCGCCACCCTCCTCCTGGGCACGGCCCTTGAGGTCGGTCCACCAGGTGGTCACACCCGAGTAGAGACGAAGGAACATCCTGTCACCCCCTTTCCTCCTGAGCCCGTTCTGGAGCGGAAGGATGCTACTCCGCCCACGTGGGACCGTACAGAGGCGGAGCGGCGCATGGTATTCCGAGTTTCCCGTACGCAGGCTACGTAGTCCTACGTACGTAGCTTCGGGTACAGGGACCTACCCCCGTGCCCGTCCGGCGGCCCGCTCAAGACCTGCGGGGATCGTGCCGTAGCATCCGTCCGTGGAGGACACCGGCTCGCGGTTGCTCGTCACCGGCGCCACCGCCGACGCGGAGGCCCTCGCCGAGACGGTCCCGCCCGGACGCGGGCTCACCCTCGATCGGGTCTGGGCGAGCCTCACCGTCCTGATACCGGTGATCGTCTCGCTCCTGAGCAGGATGGTGGCGATCGACCTCGCGTACCACGTCCGTGTCGGCCTCGACATGCTCGAGCGCGGCGAGCTGATCCGCACGGATCTCATGACGTTCACCGTGGCCGGGGAGCCGTGGGTGAACCAGCAGTGGGGGGCGCAGGTCGTGTTCGCCCTGACCCATCGCGCCGGGGGCTGGGCGGCCCTCACGGTCCTCGGCGCCGCGTTGATCGGTGGCTCGTTCGGGATCGTGTACCTGGCGTGCCGGCGCCGGGGAGCGGCGCCGCGGCCCGCCGCGCTGTTGACCCTCGGCGGCTACGTCCTGGCGATGCCCACGATGGCGTACCGGCCGCAGCTGCTGGTCGTCCCGATGTTCTGCCTCACGCTGTGGGCGCTTGCGGGTCGTGGCGAGCGGCCCCGCCGGCTGTGGATCATCCCGGTCCTCGCGCTGGCATGGGCGAACCTCCACGGGAGCTTCTTCCTGATCCCGTTGATGGTGGGCCTGGCGTTCCTCGAGGACGTCGTCACCCACCGCTCGACGATGAAGACCCTGCTGTGGGTGGGCGTGGCGAGCGTGCTCGCGACGCTGGTGAACCCCTACGGCTTCGGCGTGTGGACCTACGTCTTCGACCTGACGACCAACCCGATCGTGCGCAACGCCGTGTCGGAATGGGAGCCGACCTCGCTCAACGGGTACGCGGGCGCGACCTTCTTCTTGTCCGCGCTCGGGGTGGCTGCGTTCCTCGCCCGGCGCCGCATACCCGCCCCCTGGTGGGACCTGCTGTGGCTCGGCACGTTCTTCCTGCTGGCCCTGCCGGCGATCCGGGGCCTCCTGTGGTGGGGCCTCGTCGTTCCCGTCGTGGTCGCCGGTCTGCTCCCCGACGCGGTCGCGCAGCCGGCGAGCCGCCGTGGGAACCCGATGATGAACGCGACCCTGGTCGGAGGGTTGTCGCTCGCGATCGTGCTGCTCCTCCCGTGGTGGCGAGCCCCGAACGAGGCTCGGCAAGTGGAACTGCTGCTCCGCGAGGCACCCCAGCCCGCCGTGGAGGCCGTCCGCGAGGCCGTCCCGCCCGGCTCACGCCTCGTCGTGCCGCAGCCGTGGGGGTCGTGGTTCGAGTACGCCCTCCCCGAGATGCCGCTGTTCGTGGATCCCCGGATCGAGCTGTTCCCGACCGAGCTCTGGTACGAGTACCAGGACCTGCGGGGCACGGGCGCGGCGTGGCGCGAGGTCCTGGACCGGTGGGAGGCCGACGCGATCGTCGTGGACCTCCGCGACTGGACGCTGCAGGACGAGCTGCGCGACGACCCGGGGTGGCGGCTCGTGTACGAGGACGAGGAGTCGGCGGTCTTCGTGCGCGCGTGAGCGCTACTCGGCGGCGCCGACCGTGACGATCCCGGTCCGCGTCGCCGTCTGGATCGCGGCCAGGCGGTTCCCGACGCCCAGCTTCCCGTAGATCCGTGCGAGGTGGGTCGTGATCGTCCGCTCCCGCACCCCGAGCCGGTCGGCGATCTCGCGGGCGGTGAGGCCCTCGGCGGCCACCGACAGGACCTGCCGCTCCCGGTCGGTGAGGCGGGCCTCCAGGTCGCGGCGCGCCTCGATCCCCATCGCGATCTGCCCGACCGTGCCGGTCGCGGGGCCGGCCAGCACCATCTCGCGCTCCGCCACCCGGTGGATCGCGTCGACGAACGCGGCCGGCTCGACGTTCTTGTCCACGAAGCCGTCCGCGCCCACGAAGAGGGCGCGGCTCACCACGGCCGGGTCCGCGTTGGCCCCGACCGCCAGCACGGCGTGCCCGGGGAACCGCTCGCGGACGGTGCGGATCAGCCAGAAGGCGTCGTGCTCACCGGTGAGCCCGAGTCCCACCAGGACGGTCACGCGCGAGCGACGGACCTTCGCGATGCCCTCGAGCGCGGAGGTGGCGTTGCCCGCGATCCCCAGCACCTCGAGGTCGGGGCGTTCCTCGATCAGCGCCCGGAGCCCGGCACGGACGACCGGCAGGGCATCGACCACGATCACACCGAGCCGCCGTCGCGGACCGGGCGCGGTCGTCGGGGGGGTGTCTCGTCTGCTCACGCGTGCTCCCTGCGCAGCCTACTCGGCCGATCGGGCCCGGGTGACGGGGCCTCACCGGCGTCATCGGCGTTCCGGCGACCGCTCCTGAGCCCGGGGGCGGTCACTCGAGGTCGATCAGCCCGATCGATGCCGCCCGCGCGATCGCCTGCACGCGCGTGCGCACGTCGAGCTTCCGATACAGCTTGGCCACGTGGGTCTCGACGGTTCGCGGCGAGATCTCGAGACGGCGTGCGACCTGCCGCATCGTGAGGCCCTCGGCCAGGAGCTGCAGGATCTGGCGCTCCCGGGGGGTCACGGTACCGGCGGCGTCGTTCCCCTGGCGCACCTGACGGGCGAACCTGCCCAGCTCGCGCACCGCCGCCTGTTCGAGCGACGGATCGACGACGCGTTGCCCGCGGGCCACCCGCAGCAGCGCCGGCCCCACCTCGCGCAGACCGTCCGCCTTGGTCAGGTACCCGTCCGCCCCCCATCGCAGGGCCTGCAGGACGGTCGCCCCGTCGCTCCGGTCCGAGATCGCCAGCACGCCGCCGACGTACCCGTCCTCGCGGAGCGACCGGACCACCTGCACGCCCGCCGGCTCGGCGAGCTCGAGGTCCACCACGACGACGTCGGCCGGCGCCTTCCGCAGGAGCTCGAGACCCCGGGTCCCCGCGAAGGCTTCGCCGACGATCCGCAGGGACGGCTCCGCGTCGCACGCGAGCCGGAGGACCCCGACGATCACGGGATGACCCACGATCGCCAGGACGCGGACCGGCTCAGACGACATGGTCGAAGGCTACGCCGGGTGGCCGGCCGCGGCGGATCAGGCGCCGACCGGGGTCGCGACCACGCCGCTGCGCCACGCGAGCCGCACCGCCTCGACCTTGGAGTGGACCCCGAGCTTCGCCAGGAGGTTCTTGACGTGGCTCTGCACCGTCGTGGCGCTGATCCCGAGGGTCGCGGCCACCTCGTGGGTGGACCGGCCCGACGCCAGCAGCTCCAGCACCTCGAGCTCGCGCGGGGTGAGGCTCGCGAAGGGGTCCTCGGCCGGGGCCGTGTGTGCGGACACCGGGAGCCGCCCGAGGGCGGCGGCCGGAAGATCGGCCGGGAGATCAGGCAGCACCGCCCCGCCGTCCACGGCTCGCCGGAACGCCTCCGTCAGGACCTGCGGCTCGTAGGAGCGCGGCAGCAGGCCGCACCCGCCGGCGGACAGGACCGCCGCGGCCGCCGCCTCGTCGAACGCCCCGCCGGCCGCCAGGATCCGGACGCGCGGCGCGCCGTCACGCAGTCGCGAGATCGTCGGCAGACCCTGCGGGTCGTGGTCGAGGTCGACGACCACCAGGTCGGCGCGGCCCGCCAGGACCGCGGCCAACGCCGCCTTCGCCTCCGACACCGGCTCGGAGACGCGGATGCCGGCGCGGCGGCCGAGCACCAGTCGGAGGTCCTGCGCCAAGGTGGTCCCGTCGCCCACGACGAGCACGCGGAGATCGCCCATGTCCATCCAGGGCATCGGCAGGCCGGGGGGTGTGCTGAAACGGGTGCCGTTCGCCACCGCTCGCGGCCAGACTGGAGGCGTGACCCCCACGAACCGTCTGGCCGGCGCCTCGAGCCCCTACCTGCTGCAGCACGCGGGCAACCCGGTGGATTGGTACCCCTGGGGCGACGAGGCGTTCGAGCGGGCGCGGACCGAGGACAAGCCGGTGTTCCTCTCGGTCGGCTACGCGGCGTGCCACTGGTGCCACGTGATGGAGCGGGAGTCGTTCGAGGACGAGGCCACGGCCACGCTGCTGAACGAGCGGTTCGTCTCGATCAAGGTCGACCGGGAGGAGCGGCCGGACATCGACCGGATCTACATGGACGCCGTCCAGGCGATGACCGGGCAGGGGGGGTGGCCGATGTCCGTGTGGCTGACCCCGGACGGCAGGCCGTTCTTCGCCGGCACGTACTTCCCCGACGAACCGCGGCACGGGCTGCCCTCGTTCCGCCGTGTGCTCGAGGGGCTTGCGGAGGCCTGGGCCACGCGACGCGACGAGATCGAGGCGCAGAGCGGCCGGGTCACCGAGGCGATCGCCGGTGCCGGCCTGCTCTCCGGGTCCGACGAGCCGCTGGGCGAGGCCGTGACGGACGCCGCGATGACGGGGCTGCGCAGGAGCTTCGACCCGCGGTGGGGCGGCTTCGGCGGCGCGCCCAAGTTCCCCCAGCCGATGGTCCTCGAGTTCCTGCTCCGCGCCGCACGGCGAGGGATCCCCGATGCCCTGGAGATGGTCGTGCTCACGCTCGAACGGATGGCCGACGGCGGGATGCACGATCAGGTCGGCGGCGGGTTCGCGCGCTACGCGACGGACGCCGCATGGCACGTCCCCCACTTCGAGAAGATGCTGTACGACAACGCCCAGCTGGCGCGGGTGTTCACCAACGCCTGGCTCCTGACGCGCAACGAGCGGTTCCGGACCGTGGCCGAGACCACCCTCGACTACCTGCTCCGCGAGCTGCGGCAGGACGAGGGCGGGTTCTCCTCGTCGCAGGACGCGGACAGCGAGGGTGTGGAGGGACGCTTCTTCACGTGGTCGTGGGACGACCTCCGCTCCCTGGCCGGAGAGGCGGTCGCCGAGGCGCTGGGGGCGACGCCGGAGGGCAACTGGCTGGGCGAAGACGGCAGGACGAACGTGCTCTGGCGGCCCGTCCCGGTCGCCGCGGTGGCCGCCGCGCACGATCTGGGGCCCGGCGACCTGGTGGAGCAGGTCGAGGCCGCGATCCCCGTCCTGTTCGCCGCCCGTGACCGGCGCGTCCACCCCGGGACCGACGACAAGGTCCTCACCGCCTGGAACGCCCTCGCGATCGACGCGCTCGCGCGCGCCGGACGGGCGTTCGACCGGCCCTCGTTCGTGGAGGCGGCCGTGGTCTGCGGGAGCTTCCTGTGGGATCGCCTCCGCGACGCGGAGGGCCGACTCCTGCGCTCCTGGCGCGCCGGGGCCGGCACCACGCTCGGCTTCGCCGACGATCACGCGCTGCTGGCCGACGCCTTCCTGACGCTGCACGCGGCGACCGGCGAGGTCGCCTGGTTCGTGCGGGCGCGGGAGCTGGCCGACGGCCTGCTCGCCCGCTTCGCGGATCCCGAGCTGGGCGGGTTCCTGCAGACCGCGAACGACGCGGAGCGGCTGGTGGTCCGGCCCAGGGACGCCGAGGACAACGCGACCCCGAGCGGGAACTCGGCGGCGGCCCTCACGCTCCTGCGGCTCGCGCTGCTCACCGGGGACGCGGCCTACGAGCGAGCCGCCGTCGGGGCGCTCCGCCTGGTCCGCGACGCGATGCAGCGCTACCCGACCGGGTTCGGGCAAGCGCTCTGCGCGCTCGACCTGCTGATCGGGCCGGCGCGGGAGGTCGCGGTGATCGGCGCGCTCGGCGACCGCGCGACGCGGGAGCTCGTCGACGAGGTCCTGCGCGCCCGCTTCGTCCCCAACGCCGTGCTGTCGGTCGCGGAGCCGGACGACGCGGCCGCGCTCGCAGCCGTGCCCCTGCTCCGCGACCGGGTCGCCGTCGACGGTCGGCCCACCGCCTACGTGTGCGAACGGTTCGCCTGCCGGCTGCCCGTGACCGACCCGGCGGCGCTCGGGGCAGACCTCGAGGGGGTGGCGCCGGACCGGCGCTAGCGAGCGGTGCAGGCTCCCGTGTCGACGGGCTCGGTGGCCCCGACCGCGCGGTCCAACAACGTCTGGACGTCGGCGGACCGGATCGCGTAGGCGACGCCGTCCTCCACGACCGAGTCGGCGAAGACCACCCCGGCGACGCTCCCGTCCGCCAGGGCGAAGGGTCCCCCGCTGTCGCCGCCGAACACGTCGGTCTGCAGCTCGTAGATCCGGCGCTCGACGCGCCGATCGCCGTCGATATCGCGTCCGTGCACGACGATCACGCCGCGGACCGCCGCGGGCTCGATGCGCGGGTTGTAGCCGCGGACGAACCCGACGACGGCTCCCCCCGTGCCACGGGCCTGCTCGGCGGTGGTGAGCCGGAGGGGTGGGGCGGAGTACGACGGCACGTGCAGGACCGCCAGGTCCATCGCCCGGTCGATCGCGACCACGGTCGCCGGGTGCCGGTCGCCGTCGTACAGGAAGACGCCGTGGGTTCCGGCGACGACGTGCGCGTTCGTCACGAGGTAGCCAGGGGCGACCACGAACCCGGAGCCCTGGTTGAGATAGTCGGGGACGCACCCACGTCCCAGGACCTCGATCGTGGACGGCAGGGCCGCCTGGCCCGCCGCGTCGACCACGGCCGGTGGGGGGTCCTCGACCGGCGGGCCGGGGACCGGCGGCAGGCCCACGAACGGATCGTCGAAACCAAGCCGCTCCGCGGAGCGCTCCAGCGCGGGGATCAGCGGTGGGGGCGCCGGGAGCGCCCCGCCCAGCAACCGGACGACACCCGAGGTTCGGAGCGAGGCGGCGAGATCCGGGAGCGGGCCTCGGGAGAGGTTCACGGCCAGGAACCACGTGGCCACGATCAGCGCCGCGACGGACACCACCGCGCCCAGGGACCGGTCGAGCCGTCCACCCTCGTCGGGCAGGCGCTTCCGCACCCGTTCGCCGAGCACGCGCCCGCCCAGGACGCCGGCGACGCCGGCGCCCAGGACGATCGCGGCCACGATCGCCACCCGCACCCGCTCCCCCATCTCGACGGAGCCCACGAGCGGCGCGACCAGGAGCACGACGCCGAGCGCCGTGCCGAGCCCGAGGAGCTCGAAGACCTGCAGCGTCGCGCCGCGCCGGTACCCGCCCACGGCCGAGGCCACGAGCAGGATCAGGAAGATCAGGTCGACGAGGAACACGCTGCCATCATCGTCACCGCGGAGGCCGGGCCGGAGCTCCGGCCGTCACCCGCCGGGCGGACCGACGCGGACCCGGTTCGTGACCTCGGTGAAGTCGAAGGCATGGTCGTCGTCCGCGTAGACGTAGGTACGGTCGTCCAGGATCGGGAGCCCCGCGTCGAAGTACGCGTCGAACAACACCCGGAACGAGTTGACCGGCGTGATGGACGGATACAGGCCGGCGTCCTCCGCGCTCATCCCCGGGAAGTAGTAGGCGTTCAGGATCCGGAGCTTGCGCTGCAGCACGTCATCCGGCTCATCGTTCAGCACGATGTGCAGGCCGTAGCGCTCCACGTCGACCGGGTACGGTCCCTCGTCGGACTGCAGGACGATGATCGGATCGGTCGCGTCGGGCCCGGCCAGCAGGTCGTCCACGAGGTCCTGGATCTTCCGGTTGGTCGCGACGATCGTGTCGAGGTAGGCCGCCTCGATCGTGCGCTCGTCGGGGTCCGGGACGAACCGACCGTCCTCGTCCATCAGGTACGGGGGATGGGTGGCGGTGAAGTGCGCGAAGGTGAAGGTGGGACCCGGATCCGTGGCGACCTGCCGCAGCGAGTCGAACTGATAGTCGATCCGTTGGTACTCCTGCTGACGGAAATCGAAGCGATGGACCCCCAGGACAGACGAGATCGACGGCAACATCGTGGTCTGGGTGAAGACGGTCGTGAACTCCCCGGAGTCGCCGTAGGTGTAGTTGCGGTCGGCCGACGGGTCGATGCCGGTCTGCGGCCACCACGTGCCGATGTGGACGTACCGGTACCCGAGGTCCTGGAACGCCCGCGCCACCGCGAACCGCTGGAGCGAGCGGTAGAGGGGTCGCGGATCGGTGGATCGCGGGCCGACCTCCTCGGCGAGCTCCTCGAGGTGCGTCGCGTTCAGGCTCGACGCCAGCGAGTGCGTCGTCTGCGGATAGTTGGCCACGGCGTCGTGGACCACGTAGAAGCCGTCGTCGGCGAGGGCGGTCAGGAACGGGGTGTTGTCGAAGCCGAACTGCTCCTGGAACGTGTGCTCGTTCGCGTACCGATCGAAGACGAGGTAGTAGACGTCGCGGGGCGTTCCGTCGGGCTTCGTCCATGCGCTGGTGTCCATCGGGTCCACGGCCGTCGCACCGACCGCGACCGCGGGCGAGTAGCGAACGACCTGGAACAGGTTCACCACGACGAGGATCCCGGCGATCATCGACAGGGTGCGGAACAGCTTGTCGGGTGCGCGCCCTCCCTTGGTGAAGATCAACACGAACGCGGCGGCCACCAGCAGGAGCCACCCCGCCAGCAGGCCCTTCTCCTCGATCGACCCCGGGGCCACCTCCAACCGCGAGGACACGTGCCCGAAGGAGAAGAAGAGGATCACGACGGCCGTGGTGGCGAGGCCGGCCTTCCGCGCGTTGCGGCTCGCGAGGTACAGGAGGCCGTAGATCACCACGGTGCCGCCCAGCACCGCGAACAGCACGCCACCGACCGTGCGCAGCGCGAAGGCGCCACGGACGTTCTCCGCCCAGATGAACACGACCGGGAACGTCGCGAACAGGAGCCCCGGGAGGATCGGGCTCGCCGTGACGCGCGAGGCGGTGGCTCGGATCGACGTCATCGCTGCAACAGGAACAGGATCCGGTCGGTCCCCGG
Organism: Actinomycetota bacterium; assembly: GCA_036556385.1. GTDB lineage: Bacteria > Actinomycetota > UBA4738 > UBA4738 > HRBIN12 > AC-51. Next base: position 6,787 of record DATBJQ010000090.1, on the reverse strand, counting down.
GATCGGGTCGCGCCGGACGACGCGGAACACGGACCGGGCGGCGGCCTCGAAGGCCTCCTCGGTGTAGTCGTCGAACACGTCCTCGCGCGAGGCCAACAGTTCGCGGACCCGCGGATCCTGCTTCGGGATCCACTCCACCAACGCCCACCTGCCGAGCCGGGACAGGTGGGCGACCACACGATCCAGCGGCACGTTGCGGCCGATCGCGAGGTGGTGGATCAGCGCCAGGGCCAGCACCAGGTCGGCCGGGCCCCGCTCCTCCAGGGTCATCCGCTCGCGGTTCGCCCAGCCGGCGGCGGGACTGGGGTTCGCCAGATCCATCACCAGCGGGAGCAGGTGCTCGTCGCCGCGGGCGCGCGCGTCACGGTAAGCCGCCTCGACGGGCGACTGGTCGAGGTCCAACGCCAGCGTGTCGATCCCTCGCGACGACGCGAGCCGGGCGAACCGGCCCGTGTTGGCGCCCAGGTCCCAGACCGTGGAGGGAGCGGCCTCGCTCAACGCGGTGGCGACCAGCGCCTCCTTGGCGGCGGAGGCTTCGTCCGAGTAGTGCGAGGCCTCGTCGTAGTACGCGGCCCAGGTCGTATCGGACCGGGGCTCGGGGAGCTTGGTCACGGCGCCCCGCAGGCTCTCGACGAGCCCCTGGAACGCCTTCGACGAGAGCTTGGCCCGATCCTGATCCTGGGGGTCGACCCCGTCGCGACCGTGCTTCCGCTGGCTCTTCGCGTGCAGACGCAGGTGGAGCAACAGGGACGGCCGGGCCGTCGCCGAGCGCGGGAGGAGCTCCGCCGCCAGATCGAGCGGGACACCGTCGAGATGGATCCGCAGGAGCTGGCCGAGCCGGGGATCCCGGTACGCCATCAGCGCCAGCGGGGCGAGGAAGTGCTCGCAGAACTGCCGGTACGCCACCCAGGGCCGGCCCTCCACGAGCGGCTCGAAGGACGCGGTGTCGATGAACACGGGCGCGCCGCGGCGGTAGGTCACGTTGAACGCCGACGCGTCCCGCAGCGACATCCCGTGGGACATCGAGACCTCCTGCACGCGCAGGGTCGTCAGGGCGGCGTCGCGCAGCTGCGAGAAGCACCACTCGTACGGATAGGAGACGAACGGGACGACCTCGGGGCGGAGGACCTTGTACGCCCCCGGCGAGGCCGCGAGCTCGAGGTCGACCTCGTCGTGCGGGATCAGCAGGCCCTGGCCGACCAGGGCCTCGTAGAGCCCCGATCCCAGGAATCCCTCGAAGTCCCGACGATGCGCCTCGTTGACCTGGCGCAGCAGCACGCCGTCGCGGACGAACACGAAGGCGCGGGGGTCACGGTAGGAGGAACCCAGGACCTCCGGCGCCGCGTTCACGGCTCAGTCGTCGTGGGCCTGCTCCGGGCTCCGCCTCGTCACGATCGCGGCCAGGCGCTTCCAGAAGACCTTGATCGCCACGCCGGCGGCCAACAGGCCACCGATCAGGGCCTGGAACAGGAAGCTCCCGGAGCCGGGATCCACGTAGGCGTTCGCCGACGGCAGCCACAACACGCTGAACGCCACCACGAGCATCGTGAACCAGAACACCCGAGCCTTCATCGAACCACCCCCAGGGACCTTCAACCGATGCCGTGATGTTCGGCTCGGCAGGCCATCGACTGTAGCCGACCTCGTCAACGTTGCGAAGGAAGTGGTCGGCGCGGGTAGGCTGGCCCGACACGTCGGCCGTCCACCCCGCATCCGAAGGAGCGCTGATGCCCACCGCCACGATCGTCACGAACATGGGGTCGTTCACCGTCACGCTGATGCCCGACCACGCGCCCCGGACCGTCGAGAACTTCGTCGCCCTCGCGACGGGATCGAAGGAGTGGAACGACCCTCGGGACGGAGCCACGAAGGGAGATGCGCTCTACCCCGGCACGATCTTCCACCGCGTGATCGACGGGTTCATGATCCAGGGCGGCGACCCGGTCGGCACCGGGACCGGCGGCCCGGGCTACTCGTTCGAGGACGAGTGTCCGCCGGAGGGGCCGACCTTCAACCAGGTCGGGAGGCTCGCGATGGCCAACGCCGGGCCCAACACCAACGGCTCCCAGTTCTTCGTGACCGTCGCGGAGACGCCGTGGCTGAACGGACGTCACACGATCTTCGGCCAGGTCACCGACGGCTACGAGGTCGTCGAGGCCATCTCCAAGGTCCCCACCGGCGGGCAGGATCGACCCGTGCAGGACATCGTCGTGGAGCGGATCGACATCGAGGACGCTCCCTAGGGCCGCCCCAGCGACCAGACCACGTGCCCGACCCCTGCGCGGACGGTCGGCCGCCAGGGTCGGAACCCCAGCTTGCGTGCCACGGACCACGAGGGCACGTTCTCCGGGCGGATCAGGCTGATCAACCGGTCGACGTCGAGCGTCGCCCACGCGTGATCCCGGCAGGCCACGGCCGCCTCGGTGGCGAACCCCAGGCGCTGGCGGTCCGGTCGGATGTGCCAGCCCAGCTCGACGAAGCGCTCGTCGTCGACGGGCTGCAGCATCGGGCCGCAGTCCCCGATCAGCTCGCCGGTCGCTCGCTCCACGACGGCGAGCAGCCCGTACCCGTCCTGCGCGTACCGCTCGCGCGTCCGTCCGATCCACGATCGCGCCGCGTCCCGGTCGAAGGGCGTCGGGTAGAAGCGCATCGAGTGCGGGTCCCCCACGACGAGGGCGAACGCATCGAGATCCTCCGGGGTGAGCGGTCGCAGGTCCAACCGCTCCGTCTCCAGCCGCCAGGTCACGATGCGATCGTCGCACGCCGGCCGTCCCGTTCACCGCTATCGTCGGTCCGTGGCGTCGCGGGAGGGTTCCTCGGGCGGTGACGGGCCCCGGGGGATCGCGGACGAGCTCCGACGCGACGTCCGCCTGCTGACGACGATGCTCGGCGACGCCGTCCGCGAGCACGGTGGCGCCGACCTGTTCGACCGGATCGAGACGCTCCGACGGGCGTGCATCGAGCATCGGGCCCGTCCGACCGAGGCACGACGTCGACGGATCGAGGAGCTCGTCGCGAGCTTCGACGCCCGCACCGCCGAGCGCGTCACCCGAGCGTTCACGGCGTACTTCCAGCTCGTCAACCTGGCGGAGGAGCATCACCGGCTCCGAGCACTCCGGGCAGCCGGTCGCCAGGGCCGGCCCGCCCCCGATTCGATCGAGGCGGCGGTCGCGGCTCTGGGCCCGGAGACGGCATCGTCGACCGTGGCCAGGATGCGGATCCACCCCGTGCTCACCGCGCATCCGACGGAGGCGAAACGACGGGCGGTCGTCGAGAACCTCTGGCGGATCGCTTCCCTGCTCGACCGGCTGGGCGACGAACGGCGATCGCCGGCCGAGGGGGCGCGCGTCCGCCGCCGCCTCGCCGAGGAGATCTCGGGGCTCTGGTTGACGGCGCCGGTGCGGCGGCGACGGCCGAGCCCGCTGGACGAGGTCCGGGCGACGCTGGCGCTGTTCGACCACACGATCTTCCGGATCGCGCCGCAGCTCTACCGGGAGACGGAACGGTGCCTCGATCCTCGAGGGACCGGCGCGGTGCCCTCGCCGGTGCCCGCCTTCGTGCGCTGGGGGACCTGGGTCGGGGCCGATCGCGACGGGAACCCGGCGGTCACCGCGGCGGTCACCCGGACCGCGATGTCGATCCAGTCCGACCACGTGCTGCGCGGGCTGGAGAACGCGGCGCGCCGGATCGCCCGGAGCCTGACCGTCTCCGAGGACGACGTGCCCGCGAGCCGAGCCCTCGCCGCCCGGCTCCGCCGGAACGTGCGGATCCTCGGGCGTCGGGGTGACGCGCTCTCGCGCACGCTGCCGGACGCCCCGCATCGCCGGGCGCTCGTCTCGGTCGCCGAGCGGCTCGCCGCGACGCGGGCGGGCCGCGACGCCGGCTACGCGGGACCCGCCGCGTTCCTCGACGACCTCCGGGTGCTCCAAGGATCCCTCGCGGACGGAGGGCAGCGGCTGGCCTTCGGAGAGCTCCAGCACCTGATCTGGCAGGGCGAGACCTTCGGCTTCCACCTGGCCGAGATGGAGATCCGGCAGCACGCCGACGTCCACGCACGCGCCCTGGACGAGCTCGCGCCGTCCGCGGCCGGCGACGCCCGACGCCTCGACCGGGTCGCGCGATCGAGCGTCGTGCGGCCCGTCCGGGCTCCGTCGCCCGAGAGCGCCGAGGTCCTCGAGACGTTCCGCGCGATCCGTGACATCCAGGACCGGTACGGGGTCCCCGCCTGTCACCGCGTGATCGTGAGCTTCACGCGCTCGGCGGCCGACGTCGCCGGGGTGCACGCCCTGGCTCGGATCGCGGTCCCGGACGATCCCCCGGTGGTGGACGCCGTCCCCCTGTTCGAGTCCACCGAGGAGATCGGCATCGCCACCACGATCCTCGAGCAGACGATCGCGTTGCCCGGCGTGCGCCGTCGCGTCGCCCAGCGCGGCGGCCGCGTCGAGGTGATGCTCGGGTACTCGGACTCCTCCAAGGAGGTGGGGATGCTGGCGGCCAACCTCCTCCTGTACCGGGCGCAGGCCCGGCTGGCCGCCTGGGCACACCGTCGCGGCTTGGAGCTCACGATCTTCCACGGCCGCGGCGGCGCCCTGGGTCGTGGCGGGGGGCCCACGAACCTCGCGATCCGGGGGCAGCCACCGGGCTCGGTGGACGGGCGCTTCAAGGTCACGGAGCAGGGCGAGGCCGCCTTCCAGCGCTACGGCAACCCCGCGATCGCGATCCGCCACCTGGAACAGCTCGCGAACGCGGTCCTGGTGGCGCCCGACCGCGGGGTCCCCGACCCCGCACGTCCGTTCCGGGACGAGATCCGCGTGATGGAACGCGCCTCGACCCGCTCGTACCACCGACTGGTGCGCCACCCCGGGTTCCCGGCCTTCTTCCGGACGGTCACGCCGTTCCGGGAGATCGGGGAGCTCCCGATCGCCTCGCGTCCGGTGGCGAGGACGGCCGCGGCGGGGCTCGATGACATCCGGGCGATCCCGTGGGTCTTCGCCTGGGCCCAGAGCCGCGTCAACCTCGCCGGCTGGTACGGCCTCGGCTCGGGGCTCGACGCGGTCGCCTCGCGCCGTGGCGGTCTGACGACGCTCCGCCGGATGCGGGCGGCGTGGCCCTTCTTCGCATCGTTGCTCGACAACGCGGAACTGTCGCTGGCGAAGGCCGACCGTGGGATCGCCGAACGCTACCTGGCAAGGACCTCCGACGAGGACCTGCGCGCGGCGGTGGTCGACGAGCTCGACCGGACGCGGCGTCTCGTCCTGGCGATCACGGGGCACGACGCGCCGCTGGATGGCCGGCCCGCGCTCCGCGCGGCCGTGGACCTGCGCGACCCCTACGTCGACGCGCTCTCGTTCCTGCAGCTCGACGCGATGGAGCGGCGGGGCCCGGCGGCCGCACGGATCGTGCACGCCACGATCAACGGGGTGGCCGCCGGCCTCCAGAACACGGGCTAGCGGTCGCCCGGCCGCGCGGCCCGATCGGCACCCGGGTCGAGCTGCTCGAACCCGCACGAGCGCGGCTCGCGATCCGGGCGCCATCGCTGGAACGTCGCGGCGTGCCGGAACCGGCCGCTCTGGAGCCGGTCGACCGACACCTCGCAGACACGGCTCGGCGCGATCGTGACCCACTCGAGGTCGCGGCCACCCGACCAGCGGCTCGGCCCGCCCGGCGTCCGCCCACCCGCGAAGCTCTCGTCCGTGCGCAGCGGTTCGAGCTCCGCCAGGAGCTCCCGCCGCTCGGCGGCCCGGAACGACGACGTGTGGCCCACGTAGTGCAACGCACCCTCCGGGTCGTAGAGCCCGAGCAACAGCGACCCCACGCCGTCCCCGGCCTTCGACAGCCGGTAGCCCCCGACGACGCAGTCGACGGTCCGCCGGTGCTTGATCTTGACCCAGCCGCGCTCGCCCGGCAGGTAGGGCTGGTCCTCACGCTTGGCGACCACACCGTCCTGGCCGATCCCCGCGTCGTCGGCGAACCAGCGGTCCGCCAGGGCGTCGTCCCGCGTCCACGGGGCCACCAACAGCCCCGGCCCCTCGGGGAACGAGCGGAGCTCGTCGGGGGCGCGGACCAGGCCGAGCCGCTCCGCAAGCGCATCCAACGCCCGGCGGCGCTCGGCGAGCGGCTCGTCCAGCAGGGTCCCGTCCGGTGTGCGCAAGAGGTCGAACAGGATCAGGGTGGCCGGGATCTCGGCGGCCAGCTTGCGGACCCGCGAGGCGGCGGGATGCAGCCGGAGCTGGAGCTCGTCGAAGTCCATCTTCCCCGGGTGCACGCGGAGGATCTCGCCGTCCGCGACGAACCGCTCCCCCGGACGCACGGACAGATCCGCCAGCTCGGGGAAGTAGCGCCCCAGCGGACGTCCCTCCCGGCTCCAGAGTGCGAGCGGCGACGCGCCCTCCGAGACGACGATCGTGCGGAACCCGTCCCATTTGGGCTCGTAGGTCCATCCCGCTCCGCGGGGGATCTCGGTCGCCGACGTCGAGAGCATCGGCGCCGGGACGTCGTCCACGATCGTTCGCCGGGGCACGCCTGACCCTACCTTCGCGACGTCGCCGCGATCCGGGGCCGGGCGCGTACGCTGCTCCGGTGCGCCGTCGAACGATCCTGCTGCTGCTCCCCCTCGCGGTCTGCCTGGCCGCGACGGCGTGCGGAAGCGCCGACGCGCCGCCCTCGCCGCCCGGAAGCGCCGGCTCCGCGCCGCCCTCCGTGCTCGACTTCGACGCGCCGCTGCTCGATGGCGGGACCTTCCACGGCGCGTCCGTGGCCGGCAAGGACGTCGCGTTCTGGTTCTGGG
>DATBJQ010000089.1:0-9296 GCA_036556385.1 Actinomycetota bacterium | reverse complement strand
GATGCAGCACGTTGGCCCCCCGCATCCAGCGGTAGCGCGCGATCGCGTCGCCGCCGCTGAACGCCTCGGCGTGCCCCATGTGCAGGTCGCCCGACGGGTACGGGAACATGTCGAGCGCGTAGAAGCGCGGGCGCGGGTCGTCGGGGTCGTTCGAGGCCTGATACAGGTCCTCGTCCTCCCAGACCTTCACCCAGCGGGGCTCGAACTCGGTCGGGTCGTAGCGCCGTGCCATGAGGATGGCATGGTAGCCGACCCCTCATGCCGCCCCGACGATCGGCCGCCGGGGGCACTCCGTTGTTGCGAGGGGGTGCATCGGCTACCGTGCCGCATGCTCGATCGCCGGTGGCGCATCGTCGTGCCGCTCGCCGCCCTGACGCTCGCCCTCATCGCGCCGGCGACCTCCGAGGCGGGCGCCTGCCAGCGGGTGATCATGGGCACCTCCGGCGACGACACGCTGCGCGGCACCGCCTGCGACGACACGATCTACGGCCTGGGTGGGGACGACAGCCTCGACGGGCGCGACGGCGACGACGAGCTCCTCGGTGGGCCTGGGCACGACGGCCTCGCCGGGGGCGAGGGCGACGACCAGCTCCGCGGGGGCGACGGCGACGATCTGCTCGCGGGTCAGGACGGCGACGACCACGGCCACGGGGAGCAGGGCCACGACGTGATGGTCGGCGGGCAGGGCGACGACCGGTTCCGCGGAGGACCCGGCGCGGACGCCTTCTACGGGCAGGGACCCGCCGCGGGGGGCGATACGTTCCTCGGCGCCGGCGCCGACGACGTCGCCTACGGCGCGGACGGACACGACACGCTCGACGGCGGCGATGGCGACGACCTGCTGTTCGGAGGCAACGAGGGCGACGTGCTGACCGGCGGCGAGGGCGACGACGTCCTGGACGGCAACGCCGGCGGGTCCGACCGGGCGGACGGCTCCGTGGGGTTGGACGTCTGCCACAACGCCGAGACCGCGATCGCGTGCGCGACACCGCGTCCTCGCACGGGGCCCCGGGCGGGCGTCCGCTGCGCCGGGCATCGGGTCGACGTCGCGGGCACGGTGAGCAACGACGTGATCGTGCTGTCCCCCACCCAACGCGACGTGAACGGCGACGGGATGGTCGCGGTGCAGGGCCTCGGCGGCGACGACACGATCCAGGGGTCGGACCGGACGGACCTCCCCGAGATCCTGTGCGGCGGGCCGGGGAACGACAGCCTGAACGGAGCGGACGGCGACGACCGGTTGTACGGCGAGGGGGGCTCCGACGGCCTGTTCGGCCGCGAGGGCAGCGATCTGGCGCACGGGGGCCCGGGGCCCGACGTGATCACCGGGGGCGCCGGCTCCGCCAAGCGCGCCGACCGCCTGCTCGGGGACGGCGGGAACGACCTCGTGATCGGCTCCTGGGGAGATGACCGGATCGCCGGCGGCGACGGGGACGATGTGCTGATCGGCGCCCGCGGCGACGACCGGATCTCGGGCCAGGGCGGCGCCGACATCGCGTACGGAGAGGAGGGCGACGACGTCGTCCGCGGTGGGTCGGGTCGCGACACGTGCTACTTCGCCGAGACCCGGATCGGCTGCTGAGCGCGCGGCTGCCGCTCAGGGCGACGGATCGAGGATCAGCGGCGGCCGCGGCGCCTGGGTGAAGTCGAAGCTCCGTCGCAGATCGCCCAGGATCTCGAGCTCCTCGCGGACGGTGGGACGCGGCTCGGTCGGGCGTCCCGGCAGGCGCTGCCCGCCCAGGAACCGGTCCTCGATGAACTTCAGGTAGGCGTCGAAGGACAGGACCTGGTGGTCGATGACCCCGCGCTTCGCGTAGGGGGAGATCACCAGTCCCGGCACGCGCAGCCCGTAGCCGTTGCGATCGACCACGGGTGGGCGCAGGTGATCGTAGAAGCCGCCCCAGTCGTCCCAGGTCAGGAAGATCGCCGAGCGTTCCCATAGATCGCTGCGCATCACCGCGTTGATCATGCGCGTGACGTGCGCCTGTCCCCGCCTGATCGTGTCCATCGCGGAATGCGGGTGCTCCCCGATCCCACCGCCGGGCACGATCCACGAGACGGAGGGCAGCGTGTTCGTGCGGGCCGCCTGCAGGAAGGCGTCGTAGCCCTGGATGTTGTCGTCGAGCCGCGTCTTCGCGCTCTCGACGAAACCCGGCAGCGGGTTCCTGGTCGGCGCGGTGACGGGGCCCATCAGCGGATGGGTGCACGGCGGATCCCAGCACGTGCCGTCGCCGAGGAAGTACCCCCAGGACACGCCGGCGTCATCGAGCAGCCGGGTGATGTCCGTCCATCCGTAGATCGGCTCCTCGCCGTAGACCCACGCCTCACGGGGATCCTTCAGATCCAGGTTCGACCGGCAGGTCTGCACGTTCTCCGGGTTCGAGCAGTACGCGGACCAGCCGGAGACCAGGTACAGGTGCGCGGGGAGGGTCCAGGAATCAGCGGGCGCGAACATCCGGTCCTGCAGGACGAACCGGCGCGCGTACGTCCAGTAGTTCGGGATCTCCCGCTCGTCGTGGTAGCTCATCACGTCGGGCTGCATCGCCGGCCCCACGAGGCGGCGGCAACGCGGGTCGGTGGGCTGCTCGGCGCAGAAGGCCTGGTTGTTCTTCAGCACGGTCAACGAGCGGATGAAGCCGTTCATGCGGCCGTCGTTCACGTCGATCCTGGACGCCCGCTGATCGTGCCCGCCGCCCATCGCCCGCTGCGAGGACGTGTGGTACGGCGAGGCGCACCTGCCGCCCCGATAGGGGTTCGGGACGCACACGTCGATCCGTCCGCGCGCGTCCCGCGGGAAGCCGCGGGCGCCGGGGAACGTCCCGAAGTAGTGATCGAACGAGCGGTTCTCCTGGACGATGAAGACCAGGTGATCCAGCGTGTCGATCGGGCGCGCGGCGGCGAGCGCGACCGTCGACGCCGGGGCGCCCGTCGGGGCAGCGGGCGTGGGCTCGCCGGCGGGCCGCTGCGAGGGCGAGGAGCACGAGGCCGCGAGCGCGGCCAGCACGAGGCCGAGCGCGAGCACCAGACGGACGCGGGCCGGGCGGAGCATCGGCGGAGCCTAACGCAGCCCGGCGCCGTGCGGCTGGAGCGGCCTCAACCCTCCGAGGTCGTGGTCGGCTCGGGCAGCAGGCTGCCGCGGGTCAGGAGCTCCGGGATCTCCTCGGCCGGCACCGGGCGCGAGAACAGGAAGCCCTGCGCCAGGCGGCAGCCGTTGCTGCGGAGGAACTCCAGCTCGCCGTAGGTCTCGATGCCCTCGGCGAGCGGCGTCATGTCGAGGCCCTGGGCCAGCTGGATCATCGCCCGGACCATGCTGGCGAGGCTCACGTCACGGTGGACCTCGCGGACGAAGGACCGGTCGATCTTCAGCACGTCGACCGGCATGTGCTTCAGACGTGCGAGCGAGGAGTACCCGGTCCCGAAGTCGTCCAGGGCCAACCCGAAGCCCCACGAGTGGAGCTCCTGCAGGATGCGGAGCGTACGGTCGGGATCGGCCATCGCCGTGGACTCGGTGATCTCGACCACGACGCCGTGCGGGTCGACCTCGTTGCGCCGGAGCAGGGCCATGATCTTGTCCGCGAGGTGCGCCGACCACATCTGCCGCGGCGACAGGTTGAACCCGACGCGCAGGTCGATCCCCGCCCCGCGCCATTCGGCCTGCTGTCGCGCGAGCTCGTGGATCACCCACTCGCCGATCGCCTCGATCAGCCCGAGCTCCTCCGCGAGGGGGATGAACTCCCCGGGGGCCACCAGACCGCCGTTCGGGTTCACCCAGCGGATCAAGGCCTCGACGGATTCCATCCGGCCCGTCCCGATGTCCACGATCGGCTGCCAGTGCAGGACCCAGCGCTCGTGCTGCACGGCCTCGCGCAGCCGCGTGGTGAGCGACAGCTTCTGCAGCGCGTCGTGACCCTCGGCGGCGAAGATCACGACGCCGCCGGGCTCGTGGTTCTTCGACTGGTACATCGCGTGATCCGCGTTGCGCATCAGCGTGTCCGCGTCGCTGGCATCCTGTGGGAACAGGCTGATCCCGATCGATCCGGTGGCGTAGAAGGGCGTTCCGTTCAGGTCGAAGGGCTCCTCCAGGGCGGTCCGGACGCGCGCGGCGACGGCCTCCGCGACCTCCATGCCCGGGTCGGGCGCCCCGGGCGTCTCGGCGGAGCGGTCGAGGTCGGCGAGCAGGACCAGGAACTCGTCGCCGCCCTGGCGCGCCACCGTGTCCGTCTCGCGGGTGCAGTGCCGGAGCCGGTCCCCCAGCTGCGCCAGCAGGAGGTCGCCGGCATGGTGGCCGAGGGAGTCGTTGACCAGCTTGAAGTTGTCGAGGTCCAGGAAGAGCACGCCGACACCGAGGTCGTACCGCCGGGCGCGCGCGATCGCGGCCTCGAGCATCTCCTCGAACAGGTGCCGGTTCGGGAGCCCGGTGAGCTTGTCGTGGTACGCGAGGAACGCGACCTGCTCCTCGGCCTCCTTGCGCTCGGTGATGTCGAAGATCACGCCCTGGATCAGCCAGGGCTCGCCGTGCTCGTCGTCGATCGGGAAGGCCTGCTCCAGCACCCAGCGGATCGTGCCGTCCTCGTGCACCATCCGGTATTCGTGGCTGAGGGGCTCGTGCGCCGTGTAGGCGTCCTCGTACTCCTCCCATGCGCGATCGATGTCCTCCGGATGGACGTGGCTGCGCCAGACGTAGGGGTCCTGCAGCCACTCATCGGGCTCGATGCCGAGGAGGTCACGGACCTGGGGGCTGACGTAGATCGAGGACTGCTCCTGGTCGACCGGGTCGAGGTAGACGACCGCGGGGATGTGCTCCACGAGGTTGCGGTACTTCGCCTCGGCCTCGAAGCGGGCGTCGGCCGCGCGCTGCCGGGCGGTGATGTCGCGGAGGGTCACCACCAGCAGGCGCTCGGGCTCCGCGATCTCGCCGACGTGGACCTCGACCGGCACGGCGCCCCCATCGGCGCATCGGCAGACCGACTCGAACCGGGAGCCCGGCTCCACCTCGTCCAGCTCGACCGAGACGAACAGCTCCACCGGCTTGCCGATCATCTCGAGGCGGGTGAACCCCATGAGCAGCTCGGCCTGGTGGTTCGCGTACTCGATCGTGCCGTCGGCGCCGGCCAGGACCAGGCACTCGGGCGTCGCCTCGAGCAGAGAGCCAGGCTCGATCAGGCGGGCGAGCCGAGCCGCGGGCTGCTCGCCGACGAGGTCGGTCTCCCTGTCGCTGGTGGTCACGATGCGATCGTCTCCGGTCCTCACGGGCACGCCGGTGGAGCGGGCCCGCAGGTGCGCGCCCTCCGCGCAAGGCATCGGCCACTGTCTCCCGTGACCTGAGGCTGGATCGTGAACGCGGCTCACGCCGCGGGCGTGCGCTCCTCGATGCCCCACGGGGACCCGGAGGCGGACAGCAGCTCGAGGAAGGGATCGGGCGGCAGGGCCTCCGGCCCCAGGACGCCGGCTCCACCCCAGGCGCCGCTCGCCAGGAGCTCCAGCGCCACGACCGGGTTGATCGCGGTCTGCCACACGACCGCCTGGGCGCCGTCGCGGCCCCACGTCTCCTCGTTGTCCACCACGTGGAACAGGTACACCTCGCGGGGTTGCCCGTCCGTGCCGGTCCCGGTCACCCACGTCCCCGCGCAGGTCTTCCCCGACATCTGGGGGCCGAGCGTCGCGGGGTCGGGCAGGCAGGCGGCCACGACGTCGCGCGGCGAGATCTGCTGGCCACGCACCGTCACCGGGTCCGTGCGATCGAGCCCCAGCTTGTGCAGCGTCCGGAGGACCTCGATGAACTCGTCTCCGAGCCCGTACTTGAACGTGACGCGCTCGCAGTCGACCCACCGGGGGATCAGCAGGACCTCCTCGTGCTCCACATGGACGCACTCGACCGGGCCGATCCCCTCGGGGAACGTGAAGGTCTCGGGCTCGCTGAAGGGGGGCAGCGTGAACCACCCGCGGTCCCGCTCCCAGACCACCGGCGGGTTCAGGCATTCCTCGATCGTGGTCCAGATCGAGAAGCCCGGCGCGAAGTCGTACCCCTGCACCACGAGGTTCGCGCCGTCGCGGACCCCGGCCTCGTCGATCCGCGAGAACAGGTGGTCCTGGGCGTACCGCGCGAAGACGTCCGAGAGCCCGGGCTCGACACCGATCCCCACCAGGGCGAGGAGCCCGCGTTCCTCCCAGGCGGCCGCGCGCTCGAACTGCTCGTCGCCGAGCTTCACGCCCGGGAGGGCATACGGCTCGTCGGGGTGCGGGTGCGAGAGCGACATCGCCATGTCGAGGTACGTCGCGCCCGCCCGGAAGGCACCCTCGAAGATCGGCATCACGAACCGGGGATCGACGGCGTTCAGGACGTGGGTGATCCGCTCCGCCCCGCAGAGGTCCGCGACCTGCCCGGCGTCCGAGGCGTCGACCGTGGCGGCGCTGAACCGGCCCGACCCGGCGTCGTACCGATCCACAACACCGCGGGCCCGAGAGCCGTCGTGATCGGCGAACACGATGTGCTCGTAGAAATCACGACGGGCCGCGATCGGCGCGAACGCCGCCCCGACGCCGCCCGACCCCACGACCAGGATCCTCATCCGATACCCCCTCGGTTGCTCCGCGTGGGGCGGCAGTGTACGGGCCGCCAGGGGTCCGGACGACCCGGGGCCGTTCGGCCCCCCCGGGGGCCACGAACCCGTTCCTAGCCTGGGCATGGCAGGAGGTGAGGGTGATGCAGCGAGCGCGTGGGTTCGTGATCCCGGCCGTCGTGGCGACGTTCGTGGCCCTGGGGGTGCCGGCTCGCGCGGCACCGGACACCACGCCGCCGAACGGCACGATCACGGCGCCGCTGGCCGGTCGGGTCCTGACGTCGACCACCGTGACGCTCCGCGGGACGGCCACGGACAACATCGCGGTCCAGGCGGTCCACGTCGCGGTGCTCGACACGGGCACCTCCCAGTGGCTCCGCGCCAACGGCACCTGGGGGGTCGGACAGACCTGGACCCCCGCGAGCCTGGCCGCGCCGGGCGCGCGGTCGACCACGTGGTCCTTCTCGTTCGCGGCGACCACCGGCTCGTACAAGGCGACCGCTCGAGCCCGGGATACGTCGGGGAGGCTCGACCCGACCCGACCGTGGAGGAGCTTCTCCGTGTCGCCCGCTCCCCCGCCGCCTCCCACGCAGAAGCCCAACGTCGTGCTGATCCTCACCGACGACCAGCGCTGGGACACGCTCTGGGCGATGCCGAACGTCCAGTCACTGCTGGTCGGCCGTGGCGTGACGTTCACGAACGGCTTCGTCGCCAACGCCCTGTGTTGCCCGAGCCGGGCCAACATCCTGAAGGGCGCGTACTCCCATACCACCCGCGTGTACCAGAACTCCGGTGTGCACGGGCCGTTCTCCGCCTTCGACGATTCCTCGACGCTCGCGACGTGGATGGACGGCGCCGGCTACCGGACGGCGTTGGTCGGCAAGTACTTCAACGGATACACGCAGGCCCGCGCCTCGTACGTCCCGCCGGGTTGGGACCGGTGGGTCGCCTTCGCGACCGACGACGTCGGCGGCGGCAAGTACTACGGCTACGGCCTCAGCGTCGACGGCACGTACCTCGCCAAGGGGTCGGCGACGACCGACTACTCCACCGACGTCCTCGCCAGCTACGCGGAGGACTTCGTCCGCTCCACCGAGCCCGACGATCCCCTGTTCCTCTACTTCGCTCCGTACGCACCCCATGAGCCCGCCGAACCGGCGCCGCGGCACGCCAGCGCCTTCGGGAACCTGTCGCTGTGGCGTCCCCCCAGCTACGACGAACCCGACGTCACGGACAAGCCGGCCTACGTCCGAGCGCTCCCGCGCTTCACCGCTGCGAACAGGTCGCGGATCGACACGATCCGGCTGAAGCAGTACCGGTCACTGCTGGCGGTCGATGACGCGGTCGGACGACTCGTGCAGGCCCTCTCCGACACCGGTCGGCTCTCCACGACGATGATCGTGCTGATGGGCGACAACGGGTTCGTCTGGGGCGAGCACCGTTGGGGGAAGAACGGGCCAGAGAACAAGCAGGTTCCCTACGAGGAGAGCATCAGGGTCCCGTACGTCGTCCGCTACGACCCGCTGGTCGCCGCGCCGAGGACCGATCCGAGCTTGGTCCTCAACATCGACCTGGCGCCGACCTTCACGGGGCTGGCGGGGGTGCCGGCGCCCGGCAGCGAGGGCCGCAGCCTCCTGCCGATCCTGCAGACCCCCGGCGCCCCGTGGCGGACGGACTTCCTGGTCGAGCATCACCTCACGACGGTGCCCAGCTACTGCGCGATCCGATCGATCGACGCCACCTACGTGCGATACGCGACCGGCGAGGAGGAGCTGTACCTGCTCGGGACCGACCCGTATCAGCTGGTGAACCAGGCCGGGAACCCACTGTACGCAGCGTTGCTGACCTCGCTGCGTACCCGGGCCCAGCAGCTGTGCGTCCCACCGCCGCCCGACTTCTCGTTCACGTCGACCGTGCCGGTCGGCCTCACGAGCGACATCCCCGCGATCTGAGGGGTAGGCGAGGACCCACGGCCGCCCACCTTCCCACGCAACCGCTCAGGTCAGGTTGAACGGGACCCACGGCTTGGTGGGATCGAGGTTGCCGGCGGCGTCGACCGCGGCGATCTGCAGCGCGTACTGGCCCGAGCCACCCGCCGGGGGGCTGAACGAGAAGGTCCACCCCGTGGTGGTGCCCCCCGGGGTGCCGAGCACGGCGGTCTGGTTCTGGAAGGCGCCCCAGGTGTTGTTCGAGCGCAGCCACAGCCCCGTGGTGCGGTCCTTGATCGCCACCCGGACCGTGGTGACCCCCACGTCGTCGCTCGCCTGACCCGACAGCGTCGCGGGGACCCCCGAGAGGACCTGGTTGGGCGTGGGCACCGTCACGGTGCCGTTGGGCGCCGTGGTGTCCACCGGGGGCGGTGGGGTATCGGACAGGCCGACGTCGACGACCGCCGCCGGGCTCGACCGATCGCGCGCATCGACGCTCCTGGCCTCGAGGTGGTACGACCCGTCCCGTGTGATCCCGTTGAACCACCAGTTCCACTGGACCGACGTGGTCGGCTCGGCCCCGACCATCGCGGCGATGTTGTCGACGGGGGTCGGAGACCAGATCTCTCCGTTGCCATCCCACCACCGGCCCGTGGCCTCGTCGCGGACGCGGACCAGGACGCGCGCCACGCCGGCGTTGTCCCCGGCCGCTCCCCGGATCTCGAAGGCGCCGTTCGGGAGGACGGCGTCGGTGGACGGGCTCGCGATGGACACGCTGGGGGCCACGCCCTCCCACGGGATCCGCGGC
>DATBJQ010000088.1:0-33043 GCA_036556385.1 Actinomycetota bacterium | reverse complement strand
GCCGGCGGCAAGGGACTCAACGTCGCGCGGTCCGCCGCGGCGCTCGGCGCGGACGTGACCGCCGTTCCACTCCTCCGCGGGCATGCGGGCACGTGGCTCGAGGAACAGCTGCATGCCGAGGGCGTCGCCAGTGCCGGTGTCTGGGCGCTGGGTGAGAACCGTTCCTCGCTCTCCGTCGCCGACCGCGAGACCGGGGGGCTCACCGAGTTCTACGAGCACGGGGCGGTGGTGCCGGCCGCCGCCTGGGTCGAGCTGATGGATCGCGCCTCGGGTCTGTTCGACCGCTGTAGCTGGCTCACGATCAGCGGCTCCCTGCCTCGCGGCGCGCCGGACGACGGCTACCGCGACCTCGTGCGCGAGGCGCGAGCGCGCGGCATCGCCGTCGCCGTCGACAGTGAGGGCGAACGCCTCCGTCTCGCGCTGGACGCCGAGCCCGACGTGGTGAAGGTCAACCAGGCCGAGGTCCGGGAGCTCCTCGGGGTCCCCACCGCGCGACGGGAGGAGGCGATCGCCGCCGCGCGGAAGCTGCGCGACCTGGCCGGGGGGGACGGGCACGCGGGCATCGTGACGCGGGGCGCGGAGGGCGTGGTCTTGGCGGCGCCGGACGGGACCCTCTACGAGGGTGTCCTGTACGTCCGTGGTCGGTACCCCGTCGGCAGCGGCGACGCGTTCCTGGCGGGGTTGATCAGCGGCCTGGAACGAGACGCCGGGTGGGAGGAGGCGCTGTGCCTCGCGCTCGGAGCCGCCACCGCGAACGCGGAGATACCCGGCGCCGGCCGGCTCGAGCGAGCCCGTGCCCAGGAGCTCGCCGGTCGAGCAGAGGTCCGCCTCGTCTGAGGTCCGCCCGTGACCTCGATCGCGTCGGATCGGGAGCTCGCGGGGCGGTTGTTCCCGGGGTTCCCCATCGAGCGCTTCGAGCCGATCGAGGGTGGGTGGACCGTCGCCACGTACGAGGTGAACGAGGGGTGGATCCTCCAGCTCCCGCGGTCCGACGGCTCCGCGGAGCTTCTCCGGTCGCAGATCCAGATCCTGCCCCAGCTCGCGCGCGAGCTCTCGGCCCCCGTCCCGCTGCCCGAGCGCGCCTCGTCGGACCCCCCGGCCATGCTCTACCGCAAGCTCGAGGGAATGCCGGCGGATCGTGCGCCCGACGGCATCTGGCCCGAGCGGCTCGGACGATCGCTGTACGACCTGCACCTGGTGCCGCCGGAGGTCGTCGGCCTACGGCCGGTTCCACCGGGAGCGATCCGCGACAGGCTCCGTGAGCGCGTGACGCGCCTGTCCGGCGCCGTCCGTCCGTTGCTCTCGGCGGAGGAGGCCGGGCGTGCCGACGAGCTCGTCCGCGCCTTCCTCGATGACGACCGGATGTGGACGTTCGCGACGTGTCTGATCCACGGCGATCTCGCCGCGGAGCACATCCTGGTCGGAGAAGGTGGTGATCTCGCGGGGATCCTGGATTGGGAGGAGCTGGGGATCGGCGATCCGGCGTCGGACTTCGCCTGGGTGCTCGAGGCGACCCCCGACCAGGGCGAGCGCGCTCTGGCCGCCTACGGCGGCGCGCCCGACGCCGCGTTCCGCGAGCGCGCCCGCTTCCTCGCCGCGCTGATCCCCTGGGACGACGTCGAGCACCATGGAGCTCGCCCGGGTCCGTCGCTCGAACGAGCCCTCGACGAGGTGCGGGCGCGCCTGCCGTGAAGGCCTCTCTGACCTGCGCGTTTGCGACCCATCAGCCTCGTCCCGAGCATGGAGAGCGACGGATCGGAAAGGGGATCGCCATGTCGGACGCACCCGGGGACGAGGGCGTGGTGCACGACGCCCGCGAGGTCGCGCAGGATGCCGGCGAGGTCGCGAAGGACGCCGGCGACGCGGTCGCCGAGGAAGCAGCCGAGGTCGCCAAGGACGCCTCTGAGGTCGCCAAGGACGCCGGCGACGTCGCGAAGGATGCGGGCGACGACGCCAAGTCCGGGCTCGACCGGGTGAAGGACACGGCCGGCGATCTCGCGGACAAGGCCAAGCCGGCGTTGGGCAAAGCGAAGGACACGGCGGGGGATCTGGCGGAGAGGGCCAAGCCGGCGTTGGGCAAAGCGAAGGACACGGCGGGCGATCTCGCGGACAAGGCCAAGCCGGCGCTGGACAAGGCCGGTCAGGCGGCCGGCGGACTGCTCGGCAAGGCCAAGGGACTCTTCAAGAAGGAGGCGGGCGACGGTGGCTCGTGACGATGCCACGACCATGGTCAGCGCGTACATCCTGATCCAGACCGAGGTCGGGAAGGCCGGTCAGGTGACCGAGCAGATCCGCGGCATCGAGGGCGTCATGGTGGTGGACCCGGTCACCGGCCCGTACGACATCGTGGCGCGCGCCGAGGCCCCGGATCTCGACCTCCTGGCGAAGGGCACGGTGTTGCCGATGCAGGAGCTGGATGGGATCACGCGGACGCTGACCTGTCCGATCCTGCAGCTCTGAGCGTCAGCCCCCGCCACCGCGACGCGGCTCGGCGTCCACGTCGACGGGGAACGGGAGCGCGACCGGGTCGACGAAGGGCGAGCGTCCGCGTTCGTCGAACCGATCCATCCGCAGGTCCTCCGCGCGCTCCACGACGTCGGTGGAGCCGGTCAGGGCGAGATCGGCGGCGACACGAGCGACCGCCGGTCCCCACATCATCCCGTGTCCACCGGCGCTCGCGATCGTGACGCCGTCCACCTCCGTCCCGTCGCGCTGGATCAGCGGGCCGAGGAGCGGGAGGTGGTCGGGCGTGTAGTCGATCGTGGCGGCCCACACCCGGCGGATCCCCAACTCGGCGGTCGCCGGCAGCAGGCGCTGGAGCCGCCGCTGCGCTCGGCGGAGGTAGCGCCAGTCGATCTCCCGTGCCTCGCCCGGCGTCTCTCGAGGGTTCGACATCCCCCACAGGAGCCCGCCTTCCTCCGGGCGCCAGTAGATCCCGGCGCGCAGGTCGAAGGCCATGGCGCTCCGATCCGCGTGCAACGCCTCGCTCGGTTCGGTCACGACCACCTGGTGGCGGGCTCCGCCCGCCCACGCCTGCGCTCCGGCCGCGTCCGCGACCGCGCGCAGGGTCGGGCCTCCCGTGAGGATCACCCGCGACGTCGCGATCGTGCCGCCGGATGTCCGGACCCCCGTGACCACGCGACGCCCGCGCCCCGCGGCCCGCGTCCGGATCCCCAGGAAGGTGGTGTGTTCCCGGAGCTCGACGCCCGCGCGCTGCATCGCGAGGCCGTACGCCCGCACGTTGCGGGGAGGGTCGATCCACCCGTCGGTGGCCACGTACGACCCTCCGCGGTACCCGTCGGGTCCCATCGCCGGGATCAGCCGCCGCACCTCCGAGGGGTCGACCCACGACACGTCGAGCCCCACGTCACGCTGCATCGCGATGCGCTCGTGCGTCGCTCGCTCGTCCGAGGCCGTCGACGCCAGGATCACGTAGCCCTGGCCGCGGAACCCGCTGTCGGTGCCGTACCGATCCCGCTGGCCCCGGTAGAACTCGATCGACCACCGGCCGAGCCGCACCGTGTCCGGCGAGCCTCCCTGGGCCCGCACCATCCCGGCGGCCCGGCTGGAGGCGCCGCTCCCCGCGATGCCTCGCTCGACCACCACGACCCGACGGGCGCCCGACTCCGTGGCCAGCACCGACGCCCAGCCACCGACGGTGCCGGCTCCCACGACCACCACGTCCGCCGTCGCCCCCGCCATGTGCGCGAACCCTATCCCGGTGGACGTCGAACGTGGCAGGGATGACCCCGCGTACGCTTGGCCCCATGGAGGTCGCGCCGGTCCCACCCGCACCGGCGGACCGGCGCACGCTCTACGAAGAGATCCTCGTCGTCCTCTCGTTGTCGTTCCTGGCGAGCGTGGCGAGCTCGATCCTCAGCCTGATCGAGAGCCCGATCAGCGGCGTCGTCGTGGCGTCCTCCAACCAGAGCCCGCTGTTCGCGCGTCAGGTCCTCAGCTTCGTCTTCGGGTTGGCGCCCGCGTTCCTGGTCGTGCACCTGCTGCGACGGAGCGGGGAGGGCGTCGGCGCGATCGGCTTGACGTTCGACCAACCCCGTCGCGACCTTACGCGCGGGGTGCTCCTGGCGCTGCTCGTCGGCGTCGCCGGCATCGGCGTCTACCTGGCCGCCGTGGAGCTGGGTGTGAACCGATCCGTGGTGCCGGCCCCGCCGGAGGGCCATTGGTGGACCTACGTCGCGGTCTTCCTGAACCCCGCCGATGCGGCGATCGTCGAGGAGGTGATCGTCCTCGGGTACCTGGTCACGCGGCTCCAGCAGGTGGGGTGGTCGACGAACGCGGCGATCGGAGGCAGCGCTCTCCTGCGGGGCGGCTACCACCTGTACCAGGGGTTCGGCGGGTTCGCCGGCAACCTGGCGATGGGCCTGCTCTTCGGGTGGCTGTTCGTGCGGTGGCGGCGGACCTGGCCATTCGTCGTAGCCCACTTCGTGCTCGACGTGGGTGCCGCCATCGGTTGGTTGTGGTTCCGCGACCACCTCCCTGGGTTCTAGGTCGAGGGTCGCTTTCTCGGCCTCGCGAGCAGAATTCCTGTCAGTCTCCTCGGCCGCGATCGCGCCCGACGGTACGATCGGCGCCGAGCCGAGCGGCGAAGGTGAGGGGACGTCGTGGCGAGTGTGTTGGACTACCTGCTGGGCCGGGGACTGCCGTTCCTCGTGCTGCCGGCGCCCGACGTCGTCTCGGTGGCGGACACGATCGCCGCGCACGGCGTCAACGAGGGCGACGTCGTCAGGACCGAGGTCATGATCGGGCTGATGGGTCCCGCGCTGATGGTCGTGCCGGGGTCGCGGTACCTCGACCTGGAGCTGGCGCAGGTGGCGCTCCAGGATCCGGGAGCCCGGTTCGCCACCCACGCCGAGATCCGCTCGCTGGCGCCCGACTGCGAGATCGGCGCGGTGCCGCCGTTGTCGCTGTTCCTGCTCGCGCCGATGTTCGTCGACCCCGCCGTCGCCGAGATGTCCAAGGTCGTGTTCCCGGCCGGCCGCAACAACGTGCTGATCCGGATGGAGCGCGAGGACCTCTTCCGCGACGATCCCTACGTGGTCGTGGCGCTCACGCGCGAGTCCTACGTGCCCGAGCCGCTCCTGGCCCCGTCCCGTCGCCAGGTGCTCGCCGACGACGAGGACCTGCTGCCCGTGCACCTGTCCGAACAGCCGAGCGACCGCCCTGCGGACGTGGCGTGACGCCTTCGTGACGGTTCGCCGCCGCGGCGGCGTTCGGGCCGCGTTCCCGGTATCATCGTCTCCGGGATATCCCACCAAGACCGGCCCCGGCTCTGTGCCGGGGTTCCGTGTTTCCGGACCCCGCTCTCACTGAAAGGGGGGAGAGGGGGGTCCGGGGGGCTCAAGGAGCGAGGCAGAGCCGAGCGTAGCCCCCCGGTGAGAGGGACCTCTCTAGATCCAGCGGTTGAACCAGACGATCGCGCGCCAGTGGATGTCGGTGACCTGCCCACCGGTCATCAACGGCCAGAACCACACGAACATCACCGCGGCCACGATCAGATAGACCCAGACGAACGGCCGGTAGACGAAGCGGGTGGAGATCGCCGGCTGGCCGGTGTCGGGGTCGACCGCCACCTCGCCGGTCGACCGGTCCCGGACGACGAGCCTCGCGTCGGCGAGCCCGCGCAGCAGGTAGGTGACCGCCAGGACCATGAACGGCACGAGGACCACGGCGTAGAAGTAGAAGGTGGGTCTGCTGACCAGCAGCCAGGGCAGGAACAGGCCGAGGAACCCGACGGCCACGAAGCCCGCGCGCCAGTCGCGGGTCCGCCACCACGAGAACAGCGTGTACGGGATCGCGAACAGGTTGGCCCAGAAGATCGCCGGGCTCCCGAGAGCCAGGATCTGCTGGATGTCGGGCCCCAGGTCGCGGACGAAGAAAGAGGTCGGTCGCCCGGGGGGGACCACCCACTCCCACGGACGGGCGTAGTACGGGTGGGTCGGTGTCGCCGAGCCCGTGTCGGGATCGAGCTTGGTCCACGTCAGGCCCTCGCGGAAGTGGTAGCGCCACGTGCCGGCCTGCGTGTCCCACCACTTCCCCCAGTCCCACCCGAAGTGGTGGATCCAGGGAAGCCAGATCGCGACGTAGACGGCGAGCGGGACGACGAGGAACGCGAGAACCAGCCCGAAGGTCTCCCGCACGAACGCCCGACCGAACGCCGCCCGCCGGGTGATCCGGCCGCGATGCCTGCGCGTCGTCTCCCAGAGGTACGACAGGAGCACGGCGGTGGCGATCGCCATCGCTCCCGACCACTTCACGGACGTGGCGGCTCCCAGCGCGATCCCGGACGCGAACCGCCACGGCCGCCAGAGCGGCGAGACCACGCGGGAGCCACCCGCCGCGAGGGGGGTGTCGATCGCCTCGGCCGACGCGCCGGCGATCGGCGGAGCGCCGGGCACGGCGAACGCCTGGGCCATCACGTCCCTCGGGTCGGGCGCGACCTGGAAAGCGGCATCGGCCGCCGCCTGCCGGCGTTCGATCCACCGTCGGTCCAGCAGGAGGAACAGGAACCCGGCCACGACCCAGAAGGTGAGGTGCGCGTCCAGGATCGCCGTGCGCGACATCACGATGCTCAGTCCCTCGGTCGCCAGCAGGCCGCCCGCGACGTAGGTCCACACGGGTCGCCGGAACAGGAGTTGGGCGATCAGCGCCGTCGCCGTGACCGTCAGCGTTCCGGCGAGCGCGGTCGAGAAGCGCCAGCCGAAGGGGTCCATCCCGAACGCCTTGATCCCGAGCCCGATCTGCCACTTCCCGAGGGGCGGATGGACCCAGGAGCCCACGTCCCATTTGTCCTCGCGCCAGAACTTCTCGTCGTTGGAGTCCACCCGGCAGTACTCGTCCGAGCCCCCGATCAGGATGCAGCCGGCCTTCGGGTAGTAGACCTCGTCGAACACCAACTCTCCGGGGTGGCCGAGATGCATGAAGCGCAGCACCGCCGCGAGCGCCGTGACCAGCAGGACCGCGCTGAGCGGTCGGTTCAGCCGCGACACGAGGGCGGACATCGGGCCAGCGTACCGGTGCATCCCACGGTGGACGAGACGGCGTGCGACCGGGGTTCCCGGGCCGTACCCCGACGGCGTCAGGTCGAGCGGTCGCGCACGCGGATCACGAACATGAGGCCCTGGATGCCCTCGGCGATCGACGCGCTCTTCGTGTCCACGAGCCCCGCCGACAGACCCACCCCCTGCACCGCGTCGAAGTCGAGGTCGGTCGGGATGCCCGACGCCTTCGTCGGCCACGCCACCCACAGCCTCCCGGACGCGGCGACGGACGTTGCGAGCGGCGGGAACCGTGCTTCGAGGTCGGCCCTCCGCGTGACGAACAGCAGCACGACGTCCAGGGCCCGGCCGCGTCGACGCAGGAACGTGACGTCGGCGGGGAGCGGTGCCAGCTGCACCAAGGATCGATCGAACCCGGCGGGAGCCGCCACCAGGAGGACGCGCGCGCCTTCGGCGATCCCCAGCTTCCTCCACAGCGGGGTGCCCGAGTAGTCCCGGTGCTGCGTCCCCATCGCGCGCTCCTCGATCGCGGCGCAGCCTAGCGGGCGGCCGCTCGTGGCATCCTCCTGGCATGGCGACCTCGACGGGAACGTTGTTCGTCGTGGGGACGCCGATCGGCAACCTCGAGGATCTGTCCGATCGGGCCCGTCGCGTGCTGGCGTCGGTCGACCTGATCGCGGCCGAGGACACGCGACGGACCGGCCGTCTCCTGAAGGCGATCGGGATCGCCGGCCCCCGGCTGCTCTCGCTGCACGACTCGAACGAGCGCGCCCGGGTCCCGGAGGTCCTGAGCAGGCTGGAAGCGGGAGCGAACGTGGCGCTCACCTCCGACGGCGGCATGCCGCTGGTCTCGGACCCCGGCTACCGGCTCGTCCGGGCGGTGGCCGACCGCGGCATCGAGATCGCCGTGGTCCCGGGTCCGTCCGCCGTCGTGGCGGCGCTGGCCGTGGCCGGCCTCCCGACCGACCGATGGGCCTTCGAGGGCTTCCTGCCGAAGAGGGCCGGGGATCGGCGACGCCGCCTCGAGGCCGTGGCGCACGACGAGCGCACCCTCGTGTTCTTCGAGTCGCCACTGCGCGTGCGTGCGATGCTGACCGACCTCGCCGCCGTGCTGGGGGACCGGCCGGCGGCGCTCTGCCGCGAGCTCACCAAGCTCCACGAGGAGGTGCTCCGCGGCTCCGCGAGCTCGATCCTCGAGTCCCTCGGCACGGAGGATCCCCGCGGTGAGGTGGTGCTCGTGGTCGCCGGCGCGACGGCCGTGACCGGCGACCTCGACGCGGCGGTGGAGGTCGCGCGGCATTCGATCGCCGACGGCGACCGTCCCCGCGAGGCCTCGCGTGCGGCCGCCGAACGCTTCGGGGTGTCGGCGAACGCGGTCTACCGGGCGCTGCTCGGCGGGGCTGACGCGACCCACGGGTAGCATGGTTCGGCCATGGGCCGCGACGTCTTCTACATCACGACGCCGATCTACTACCCGAACGACGTGCCTCACATCGGGCACGCGTACAACGCCGTGGCCACCGACTTCATCGCCCGGTACCACCGCCTCCGCGGAGAGGAGGTCTTCCACCTCACCGGCACCGACGAGCACGGCCTGAAGCTCCAACGCGTCGCCGAGTCGGCCGGCCTGACCCCCCAGCGGTGGGTCGACGAGATGGAACCGAAGTGGAAGGAGGTCTGGGCTCGCCTGGACATCGGGTACGACGACTACATCCGCACGACCGAGGACCGGCACTCGCGGGCGGTCCAGAAGATCCTCAACGCCGTCCACGACAACGGTCGCGACGACATCTACCTGGGCCACTACGAGGGCCTGTACTGCGTCTCCTGCGAGGCCTACTACGCTGAGGACGATCTCCTGGATGGCGGCCTGTGCCCCATCCACGAACGCCCGGTCGAGTTCTTCCGCGAGGACAACTACTTCTTCCGCCTGTCGGCGTACGCGGAGCGGCTGCTGGCCCACTACGAGGCTCACCCGGGCGCGGTCGAGCCGGAGACCCGACGCAACGAGGTGCTCTCGCTGATCCGCGGAGGGCTCAAGGACTTCTCGATCAGCCGGACCACGTTCGACTGGGGGGTGCCGCTCCCCTGGGACCCGCGGCACGTCTGCTACGTCTGGTTCGACGCCCTCACGAACTACATCACGGCCGCCGGCTACGGCTCGGACGAGGATCGGTTCGCGCGGATGTGGCCGGCGAACATCCACTCGATCGGCAAGGACATCCTGCGGTTCCACGCGATCTACTGGCCGGCGATGCTGATGGCCGCCGGCGTCGAGCCACCCACCCAGGTCTGGGCCCACGGGTTCCTGACGGTGGGGGGGAAGAAGATGTCGAAGACCAACCTCACCGGGATCCACCCCTTCGAGCTGCTCGATCATTTCGGCGCCGATTCCTACCGCTACTACTTCATGCGGGAGATGCGCTTCGGCGAGGACGGGAGCTTCTCGTGGGAATCCATGACGGAGCGCCACAACGCGGATCTCGCGAACGGGCTCGGAAACCTCGCGTCGCGGGTGCTCGCGATGCTGGGCTCCTACCTGGACGGCCGGGTGCCGGAGCCGGGGCTCCGGGGGGCCGAGGACGACCTGCCCGAGGTCGTCGCCGACGCCGTCCGCCGCTACGACGAGCACATGCTGGCCGTCGAGCTCCAGCCCGCGCTCGTGGCCGTCTGGGACGTCGTGGACCGGGCCAACGGGTACCTCGTCGAGAAGGCGCCATGGACCCTCGCGAAGGACGACGCGTCGCGACCGGAGCTGACGGCGGTGCTCTACGCGAGCACCGAGGTGCTCCGGATCCTGGCGATCTTGATCCGGCCGATCATGCCGGCCGCCGCCGAGCGCCTCTGGGGGCAGCTGGGCGTCGAGGAACCGCTCGCGCTCCAACGGGTGCCGTCGTCGGTGGCGTGGGGCGGGCTCGCCCCGGGCACCAGGACGACCAAGGGCGACGCGCTGTTCCCTCGCCTCGACGTCGCCTGACGGCGAGAGTTGCTCTAGGACGCAACCCTTCGAGACGGCCCTCACGCTCGCCTCGCTCGAGGGACGAGCATGAGCTGCCACGGAGCGGTTGTCCCCAGCGCTCCAGTGGGGGATGAGGCTTCGCAGGATGATGTTTCACGTGAAGCTCCCCCTGTTCACCCCATGTTGAGAGCGGGTAAGGTCCGCCGCGGATGAGCGCGGAGAACCTTGAACTGGCGGTCGACGGAGGAGCGGTCGACACCCACTGCCACCTGTTCCTCGGCGAGGTCGAACCTGCAGTGGTGGTCGAGACCGCGAGGGGTGCGGGCGTCGAACGGCTGATCTGCGTCGGGGTCGACGTGGAGAGCAGCCGGGCGTCGCTGGAGCTGGCCGATTCGCTCGAGGGTGTGTTCGCCACGGCGGGCGTCCACCCGCACGACGCGGCGTCGTTCGACGCGGCTGCGTCCTCGCGTGTCGAGGAGCTCCTGCACGATCCCCGGGTGGTCGGTGTGGGGGAGTGCGGTCTCGACTACTTCCGGATGCGCTCGCCGGTCGAGGATCAGCTGTCGACCTTCGCGGCCCACGCCGCGCTGTCGAGGGACTCCGGCAAGCCGATGGTGGTCCACGTCCGCGACGCGTGGCCCGACGTCCTCCGGATCCTCGAGGAGCAGCGCGCCGAGCGCGTCGTGATCCACTGCTTCAGCGGTGACGACACGATCGCGAAGGAGTGCGTCGAGCGCGGCTACTGGATCTCGTTCGCCGGGAACGTCACGTATCCGAGGAACGATCATCTGCGCGCCGCTGCCGCCGCCGTCGCGCTGGATCGTGTGGTGGTCGAGACCGACAGCCCGTTCCTGGCCCCGCAGACGCTGCGGGGTCGCGAGAATCAGCCGGCGAACGTGGTGCACACGCTCGCCGAGGTTGCGCGTGTGCGCGGTGTCGCGATCGACGAGGTCGTGCGCGCGACGTCGGTGAACGCACGCGCGGCCTTCCCGGGCCTCCGGTGACCGCGCGCGGCGGTCGAACACCTGTTCGGGATGCAAGTTTGCAGTCGAGGTTGAGGGTTTGCTAGGTTGGCGCAGGTTCCGGGTGGTGGAGCGACCGGGGAGGCGCCGCGGGGAAGGCGGCACCCAACCGGAGAGGTCACGGACCTCCGCGATCGCGACGGCCACACCGGTCGCAACGAGTGGTCACCGCGTCGGGGAAGGTGCGCGGAGGCAGCCCGAGCGGCCGGGTGCTCCTCTCGGCCATGGGGATCATGCCGAGCGAGGCGACGCTCCACCGCCCGGATCTCACCCTCGGATCACCACCGGTACGGTGTCGCCGTGAACGCCGCGCGCGCGTCCGTCCGCGATCTCGTCGCTCGATACGGGATCCGACCCAGCCGGTCGCTCGGTCAGCACTTCCTCATCGATCCCAACCTCGCCCGCGCGATCGCGGCGGACGCCGGGATCGAGCCCGGGGTCCGGGTCGTGGAGGTGGGCGCGGGGATCGGCTCCCTGACCGTGGCGCTGGCCGAAGCCGGCGCCCGCGAGGTCATCGCGCTCGAGTTCGATCGGGCGCTGCTGCCGGCCCTGCGGGAGGCGGTGGCCGAGCTTCCCACCGTGCGGGTCCTCCACGCCGATGCCACCAGGCTCGACTGGTCGGCCACCCTCGAGGGGGGTCCGTGGACGCTCTGCGCCAACCTCCCGTACAACGTGGGAACCCGGATCCTGGTGGACGTGCTCGACGGGGTCCCGGCCGTCGATCGGATGACCGTGATGGTGCAGCGGGAGGTCGGCGAGCGGCTCGTCGCCGGTCCGGGGGCTCCCGCCTACGGCGCCCTGAGCCTGCGTGTCACGTTCCACGCTCACGCGACGCTGGTCCGTCGGGTGCCGCCGGACGTCTTCTGGCCCCGCCCCTCCGTCGGGTCGGTGATCGTCACCCTCGAGCGGCGGGATGGACCCCCGGTGCCCACCGATCCGGCTCGGCTCTTTCCGTTGATCGACGGGGCGTTCGGCCAACGGCGCAAGACGATGCGCAACGCACTGCGCCGGCTCGAGGTCCCCGCCGCCGACGCCGACCGGATCCTGCGGGAGGCCGGGATCGACCCGGCGAGCCGCCCCGAGGACCTCTCCCTGCCGGAGTTCGCCGGCATCGCGGACCGGCTCCCGGCGTGAGCGGGTCGGTCGTCGGCCGGGCGCCCGCCAAGCTGAACGTGTTCCTGCGCGTGCGGGGGCGCCGCGAGGACGGCTTCCATGACATCGAGACGGTCCTGCTGCCGCTCGACCTCCACGACGTCGTGACGGTGGAGCCGGCGGGGCCGCCGGAGGTGGTCGTCCGGGGGGAGCGGGCACAGGACCTCGCCGATGCGGGCGGCGAGCTGCTCGTCGCCCGAGCGATCCAGGTGTTCGCCGAGCGGATCGGCCCGGGCGCCGCCGACGTTCGCGTGACGATCGACAAGCGGATCCCCGTGGCCGCGGGGCTCGGCGGCGGGAGCGCCGACGCGGCGGCGGTCCTGCGGATCCTGGCGTCGACCCACGACGTGCCGATCGACGATCTGCTCACGATCGCCGAGGCCGTCGGGAGCGACGTTCCGGCCCTCGTCCACGGGGGGGCGGTGTTCGCCGCCGGCCGAGGCGAACGGGTGATCCCGGTCCACGCACCCGGCACGGTGTGGGTCGCGAAGCCGTTCGGCTTCGGGGTGCGGAGCGGCGACGCGTACGACTGGTGGGACCGGGACGGCGCGACCGGTCCCGACCCCGGCGCGCTGATCGCGGCCCTCGAGACCGCCAACCTCGAGGTGCTCGGGCCGGCCCTGTACGACGATCTGCAGCCCGGCGTCGCGCGGCGCCACCCCGAGATCGAGGCGACGATCCAGGCCTTCCACGAGGCCGGCGCGCTCGGTGTCGTGATGTCGGGGAGCGGGCCCACGGTGGTCGCGCTCGCGCGGCACCACGTCCACGCCGAGGGCCTCCGCGGAGCCGTCCCCGGCTCGCTCGTGGTGTCCGGTCCGCCGGGGCCCGCCGCGTACGATGACGGTCGATCCGGGGTCGTCTAACGGCAAGACACGGGCCTTTGGAGCCTGGGATGGAGGTTCGACTCCTCCCCCCGGAACCCGAGCGCGTTCGGAGCACGCGGTCGCCCGCGCCGCGAACGTTGACGCCTGAGCGTCGGACCCGGACCATAGGGAACCCGCGACCCAGGACATCCGTTGGCCGAACCCCGGACATCCAGATCAGGCAGGACGCTGGCGGTGGTCGTGTTGGCGGCCGGAGAGGGGAAGCGGCTCAAGTCGGCCACGCCGAAGGTCCTGCACCCGGTCTGTGGGCGACCCGCGCTCTGGCACGTCGTCCGCACGGCGCTCGCCGCGCGCCCGGACCGTCTCGTGCTCGTCGTGGGGCACGGCGCCGACGAGGTGCGCGACGCCGTCCGCTCCTGGGACCTCCCGGTCGAACCCGTCTTCGTGCTCCAGCGCGAGCAGCTCGGGACCGGCCACGCCGTGCTGGTGTCGAAGCGGGCCGTGGGGCGTGCCGACGACGTCCTCGTGGCGAACGGTGACCTCGACCCGGTGACCCCGCAGGACGTGCGGGCGATCATCCGTCGCCACCGGCGAACCGGTGCCGCGGCGACGATCGGCTCCGCCTTCCTCGACGAGCCGGGCGGCTACGGACGCGTCGTGCGGGAAGGCAAGCGCGTGGTGGGGGTGGTCGAGGGGGTCGACGCCGACCCGGCGATCAGAGCGATCCACGAGGTGGCCACGAACTGGATCGCGTTCCGCCGCGAGCCCCTGTTCGCGACCCTCCCCCGTGTCGACCGCAAGAACCGACAGCGCGAGTACTACCTGAACCGGGCGATCACGCTGATGATCGAGCAGGGTGAGCGGGTCGAGGCCGTCGTGTGCGACACGGGGGGGACGATGGGACTGAACTCCCGATCGGGCCTCGCCTCCGTGTCGCGCGTGCTCCGCGATCGGATCAACGCGACCCACCTGGCCAACGGAGTCACCCTGATCGACCCGGCCTCCACCTTCATCGACGTCGAGGTCCGCATCGGTCGCGACACCGAGATCCGCCCGCACACCCATCTCGGGGGCGCCACCTCGATCGGGCGGGACTGCACGATCGGACCCTCGACCGAGATCCGCGACTCGACGGTCGGGAACGGCAGCTCCGTCCGCGTCTCGCTCCTCGACGGGTCGCGGATCGGCCGCGACGTGGAGGTGGGCCCGTTCGCGCGGGTGCGCGACGGCGCCGTGATCGAGGACGGCGCGGTGGTCGGCAACTTCGTGGAGGTGAAGGGCTCGCGGGTGGGGCGACGCGCCAAGGCCAAGCATCTGGCGTACGTCGGCGACGCCGACATCGGGGCCGGAGCGAACATCGGCGCCGGCGCGGTCACGGTCAACTACGACGGGTACCGCAAGCACCGCACGCGCGTCGGCGACGGGGCGTCGGTCGGTTCGGATACGATGCTCGTGGCGCCGGTGACGATCGGGGAAGGCGCCGTCACAGGAGCAGGGTCGGTGATCACGAAGGACGTCCCACCCGGCGCGCTCGCGGTCGAGCGCGCGGAGCAGCGAACCGTCCCCGGGTACCGCCAGCGGAAGGACGCCGAGCACGCCGACCGGCGACGCTCCCGGCGCGCGAAGGGGGGCTGAGTTCCGTGGAGATCATGACCAAGAAGCGGATGATGCTCTACTCCGGCACCACCCACCCCACCCTCGCCCACGAGATCGCGGAGAACCTCGCGATCCCCGTCAGCCAGGGCGAGCTCCGCCGTTTCGCCTCCGGTGAGATCTACTTCCGGGCCGACGAGTCGGTGCGCGGCGCCGACGTCTTCGTCGTCCAGTCGCACTACGAGCCGGTCAACGAGGCGATCATGGAGCAGCTGATCATGATCGACGCCATGAAGCGGGCGAGCGCCAAACGCATCTCCGCGGTCGTTCCGTACTTCGGCTATTCGCGCCAGGACAAGAAGGCGCGTGCGCGCGAGCCGATCAGCGCCAAGCTGGTCGCCGACCTGCTGTCCACGGCCGGCGCCGACCGGGTCGTGTCGGTCGACCTCCACAGCGGGCAGATCCAGGGCTTCTTCGACGCCCCGTTCGATCACCTCACGGCGCTCCCGTTGATCTGCTCCTATCTGAAGGACGAGCTCGGGCTGCACGGCGACGACCTGGTGGTGGTGGCGCCCGACGCCGGCAGGATCAAGACGGCCGAGAAGCTGCGCGAGTACCTCCACGCCGACCTCGCGTTCCTCTACAAGCGGCGGTCGCGCCGCGAGGCCCACAAGATCGACGAGATGGCGGTGGTCGGCGAGGTCGAGGGGCGCCCCTGTGTGCTGGTCGACGACATGATCGACACCGCCGCCACCCTCTCGAAGGGCACGCAGGCTCTCGCCTCGATGGGGGCCGGCCCGATCTTCGCCGGCGCCACGCACGCGATCTTCAGCGGCAAGGCACGGCAGCACCTGGAGGAGGCACCCATCCAGCAGGTGATCGTCACCAACACGGTGCCGATCCCCGAGGAGCGATCGTTCGCCA
The DNA here is from genome assembly GCA_036556385.1 of Actinomycetota bacterium. Taxonomy (GTDB): domain Bacteria; phylum Actinomycetota; class UBA4738; order UBA4738; family HRBIN12; genus AC-51. Next base: position 17,553 of record DATBJQ010000088.1, on the reverse strand, counting down.
AGCTCAAGGTGCTGTCGATCGCGCCACTGATCGCCAGCGCCTTGCGCGCGGTGTTCGAGGACTCCAGCGTCAGCGAGATCTTCGGCGGCGAGAACCAGGTCTAGGGTTCCGCGGTCGGCGCCGCCTCGATCGAGCGCTGCGGTGCTCACCTGGCCGGGAGGTCGGCTCGTCGGCTACCATCCGCGGGTCCCCACGAACGCCCCCCACGAACGCAGAGGTCCCTCAACCATGGAAGCCACCCTCAAAGCCGAACACCGCGACGGCACCGGCAAGGGCGCCGCGCGCAAGCTCCGCGCCCAGGGCCGCGTGCCCGGGATCCTGTACGGGAGCGGCGTGGAGTCGACCCCGATCCACGTGTCGAGCCAGGACTTGATCCACGTCTTCCACCAGGGTGCCTCGCTCGTCGACCTCGAGTACGACGGCCAGGTCCACCTGACGATCCCCCGTGAGGTCCAGCGCGACCACATCCGCGGGCGCTTCATCCACATCGACTTCCTCGCCGTGCGTCGCGACGAGAAGGTGACGCTGAACATCGAGGTGCGCGAGACGGGCGAGGCCGCCGGCGTGAAGACGGGCGGCGTGATCGAGCACCACCTCCGGGAGGTCGAGATCGAGTGCCTGCCCTCCGACGTCCCCGAGCTGATCGAGGTGGACGTCTCGGCGCTCGAGATCGGCGACATGATCCGCGTCCGCGACGTCGTGGCCCCGGCCGGCGTGACGGTCCTCACCGACCCCGACACGCCCGTGATCTCCGTGATCACACCCGCGGCGCTCCGGACCGAGGCCGACCTCACCCTTCCCGGCGAGGAGGCTCCCGAGGAGGTTCCCGAGGAGGAGGCCGAGGGCGCCGCGGCGGCCGAGGGCGAGGCCCCGGCCGAGGGTGGCGGCGAGCAGGCTGCGGACGAGGGCGGCGAGGGCTAACAGCCCCGTCGAGCCGACGCCATGCCCTGGCTCGTGGCCGGCCTGGGGAACCCGGGCGAACGCTACGCCCGGACGCGCCACAACCTCGGCCGCATCGTGGCGTCCGAGCTGGCTCGATCGGCCGATGCACGCTTCCGGAAGGTCCGGTTCCTGCCCGCCGAGATGGCCGAGATCAAGCAAGGGGACGAGCGCGTGCTGCTCGTCACGTCGACGCAGTTCATGAACGTCTCGGGCACGTCCTACGCCGGCGTCGCGAAGAAACAGGGTGTGGACCCCGAGCACGTGATCGCCGTGTACGACGAGCTCGAGATCCCACTCGGAGAGCTGAGCGTGCGGTTCGACGGGGGCTCCGCGGGCCACAACGGGCTCCGGTCGCTCGCGCAGGCGCTCCGCACGCCCGAGTTCCTCCGCGTCCGGATCGGGATCGGACGACCGCCCGGCCGGCAGGATCCCGCGGACTTCGTCCTCGAGCCGATCGGGAAGCGGGACGAGGACGAGCTGGCCGCGCAGGCGGACCGCGCCGCGGATGCCGTGCGATCGCTCATCGGCGACGGGCTCGCGGCCACGCAGGACCGGTTCAACCGCGGGGCCGGCCGGGCCCCCTGAGATCAGGGGCCGACGTCGATGACGACGGCACCCCGCACGTCGCCGGCGCGGAGCACGCCCAGAGCCTCGTTCACCTCGTCGAGCGGGAACGCGGTGACGTGGGAGGCGACGTGGGCCATCGGCGCGACGGTGAGGAACTCCACCCCGTCGCGGCGGGTCAGGTTGGCCACCGAGCGGATCGACCGCTCGCCCCAGAGCAGGTCGTAGGGGAACGACGGGACGTCCGTCATGTGGATCTCTCCGCACACCACCGTGCCCCCGGGGACGAGCGCCCCGAGCGCCAGCGGGATCAGCTCGCCGGCGTCCGCGAACAGGATCGCCGCATCCAGGGGTTCGGGAGGCGGCTCGGTGGACGGCCCCGCCCACGCGGCGCCGAGGTCGCGAGCGAACGCCTGCGTCTCGACGTCGCCCGCACGGGTGAACGCGAACACCTCTCGGCCCTGGGCGACCGCCACCTGGGTGAGGAGGTGGGCGGCGGCGCCGAACCCGTAGAGGCCGAGCCTGGTCGCGTCCTCGCCGGCCAGCCGCAGACATCGCCACCCGATCAGACCGGCGCACAGCAGCGGCGCCGCCTGCTCGTCGGGGTAGCCCTCGGGGATCGGGAAGCAGAACCGGGCGTCGGCGACCGTGAGCTCGGCGAAGCCTCCCGCCAGGTCGTAGCCCGTGAAGCGGGCCCGTTGGCAGAGGTTCTCCCGGCCGCGTGCGCAGAAGGCGCACTCGCCACAGGTCCAACCGAGCCAGGGCACGCCGACGCGTTCGCCGACCACGAGCTCCACGACCTCGGCGCCGACCGCCTCGACCGTCCCGACGATCTGGTGGCCCATGATCAGCGGGAGCTCCGGATCGGGGAGGTCGCCGTCCAGGATGTGGAGATCCGTCCGGCAGACGCCGCAGGCGCGGACCCTGAGGAGGACCTCGCCGGCTCCCGGCGTCGGGTCGTCCACGACGGCCGGCGTCAGGGCTTCGCTCCGGTCTTCGAGCAGCATCGCCCTCACCCGCTCAGCGTACGGCGTACCCTGACGTCGTGCCGCTCTACGGGTTCGTCTGTCTGGCATGCGATGCGTCGTTCGACGAGCGCCGCGACGTGGGAGCGCCCGTTCCGTCGTGCCCGTCCTGTGGAGCGGACCGGGTCCGGCGTCGGTTCGCGTTCTCGGTGTCCACGCCGGCCGTCGGCCACGGCGCCGCCGCCGGCGCGTGCGCGTGCGGCGGTGCGTGTGCCTGTGGGGCCCGCTGAGGCATCCCGCCCTCCCGCCGTCCGGTCGTAGACTCCCCGAGTTGGCCCCGCCGCGTCGCGAGCGGGGCTCTTCGTGCTGTCGGTCGGCCCCTCGTGGCCGTCTCGGATCGGAAGGGGAACGATGAGCCTGCGAGAGGTCCTCGACGCCTTCGTGGCCTCGGCTGCGTTCGAGCGGCTGCTCGTCTCCACGGATCGCCCGCTGGTCGCGCACGCCGGCGGGGGCGACGCCCTCGCCACGGCGGCGACGGCGGTCGCGCTGGCGTCGCCGGTCCTCGTCGTGGCACCGGGCCCGCGCGAGGCCGAGTCGCTCGCCGCCGACCTGGTGGCCTTCCTGGGCGAGGATCGGGTTGCCCTCCTGCCAGCGTGGGAGGCGTTGCCGTACGAGGGCATCTCGCCGGCACCGGAGGTCGCCGCGCGCCGTGCCCGGGCGGTGTCCCGGCTCCGCTCCGCCTCGGGAGCCTTCGTGCTCGTCGCCCCGGCCCTGGCGGCGATGCAGGGACTGATCCCGACCCTGGGTGCGGCCGCGCCCGTCGAGCTGGCGGCGGGCCGGTCGCTCGCGCCCGAGGCGCTCGCCGGGATGCTGGTCGAGCTCGGCTATCAACGGGCGGACGTGGTGGAGCACCGCGGCGAGTTCGCGGTGCGCGGCGGCGTCCTCGACCTCTTCCCGGGGACCTCCCGCCGCCCGGTCCGGCTCGAGTACTGGGGCGACGAGATCGAATCGATCCGCGAGTTCTCGCCGTCGACGCAGCTCTCGACCAGGAACGTGGCGCTCGCCGAGGTCGCGCCGGCACGTGAGCTGATCCCCGACGCCGAGCTCCGCCGGCGCGCGACGGAGCGCGCTGCGGGCCTGGAGGGACGGTTCGCCGACCTCCTGCAGCGGATCGGCGACGGCCTCCTGCCCGAGGGGATCGAGACCGCGGCGCCGCTGCTGTTCGACCGTCTCCCGACGCCGGCCGAGCTGCTCCCGGAGGGGTCGTGGACCGTCGTGACGCGATCCGGACGGAGCCACGACCGCGCCCGGCAGGCGCACCGCGAGGCCGAGGCGCTGGCCGACGCGATCGCGTGGCCCGGCGAGCGCATCGTCCATCCGCTCGACGATGCGCTGAGCTCGCACGTCCGGCTCGAGCTGTCCGAGTTCACCGAGGGTCTCGATCTCGGCGTCGCCGGATGGGGGACGGCCTCCGGCAACGCCGCCGAGCTCGCCGGCCGGCTCCGCGACCTCACCGGCCGGGGGTTCCGCGCGGTGGTCACGGGGCGGGGGCACGGGTCGCTCGACCGCGCCGCCGAGGTGCTCGAGGGTGTCGCGCTCGAGGCCGTCGAGGCGCCGCTCACCTCCGGGTTCGTCCTGGACGCCGCGCGGATCGCCGTGGTCACCGAGGAGGACCTGTTCGGGTCCCGGAGCCATACGAGGTCGGTCCCGAGGTTCACCAGCCGCCGGACCGACAACGTCGCCGACGAGCTGACCCCGGGTGAGTTCGCCGTGCACCGGATCCACGGCGTCGGCCGGTACGCCGGGATCGTGCACCGGGAGCTGGCGGGCTCCGAGCGCGACTACCTGGTGCTCGAGTACGCGGCCGGGGACAAGCTGTACGTCCCGTCGGACGCCGTCGGCATGGTGGCGCGCTACATCGGCGGCGACGTCCCCCGTGTCCATCGCATGGGGGGCTCCGACTGGGCCCGTGCCACCGCGAAGGTTCGGCGCGCCGTCCGGGACATGGCCGGCGAGCTCGTGCGTCTCTACACGGTCCGGATGTCGGTGCCCGGCCACGCGTTCGGCCCCGACGTCCCCTGGCAGCGCGAGCTCGAGGACGCGTTCCCGCACGAGGAGACGCCCGACCAGCTGCGGGTGGTCGACGAGGTCAAGCTGGACATGGAGCGACCCGTCCCGATGGATCGTCTGTTGTGCGGCGACGTGGGCTTCGGCAAGACCGAGGTCGCGGTGCGCGCCGCGTTCAAGGCCGTGATGGACGGGAAGCAGGTTGCGGTGCTCGTCCCCACCACGCTGCTCGCCGAGCAGCATCTGATCACGTTCCGCGAGCGCTTCGCCCCGTTCCCCGTCAGCGTCGCGATGCTGTCGCGCTTCGTGGCGCCCGCCGAGCAACGCACCACGCTGGATCGGCTCGCCACCGGCGCCATCGACGTGGTGATCGGGACGCACCGGCTCCTGGGCCGGGACGTGGCGTTCCGCGATCTCGGGCTGCTCGTGGTCGACGAGGAGCAGCGGTTCGGGGTGGGGCACAAGGAGCGGATCAAGCAGCTCCGAGCCCACGTCGACGTCCTCACGATGACGGCGACGCCGATCCCGCGCACGCTCGAGATGGCGCTCACGGGGATCCGCGCGATGTCGACGATCGACACCCCGCCCGAGGATCGTCAGCCGGTGCTGACGTACGTGGGCTCGTACGACGAAGATCTGGCGCTCGGCGCCGTGCGGCGTGAGCTGCTCCGCGAGGGACAGGTGTTCTGGGTCCATAACCGCGTCGCCACGATCGACCGCCAGGCCGGCTGGCTCCGCGAGCAGCTGCCCGAGGCGCGCGTGGCCGTCGCGCACGGTCAGATGGAGGAGGACCTCCTGGAGCGGCAGATGGTCCGCTTCTGGGAACGGGAGGCCGACGTGCTCGTCTGCACCACGATCATCGAGTCCGGGCTCGACGTCCCGAACGCGAACACGTTGGTGGTCGACCGAGCCGACACGCTCGGGCTCGCGCAGCTCTATCAGCTGCGCGGCCGCGTGGGGCGCGCGGCCGAGCGGGCCTTCGCCTACCTCTTCTTCCCTCCCCAGCGAGAGATGACGGAGGAGGCGCACGAGCGGCTGGCAACCGTCGCGAAGCACCAGGCGCTGGGCAGCGGGTTCCAGATCGCGCTGCGCGACCTGGAGATCAGGGGCGCCGGCAACCTCCTGGGCGCCGAGCAGAGCGGACACATCGCGGCGGTCGGGTTCGACGCCTACGCGCGCATCCTCCAGGAGGCCGTCCGGGAGCTCCAGGGCACGCCGGTCCCCGAGGAGAAGGAGCTGCGGATCGACCTGCCGGTCAAGGCGTTCGTCCCGCCGGGCTGGGTGGCGCAGGAAGGTCTCCGGCTCGAGCTGTATCGGAGGATCTCCCTGGCAGGCGACCACGAGGTGCTGGCCGAGATCCGCGCGGAGACCGTCGACCGCTACGGTGGGCTCCCCGACCAGGTCGAGACGCTGTTCGCGATCGGATCGCTGCGGATCACCGCGCGACGGCTCGGCGTCGAGGAGATCGCGACCTTCCGCGACCAGGTCCGCCTGACCCCCGTGGAGCTCGGCGAGGCGCTCCGCCTCGACCTGCCCGAGCGGATCGCGGGCGCCACGTTCCACACCGCGAAGCGCACGCTGAACCTGACGCCGGAGCGGGTGTTCGGCGCCGACCTCGTGCGTTGGGTGGAGGCGCGGCTGCGCGAGGCCGTGGGTGAGGACGCGGCGCCCGGGCTCTCGATCGGCGAGCCCGAGCGACCTCCCCGTCACACGGACGACACATCGCTGCGAGCGGCCGCCCCGTAGACTCGGTCATCGTGCGTCGCGCCCGATCCCTCCCCTTCGTCGTCGTCGCCCTCGTGGCGCTCGCCGCCGCGTGCGGGTCGACGACCTCCGTGGCCGCTCGCGTCGGCGACGACGAGGTGTCGCAGGACGACCTCACGACCGCGGTCGGGGTCTACCGGAGCATCTTCGCGGGGCAACAGGGCGTGTGCGGGCTCCCCGAGCCGGGGGTGGAGCTCGACACCGCCGCATGTGACCGCGCGGTCCTGGGCGACCTGGTGCTGACCCAGCTGGCGGAGGGGTACGCCACCGACCATGGGGTCGCGGTCAGCGACGCGGAGGTGGAGGAGACCGTCAGCTCGCTCGAGGAGCGGTACGGGACGGACGAGCTCCGCCGTGAGCTCGACCGCAACGGTGTGACGCGCGAGGATCTGGCGGAGCTGGTGCGTCGGTCGCTGGTCCAGCAGGCCGTCGTGAGCGCGGTCACGGCAGACCGGCTCGGCGAGAGCGAGCTGCGGGCACGGTACGAGGAGCGGCTGACCGACCTCTCCACGATCGAGGTCGATCACATCCTGGTCGAGTCCGAGGCCGAGGCGAACGACGTCTACGAGGCCGTCACGCAACCGGGCTTCTCGCGGGCGGACTTCAAGGACCTGGCGCGGGAGGTCTCGACGGATCCCGGGGTCGCCGAGAACGGCGGCACGTACGGACCCGAGGCCGCCGCCACCTTCGATCCGGACTTCGCGGCGGGTGCCCTCGCGCTGGAGCCGGGGGAGATCTCGCGGCCGGTCGAATCCGGGTTCGGATGGCACGTGATCCGGCTGGAGTCGAAGGACGTTCCGGAGTTCGACGAGGTTCGCGATCAGATCGTGCAGGACGAGAGCCCCACGGTCTTCGCCGACTGGCTGCGTGAGCTGCTGGACACGGTCACGGTCGACGTGAACCCGCGGCTCGGCCGGTGGGACGACCAGACGTTCACGATCGTCCGCGTCGGGAGCACCGACCCCTCGGCGGACGCCTCCGTCACGCCGGGCCTCCCCGCGGGCGGATGAGCCCGGATCCGCCGGCCTCCGTCCCGGAAGGTCCCGTCCCGACGTCCCGAGGCGGCCACGGGTTGCTCGACCTCGTCAAGGTCCAGGCGTTGCTCCGCGCTCCCGACGGATGCCCGTGGGATCGGGAGCAGACCCACCGCTCGTTGGCGCGGCACCTGCTGGAGGAGACGCACGAGTTGCTCGCCGCGATCGATGACGAGGATGACACCGGGATCCGCGACGAGCTCGGCGACCTGCTCCTGCAGGTCACGTTCCACGCCGAGATCGCACGCGAGGAGGGCCGCTGGGATGTCGACGACGTCGCCGACGGTCTGGTCCGCAAGCTGATCCATCGCCATCCGCATGTGTTCGGCGGCGTGGAGGTGGCGGACGCGGACGAGGTGCTCGTCAACTGGGAGCAGCTGAAGGCCGAGGAGGCCGGCGGCCGCCGAGGTGTCGAGCAGGACCTGCCCGTGACCCTTCCGGCGCTCGCCCGGGCGGCGAAGGTGCAGCGGCGCGCGGCCGGGTGGGGGTTCGAGTGGCCCACGGTGGAGGACGCGATCGCGAAGCTGCGCGAGGAGGTGGCCGAGCTCGAGGAGGTGGCGGACGACCCCGACCGCGCCGAGGAGGAGCTCGGAGACGTGCTGTTGGCCGTGGTCGCGGTATCGAAGAAGCTCCGGCTCGACGCGGAATCCGCGCTCCGCCGTGCTACGACGCGGTTCGCCGAGCGGTACGAGCGCACCGCGGCGCTGGCCGACGAGCGCGGCGTGGACCTCCGGACCCTCGAGACCGACGACCTCCTGGCGCTGTACCGCGAGGCGAAGGACGGCTGATCGCGCTCCGGCCGTCAGGCCGGTGTTCCGGCATCCTCCGCTGCCGTCGTCGCGACCGGCGCGCGCGCGTCGCGCCATCGCTGACAGACGACCGCGGCGCCCACCGCGCAGCCGGCACCGATCGCGGCGCCCGCGATGACGTCGGACATCCAATGCTCGTCCAGGACCGTCCGGGACGCGGCCATGAGCGCGATCCACACGACCGCGAGCCCCCAGCCCCACGCACGCCGGTCGAACGGGAGCAGCAGGACGAGTCCGACGGCCACCTGCGCCGCCGATTTCGCGTGCGCCGACGGGAACGAGCTGGCGTCGCTGAGGTCCGGTCGGAGCCGGCCGATCCCCGGTTTGAGGAGCTGCGTGATCAGGTCGGCCGCCACCCAGCCGAGGAGCCACGCCGCGAGGTCGACGCGCCGCCGCCGGACCGCGAGCCACCCGGCGACGGCGAGCCGGAGCGGGACCATCACCGCCCCGGAGCCCAGGACGTACAGGCCGTGGGCCCCGGCGTCCAGCCACGACGAGGGAGACGCCGCGATCGTCCGCCACCAGCGATCGGCGGAGGCGAGCAGGGGCGGTGAGGCCGGGTCGGTGGCCACCAGGATCGACGCGGCGGCACCGACCGCGAGCAACGCGACGGCGACGACCGTCCCGCGCCGGACGTCGGCGAGGAGATCTCCGTCGCGTCTCGGGACGTCTCGGCGCCCGTCCATCCGCCGAGGATAGGGCGCGTCCCGCGCGGGAGCGCGGGCGGCGGGGCTTGCGCGGTGGCGGGGAGGACCTCCGGTACCATCCTCGAGCGATGTCCCGCATCGACGAGGTCCACGCCCGCCAGGTCCTCGACTCCCGGGGGAACCCCACCGTGGAGGTCGACGTCGTCCTCGACGACGGCGCGTTCGGGCGAGCCGCCGTCCCCTCGGGCGCCTCCACCGGCGAGCACGAGGCGATCGAGCTGCGCGACGGCGATGCCGCGGTCTTCGGCGGCAAGGGCGTGCTCCTCGCGGTCGCCAACGTGACCGGCCCGATCGCCGAGGCTGTGCGTGGGCTCGATGCCTTCGACCAGCGCGGCGTCGACCGGGCGATGCTGGATCTGGACGGGACACCCTCGAAGTCGGCGCTCGGTGCGAACGCGATCCTCGGCGTGTCGCTGGCCGTCGCGAAGGCAGCGGCGGACTCGAGCGGGCTGCCGCTGTACCGGTACCTCGGTGGCCCGAACGCCCACGTGCTCCCCACGCCGATGCTCAACGTGATCAACGGCGGCGCCCACGCCGACAACGAGCTCGAGCTCCAGGAGTTCATGTTCATGCCGGTGGGCGCCGCCTCCTACGCGGAGGCGCTCCGATGGGGCGTCGGATGCTTCCACGCGCTCCGCGACCTGCTCCACGACAAGGGGATGTCGACGGCGGTCGGCGACGAAGGAGGTTTCGCGCCCGAGATCGGGACGGCCGACGAGGCACTGACCTGGCTCCTGGCCGCGATCGAACGCGCCGGGTTGGAACCCGGGAGCGAGATGGCCCTGGCGATGGACCCGGCCACGTCCGAGCTCTTCCGCGACGGGACGTACCGGCTGCAGGGGCGGCAGCTATCGAGCGCGGAGATGGTGGGGTTCTGGTCGGACCTGCTCGATCGGTTCCCGATCGTCTCGATCGAGGACGGGGTGGCCGAGGATGACTGGGATGGCTGGGCCACGCTCACCCGCGAGCTGGGCGACCGTGTGCAGCTCGTGGGCGACGATCTGTTCGTGACGAACACCGAGCGTCTGGGTCGCGGGATCAGCGAGCGATCCGCGAACGCGATCCTGATCAAGGTCAACCAGGTGGGATCGCTCACGGAGACCCTCGACGCGATCGCGCTGGCGCAGCGCGCGTCCTTCGGCGTCGTGGTCTCGCACCGGAGCGGGGAGACCGAGGACGCGACGATCGCCGATCTGGCCGTCGCCACGAACGCGGGGCAGATCAAGGCGGGAGCACCCGGTCGCGGCGAGCGGACGGCGAAGTACAACCAGCTGCTGCGCATCGAGGAGGAGCTGGGGGAGGGCGCTCGCTACGCGGGCCTCCAGCCGCGCGGCGGCGCGCCGCCGGGGAGCGGGGGAGCGTGAGCTCCCGGGCCGCGGCATCTTCCCCCGCCGCGACCCGGGGGAAGCAGCACGCAGGCGAGCGGTCGCTCCAGCGCGAGCGATCCCGCACGCGGCTGACGCCGCGAGCGGCCGTGCTCGTCTTCTCCGTGTTCCTCGTGGCGATGTTCTCGATCGCGCCGATCCGCGCGTACCTGGAGCAACGAACCCGGCTCGAGCAGCTCTCGCGCCGGGCGATCGAGCTCGAGCGGCAGAACGACGTGCTGCAGGACCGCATCGCGGACCTGCACGACCCGGAGACCCTCGAGCGGCTGGCGCGCGCGTGCCTCGGCATGGTGCGCCCGGGTGAGATCGCGTTCGTCACGATCCCGCGCGGCCGCGCGCCGGCGCCGCCCGCGTGCGGCTGACGGATCCTCAGGCGGCGGGCTCGAACACCAGGTACCCGGCGTCGCAGACCTGCCGGTAGCCGATCCGCCGGTAGATCCCGTTGGAGGTCGGGTTCGCGAGGTCGGTGTACAGGAAGCAGAAGCGATGGCCATGCTCCAGGAGCCACGCGGACTGCTCGGCCACCAGGCTCGTGGCGTAGCCCCGCCCGCGACGCTCCGGGGGCGTGTAGACGGGACCGATCCGGATCCCGTTCGGCGTCCGTCCGCCGTGGCCGCTGATGCAGACGACCTCCCCGGCGTCCTCCCAGATCCAGAAGCCACCCTCGTCGGGCGCGGAGCCGAGCCGCGACTCGATCGTCCTGCGCGTCCCGACGGGGTCGCGGGTGATCTGGTCGGCGGCCTCGTCGAGGAACGTCTCGACCATCCGCACGATCAGCTCGGCCTCGTCGGGGGTCGCCAGCCGCGCGCCGCCGCTGGCCGGGGTGGTGGGCAGGACGGAGCGGAGCTCGTAGACGCCCATCTCGACCCCCGCACGCCACGACCCGGCCATGCGTGCGACCCAGAGGTCGGCGAACTCGTCGGCCTCGGGCCGCGCCCCGCTGACGCCGGGCAGGAGGATCCCTGACGCGGCGATCGCTTCCACGAGCGCCGCCAGAACGTCTGCACCGGAAGGTTTCGCGAGCACGAGGTTGTGCGGCGGCGTCTGGAGCGCCGCCCCCACCACCGTCCCACCGTCCTCCACGAGCCACAGATCGAAGGCCGGGTACGTGGCGGGGTGGTCGCGGAGCGTCCCCACGAGCCCGAACAACAGGTTGTGGCGTGCCTCGTCGGCGACGAGCAGATCCTGCGCCTCGCGGGCGAACTCGTCGGGGTCGTGGAGGCGACGGACCTGCATCCGCGCATCGTACGGGCCGCGTATGTCGGATTGACGTCGAGGTTCGGCCTCGCGCACACTTGGCGGGCTTCCGGTTGCCTCGGAAGCACACAGGACCGAGGGGAAGGGGCAGGCGAGATCGCAGACATCGAGGTCGGTGCCGTCATCAAGGGCACGGTGGCGCGCATCGAGAACTACGGGGCGTTCCTGCAGCTCGAGGACGGTCGCATGGGTCTCGTGCACATCAGCGAGATCGATCGGAACTACGTCAAGGACGTCCGTGAGCACCTCCGCGAGGGCGACACCGTGGAGGCCAAGGTGGTCGCGATCAAGGACGACGGCAAGATCGACCTGTCGATCAAGTCGCTCCAGGACCCCGCCCCGCCCCGCCCGCGTCGCGGGAGCGACCCGCAGTTCGAGCAGATGCTGAAGAAGTTCATGCGGCAGAGCGAGGAACGCCAGGTCGACTACCGCCGGGCCACGGAGCACAAGCGGAAGTAGTCGCGCCCCTCCTCCCACCGAACCTCCGGAGGTGGGTGTCGGCCGGTAGCCTGCCGCGATGGCGCCGGAGCTCCGTGGTTCCGACCTCGCGGCCGTCCGCGACCAGCTCGGACGCGAGCCCACGACGCCGTTCTCCGTCGTGGCGCGGTGCCCGGACGGTCACCCGCTCGTGATCCGCAACGAGCCGCTTTCCGCCGACGGCACGCCGTTCCCGACCATCTATTGGTTGACGTGTCCCGACGCCGGCCGGGCGGTGTCGCGTCTGGAGGCCGACGGGTGGATCGGCCGGCTGAACGAGCGGTACGAGATCGACCCCGCGTTCCGCTCGGCCCTCGAGGCGGCGCACGCGGAGGCCGCGGCCGATCGGGCCAGGTCCCTGCCCGACGCCGAGGGCTGGGGCGGTGTCGGCGGCACGCGTCGCGGGCTCAAGTGCCTGCACGCGCACTACGCGAACCACCTCGGAGGCGGTGACGATCCGGTGGGCCGTTGGGTGGCCGAGCGGATCGAGCCGGTGCACCCCGAGGAGCGCCCGGGCCGGCTCGCCGTGATCGACCAGGGGACGAACTCCAGCCGCCTCCTCGTCCTGGAGCCCGCACCGCGCCAGGAGGCGGCACCCCGGGAGCTCGCGCGGGACATGGTGATCACCCGGCTCGGGCAGGGCGTGGATGCGACGGGCATCCTCGATGCCGAGGCGATCCGGCGGACCGAGGAGGTCCTCGCGCGCTACTGCCGACGCGCGCGGGCGTTGCACGTCCGCCGGATCCGCGTCGCCGCCACCTCGGCCGTCCGCGACGCCGAGAACCGAGGAGCCTTCGCCGACGTCGTCCGGCGCCACGCCGGCAGCGAGCTCGAGGTGATCGACGGCACGCACGAGGCGGCGCTCTCGTTCCTGGGCGGCACGCGCGGGCTCGACCCGGCCGACGGCCCGTTCCTCGTGCTCGACATCGGGGGAGGGTCCACCGAGTTCGTTGTCGGCCGCGAGCCCGGGCTCGCGCAGGAGGCGATCAGCACGCAGATGGGGTCGGTGCGGCTCACCGAGCGACACCTCCGGCACGATCCGCCGGCGGAGGCGGAGCTCGAGGGGCTTCGGGCCGAGGTGCGTGACCGCGTCCGGGACGCCGGGGCAACGGTGCCCCTGGCGGCGGCGCGGACCTTCGTGTCGGTCTCGGGGACCGCCACCACGCTGCAGGCGATCGCCCTCGGGCTCGACCGGTACGACCCGGAGCGCATCCACCGCACGTGGCTCTCGGAGACCGACGCCGAGCGCGTGCTCGACCGTCTCGCCGCGATGACGAACGCGGAGCGCGCAGCGCTCCCGGTCATGGCCCCCGGGCGCGGCGATGTGATCGTGGCGGGCGCGATCGTCCTGCTCGAGGTCCTGCGCGGGATCGGGGTCGGCCGCACGCTCGTCTCCGAGACGGACATCCTCGACGGCCTCGGTTTCGAGACGATGGGTGTTCGGTAACCTGAGCGGCCTATGCCCAGCAGGTCACGTGAGCGCGAGCTCGCGAAGCAGGCCGCCCGCCGCCAGGCCGAACGCCACGCCGCCGCCCGACGCCGACGGATCACCGCCGGGATCGTGGGCGGGGTCATCGGGATCGCGGCGATCGCCGTCGGCTACAGCCTCGTGTTCGGCGGGGACGACACGGGCGCCGCGGCCTCCCCGACGCCGTCGGTCTCGCCGTCGGCGCCGTCCAGCCCCGGGGGCGAGCCGCAGCAGACCGGCACCGTGACGCCCGAGGTCACGCCCCCCGACGTCGTCGCCTGCGGGGCGGAGCGGCCCGCGGCCGCCGACGAGCCCAAGCCGCAGTTCGATCGTGCTCCGAGCCCGGTCGACGTCCTGAAGGACGGGGTCACCTACACGGCCGTCGTGCGCACCTCGTGCGGCACGTTCGAGTTCGAGCTGCGGTCGAAGCAGGCGCCGATCGCGGTGGCCAACTTCATCTTCCTCGCCGAGCAGGGCTTCTACGACGGTCTGACTTTCCACCGGATCGTGCCGGACTTCGTGATCCAGGCGGGCGATCCGCTCGGCAGCGGCGCCGGAGGGCCCGGGTACGCGTTCGCGGACGAGTTCTCACCGAAGCTGCGGTTCGACCACCCCGGCGTGGTGGCGATGGCCAACAGCGGCGCGAACACGAACGGCAGCCAATGGTTCGTGACGCTCGACCCCGATTCGGCGTCGCACCTGAACGACGTGCACACGATCTTCGGCGACGTGACCGAGGGCATGGACGTGGTGGACGAGATCGGGGCGATCGCTCCCAACGCCGACGGCACGTCGTCGGAGGCCGTTTACATCGACTCCGTGAAGATCACGAAGGAGCCCCCTCCCCACTCGACGCCGGCGCCGACGGGCTGAGCCTCAGGCACCCTCGGCGATCAGCCAGTCGTCGATCGCGCGTCCCAGCTCCGCTTTCGTCGCCTCGTCGGCGAAGCTCGCGTCGACGCCGGTGCGCGCGATCTCGGCCAGGTCCACGTCGGTGAGATCCCAGGCGGCGCGTGCCGCGTCGTAGACCTCGGTCACCCACGCGCCGAACATCGGTGGGTCGTCGGAGTTCAGCGTGACCACCACCCCCGCCTCGCGCAGCCGCGGGAACGGGTGCTCCGCGAGCGAGGCGTACACGCCGGTCGACACGTTGGAGAGCGGGCAGACCTCCAACGGGATGCGGAGCTCGGCGAGATGCTCGACCAGGGCGGGGTCGTCGATCGAGCGCACACCATGGCCGATCCGATCCGGGAGGTAGTGCTCCAGGGTCTCCCAGACGTTCGCGGGGCCGGCCCACTCGCCGGCGTGCGGGACGCTGCGCAACCCGGCATCCTTCGCGCGCCGGAACAGCGGGGCGAACGGACCGATGTCGCTGCCCTCGGAGCCGGCGGCGTTGAGCCCCACGACGCCGCGATCGGCGAAGGCCAGGGCGACCTCCAGGACCTGCTCGCCCTCCTGCAGCCCGAGGTCGCGCACGACGTCGGGGGTGAGCCGCACCGTGACCCCGTGCGAGCGCCGTCCCTGCTCGAGACCGTCGAGGACCGCCTCGATCGGTCCGGTCCAGTCGTTCCCGAGTCGCGCGGCGTGGTTCGACGGGCTGAACACCGCCTCGGCGTACCGCACGCCGTTGGCAGCCAGGTCCTCGCAGATCTCGAGCCCGAGCCGGTGGAAGTCCCGCGGTTCTCGCAGCAGCGCGCACGCCTGCGTGTAGTTCGCGATGAAATCGGCGGGGCCGTCGAAGGTCCAGCCCTCCGGGCCGAGACCCGACGGGAGCCGCCCGCCGTCGCGGTCGGCCAGCTCGCGCAGCGTCGAGATCCTGACAGCGCCCTCCAGATGCAGATGGAGCTCGGCCTTCGGCAACGTCCGCAGGTCCCGCATGGGCCGCGATGCTATCGGGGGGCGTCTCGCGCGCCGATAGCATGACCGCGATGTCGCACCCCTCGGCCCACGATCGGCGTCCCGCGTGACGGGTGGTGGCCTGCGGCGGTTCCGCGTGCGCGTGGCGCGCCACCTCCGATGGGCTCGGTCGGGCGGGGTCGGGCGACTGATCGAGGAGGACCAGCTCGACCCGAGGGCTCGGCGCCGCCTGGCATCGGAGCGACGGCGATGGGTGCACGACCATCCGGGGATCGCGCCGCGTGCCGTGCCGGTCTTCCTGGTCGGCGTCCAGCGGTCGGGGACCAACATGCTCGTCCGTGGGTTGGAGACCGATCCCTCCTTCGACGTCTGCAACGAGAACGACCGTCGGGCGTTCGAGCGGTTCCGGCTTCGGCCGCTGCCCGAGGTCCGTTCGGTCGTCGAGGCCAGCGGCAACCGGTTCGTCCTGTTGAAGCCGCTCGCCGAGTCGCATCGGACGGTCGAGCTGTTGGACCGGTTGGGCTCCGCCTCGCCCCCGCGGGCGATCTGGGCGTACCGCGACGTCGACGGGCGCGTCCGGTCCGCCGTGGCGAAGTTCGGCGAGAACAACCTCATCGCGCTGCGCTCGATCGCGGAGGGGGAGGGCGGTCACGGGTGGAGCGTCGGGGGTCCGGCCCAGGAGATGATCGACACGATCCGCGCCGGCCTGTCCGAGGACAGCCTGGAGCTGGTCCGATCGCTCGACTGGTCGAAGCTCGATGCGGACGCCGGCGCGGCGGTGTTCTGGTTCGTTCGGAACCGCCTGTACTTCGAGCTCGGGCTCGATCGACGCGACGACGTGCTCCTGTCGTCCTACGAGGCGATGGTCGAGGACCCGGGCGGGACGATGCGCTCGATCTGCTCGTTCCTGGAGATCCCGTTCGCCGACCGGCTCGTGGCTCACGTGGATCGGCGTGCGGCGGGGGCCAAGGCCCCGCTTTCCCTCCCCCAGGAGGTCCGTGCTCGGTGTGACGACCTGCAGGCCAAGCTGGATGCAGCCGCGGCCCAGGGCGCCGCACCATCGAACGCGGAGGACGCGCCCGCCTCGGACGAAGCGCGAACGCAACGAAACCGTCACGAGGCGTAGGCCCTCGGCCCGGTGCCAGGCCGGGCGGTCCCCGCTACGATGGCCGAACCCTTGCGTCCCCCGGATGCCGCAGGGATATGGCCGAGAAGGGACTGAACGCGCGTGCTGAACGACGACCGGAGCCGCATCGAGATCAGGGACTGGCTGGGAGCGATCGGCCGCCGGGCGTGGATCGTGATCCTGATCCCGCTGCTCGCCGCGTTCGCCGCCGCCGTCAACCAGATCGCGGCCCCGACGACCTATCGCTCGATCGCGACGGTCACGCTGGTGGATGTCCCGACGACCGGACCGGTGACCTCGGCGGTCGACCAGGCCGTGTCGGACTTCCAGTCGGCCGCGACGTCGGTCGGCGTGCTTGACCTGGCTGCTGAAACAGCTGGCGTCAACCGGCGCGACTTCGACATCTCCACGCGCCGCGTCGGCCAGGGGGGTGTCGTGCTCGTCGTTGGAACGGGTGAAGACGAGGATGCGGTCTTCAACATGGTCGATGCGGTGGCTCGCGAGGCTCTCCGAGCAAAGGCAAAGGTTCAGATCGCGCTGCTAACAGCGCAGGTGGAGGCGGAGCAACGGCTCGTCGATCGAGCCCAAGGTGACTATGACGACGCCAAGCTGGAAACGAATATCTCCTTGAACGAGAAGTTCGTGACGATCTCGGAGAAGCGGTACACGAACGCACGCGACGCCTTCAACGCAGCCCAGGCTTCGGGTGACACCGAACAGATCGCGGAAGCGCAGGCGTTCCTTGATGAGAAGACGGCCGTGATCGACGACATCCGGCAGCTTTCCGCTCTCCAATCGACCTTGACCGCTAAGCAAGAAGCGCTCGAGTCGACGCAGATCAAGTTGGCCCTCGCCGAGGGGACACGTGACGGCGCGGACCCACTTCTCCTCGAACTTCCAGTAACGAACGACAAGCTCAACTGGATGACGCCTGCGCTTCGGAGCGCGCTCGCGGCCGCTGTGTTCGGCCTGCTGATCGCCCTCGCGATCGTGGCCTTCCTCGAGGTCGGGACGACCCGCCGTCGCCAGCGCCGCGACACGCGGACCCGCGTGATGGAGAAGCAGCGCCGGGCCACCGTCCCCGAGCGCGCCGCACCGCGTAGCTGACGGAGCCCCGACGTGGCGGCCGGG
>DATBJQ010000087.1:0-5645 GCA_036556385.1 Actinomycetota bacterium | reverse complement strand
CCAAGACGGGCACGCTGGAGGACGTCTCGGCCCTCTCGGGGTGGGTCTGGCTCGAAGAGACCGGTGCGTGGGGCGAGTTCTCGATCCTGTCCAGCGGCTTCAGCGACACGCGCGCCAAGCAGGTCGAGAACCGGATCGTGCGGATCGTGAGCGCACGGGCGACCGACCCGTCGCCCTGACCAGGCCCCTTCCGCCGCCACGGTTCGGGCATCTGACCGACGGCGTCCCCAGGCCCGCTGCCGTGCAGGGCGCACGACCGAGGTCGGAGCGTTCAAGGCACCCGGCCGAACGGCCGATGGCTGAGGTGCGATGGATGAACGGTTGACCGCCCCTTCGGACGGGGGTGCATCGGAGCCCGGCCGGCGCCTCACCGACCAGCAGGTCGAGCCGTCCCCGAACGCCAAGCCGCGCCGGCGGCAGGTCGACGGCTGGCTCGATCGGTGGGCCGCAACGGTCGAGGATCTGGCTCGGTTGAAGGAGACGCACCCGATGCTCGACGCGACGATCGACGAGCAGGACGGCCGGCGGATCAGGATCGGCGACCGCTGGCTGAACGACTGGGCATCCTGCAACTACCTGGGGTTCGATCTCGACGAGGAGATCGTGGCCTCGGTCCCCGAGTACCTGGCGCGGTGGGGGACCCACCCCTCCTGGTCGCGGCTGCTCGGGAACCCGCGCCTCTACGTGGAGCTCGAGGAGCAGCTGACCGAGCTCCTCGGGTCGGAGGACGTCCTGGTCCTGCCCACCATCACCCACATCCACCTGTCCGCGATCCAGGTGCTGGTGGGCGACGGCACGCTGTTCCTCGACGGCCGGGCGCACAAGACGATCTACGACGGCGCGATGGTCGCGGCGGGGCACGGCGCCCGGATCGTCCGGTTCCGGCACGACGATCCTGGCCACCTGGAGGAGCTGCTCCGGCGCACCGAGCCGGCCGCGCCGCGCGTGATCGCGATGGACGGCGTGAACTCGATGACGGGCAACGCGCCGGATCTGGCCGAGTTCGCCCGGGTCGCGCAGACCTACGACTGCCTCCTCTACGTCGACGACGCCCACGGCTTCGGGGTGATCGGCGAGCGGTCGCGCGACGAACCGTGCTCGTACGGCGTGAAGGGCAACAGCGTCTTCCGGCACCAGGGCGTGCCGTACGACGGTGCCGTGCTCGTGGCCGGGATGTCGAAGGCGTACTCGTCCCTCGTGGCGTTCATGGCGCTGCCGACCCGGCTGAAGGACGCGCTGAAGGTCCTCGCGCCGCCGTACCTGTACTCCGGCCCCTCCCCCGTCGCCTCGCTGGCCACCGCGCTCACGGGCCTGGCGGTCAACCGGACCCGCGGAGACGCGATCCGCGCCGACCTGGCGAGGAAGACGCGACGGCTGCTCGGAGCCGTGTACGAGATGGGGATCCACACGCCGAACACGTCCGGGTACCCGATCATCGAGATCCCGTTGGCGAGCTACGACGAGCTCGACGAGCTCGGCCGCTACCTCTTCGAGCACGGGCAGTACGCGACCTTGGCCGCCTACCCCCTGGTGCCGAAGAACGAGGTGGGCTTCCGGATCCAGGTCACGGCCGCGAACACCGACGAGCAGATCGACGAGCTGATCGAGGTCCTGCATTCGCTGCACGACCACTTCCAGCTGGAGCAGGTCGTGGAGCACGTGCCCCCGGCCGCCGGCGGCTGGCCGTCGGCTACGCCGGACCCCGAAGCAGTCGCTCCGCTTCCGCGGGCGTGAGGCCCCCGATCCACCCGCCGTCCACGCGCAGGTCCGTGCCCGTCACGTACGCGCTGTCATCCGACGCCAGGAAGAGGTAGGCGCCCGTCACGTCGTCCGTGCTCCCGACGCGCCCGAGGCACGTCGCGACGGGAGCGATCCGGGCCTCGGCGTCGTCGTCGGGCTGCATCTCGGTCACGATCGTGCCCGGGCTCACCGTGTTCACGCGGATCCCCCGAGGGCCCAGCTCCATCGCGGCGTGGGTGCGCAGGGCTCCGAGCGGCGCCTTCGACGCGCTGTACCCGAGGTAGCCGGGGAAGGGCCAGGCGAGGGCGGCCGTGGAGGTGATCACGATGCTGCCACCGTCGCGCATCGAACCGGCGGCCGCCCGCAGGCCGTGCAGGACGCCCAGGCAATTCACCTCGAGCAGTCCCCGGACGGTCTCCGGATCGAACGCCCCGCCGTCGGCCCCCTCGACCTCGGCGATCCCGGCGTTCAGGACCACGACGTCGAGCGGACCCACCAGCTCGACCGCACGGAGGAACGCCGCGTCGACCTGTCCCCGATCGGCGACGTCGCAGGCGACGAAGCGAGCGCCGGCCTCCTGCGGAGCGGTTCGCTCGCGGCGGGCGAGGGCCACCACCGACGCGCCCTCGGCCAGGAAACGACGGACCACCGCAAGCCCGATCCCGGACGTTCCGCCGGTGACGAGCGCCGACCTGCCGGCCAGGCGCCCAGGGTCCTCGGACAGCCTCCCACCCCCGCTGCTCAGGTTCGCTCCGCCGCCGCCGATACCAGCCTACGTGAAGAACCGCGCCTGGCTCGTATACCTGGTGGCGGGCATCGTCGCCTCCCTGGCCTACTTCTGGGTGGGTCAGAACAGCTTCGTGTTCAACCTGATCGGCCTGTCCTCGCCGATCCTGATCCTCGTCGCGATCCACCTGCACCGTCCGGAGCACCGGGCCCCGTGGATCCTGATCGCGCTCGGTCAGTTCGTCTTCATCGCGGGCGATGTCGTCTCGTACAACTACCATCGGTTCGCCGCCTCGATCCCGTCGCTGTTCCCGCTCGTCTACACCCCCGAGAGCCCCGAGGGGGTGGTGCCGTTCCCCGGCCCGGCGGACGCCCTCTACCTCCTGGTGTATCCCTTCCTGACGGTCGGGATCCTGCTGATGATCCGGGCCCGCAACCCGGGGCGCGACCGCGCCGGGCTGATCGACTCGCTCCTGGTCGCCATCGGCCTGGGCACGGTCTCCTGGGTGTTCCTGATCGCGCCGTACACCCAGCTCACCGATCTCGAGCTGCCGGTCAAGCTGACCGCGATGGCCTACCCGCTGGCCGACCTGCTCCTGGCCGGCGCCGCGATCCGACTGGCGGTCGGGGCCGGGCGGCGCCCACCCGCCTTCTACCTGATGATGTGCGCGATCGTGGCGCTGTTCGCCACCGACGCGATCTACGCGTGGTTCGGGCTGTACACGGCCGAGGGGTACCAGCCCGGGAGCGGCCTGCTCGAGGCGGGGTGGCTGGCCTTCTACGTCCTGCTGGGGACCGCCGCCCTGCACCCGTCGATGCACGAGCTCACCGAGCGGGCCCCCGCGACCGACGAGCGCTTGACGTTCGGCCGGCTCGCGATCCTCACCGCCGTCGCCCTGACGCCGCCGGTGCTCCGCGTCTTCACCTCCGCGCGCCCCGACGAGTCCGTGTCGGTGGTGCTCAGCGCCGTGACGGTCGCGATGTTCTCGCTCGTGATCCTCCGCATGGCCCTCCTGGTCAAGATGCAGGAGCGCTCCGCCGAACGCGAGCGCGCGCTGCGCGAGGCGGGGGCCGACCTCGTGACCGCCACGAGCCGCGAGGGGATCCACGCGGCGGCGATCGAGGCCGCGCTGGCGGTGACCGGCGGCTCCGCGGCGATCCGCCTGTGCGAGGAGACCGAGCGAGAGAACCGGTTCGTCGTGGTGTCCGCGGCGGGCGGCTCCGACGTGGTGGGCGTCCGGTTCCCCCTCACCGCCCTCCAGGAATGGAAGCGCGAGCACCTGCTCCAAGGGGGCGTGTACGCGGGTCCGTTGAACGACTCCGCGTGGCGGGAGCCGCTGGGCCTGTTCCGTGATCAGGAGGAGGGCTCGATGCTGGTCGCGCCGCTGTTCATGCGCGACGAGATGCACGGCCTGCTGGTCGTCGCGACGCCCGAGCGGATGGAGAACTCGGTGGCCGACGCGCTGCAGGCGCTCTCGTCGCAGGTGGCGCTGGCGCTCGAGAGCGCCGCCCTGACCGAAGACCTGCTCCTGCGGCAGAGCGAGGCCCGGTTCGCGTCGTTGGTGAAGAACTCCTCCGACGTGGTCCTGGTGATCGAACCCGACACCACCGTCCGGTACGCCAGCCCCTCGACGGGCCGCGTCCTGGGGTTCCTCCCCACCTCGCTCGAGGGCGAGCGGCTCGCCGAGCTGATCCACCCCGACGACCGCACCCGTGCGATCCAGTTCCTGTCCTCGTCGGCGGACGCCGAGGGCCATCCCGGCCTGCTGGAGTTCCGCCTCCACCACGCCGACGGGACCTTCCTGTCCACCGAGACCCTCCGGACGGCCCTGCTGAACGACCCCAACGTTCACGGCATCGTCCTGAACATCCGCGACATCAGCGAACGCAAGCAGTTCGAGGAGCAGCTGCAGCACCAGGCGTTCCACGACTCGGTCACCAGCCTCGCGAACCGGGCGCTGTTCCGCGACCGCGTGCTGCACGCCCTCGAGCGCCAGGAGCGCGACCACAAGTCGATCGCCGTCCTGTTCATGGACATCGACGACTTCAAGACCGTGAACGACTCGATGGGCCACGCCGCCGGCGACCAGCTGCTGCGCGAGGTCGGCGAGCGGCTGCGCGGCGAGCTGCGTGCCGCCGACACGGCGGCCCGGCTCGGCGGGGACGAGTTCGCGATCCTGCTGGAGGACGGCGAGGAGGGCCTGGAGGCCGTGGAGGTCGCCGACCGCATCATGCAGACGTTCGACGAGCCGTTCCAGATCGACGACAAGGAGTTCTTCGTCAAGGCGAGCCTGGGGATCGCGATCGCCGACGAGTCCTCCGGCGACGGCGGGGAGGAGGGCGCGGAGGAGCTCCTGCGCAACGCCGACGTCGCGATGTACATGGCGAAGGAGAACGGCAAGGGCCGCTACCAGCTCTTCGAGCCCGCGATGCACGAGACCGCGCTGAAGCGGTTGGAGCTGAAGGCCGACCTGCAGCGGGCCCTGGACCACGAGGAGTTCGTCCTGCACTACCAGCCCGTGATGGAGCTCGAGACGGGCAGGATCTCCGGCGTGGAGGCGCTGCTGCGGTGGGTGCACCCGACCCGGGGGATCGTCCCGCCGCTCGAGTTCATCCCGCTCGCCGAGGAGACCGGGCTGATCGTCCCGATCGGCGCCTGGGTCCTGCGGGAGGCCTGCCGGCGGGCGGTGGCGCTGCAAGAGGAGTTCGGCGGGCTGCACATGGCCGTGAACCTGTCGGCCCGGCAGGTGCAGCGCGCGGAGCTGGTGGACGAGGTCCGGGACATCCTGACGCGCACCGGGCTGGAGCCCCAGCTCCTGATCCTGGAGATCACCGAGAGCGTGATGATGCAGGACATGGACCTCTCGATCTCGCGGCTCACGCAGCTGAAGGAGCTGGGCGTGCAGCTGGCGATCGACGACTTCGGGACGGGCTATTCGTCGCTGAACTACGTCCGGCGGTTCCCGGTCGACATCCTCAAGGTGGACAAGTCCTTCATCGACGGTGTCAGCGAGGGCGGTGAGGCCTCGGCCCTCACGGCGGCCGTGATCGAGCTCGCCGGGATCCTCAACCTGAAGCCGGTGGCCGAGGGCATCGAACGCGCCGACCAGCTCGAGCGGCTGTTGGAGATGCACTGCGACCTGGGTCAGGGGTACTTCTTCGCCAAGCCGCTGGCCACC
>DATBJQ010000086.1:0-1853 GCA_036556385.1 Actinomycetota bacterium | reverse complement strand
GTCCGCGAGCCGCGGGATGTGGGCGGCCGCGCTCGCGTTCCCGGCCGTCGCGACCCTGATCGCGGCCGTGGCCTGGGCGGTGCAGCCGTGACCGGCCCCGCGCTCGAGGTCAAGGATCTGGCGTTCGCCTACCCGGACGGCCACCAGGCCCTGTTCGGGGTCGACCTGACGATCGGTCGTGGCGAGCGGGTGGCGCTGCTGGGGCCGAACGGGGCGGGCAAGACCACGTTCGTGATGCATCTGAACGGGATCCTGGACACCCAGCACGGGTCGGTCCGGGTCGGCGGACTACCCGTCGGCAAGGCCACGCTGAAGGAGATCCGCCGGCGGGTGGGGATCGTCTTCCAAGATCCCGACGACCAGCTCTTCATGCCGACCGTGCGCGAGGACGTCGCGTTCGGACCGGCGAACCTGGGCGTGCGGGGTGACGAGCTGGACACGGCGGTCCTCGAGGCGCTGACCGCGGTCGGGATGGAGGCGTTCGCCGATCGTCCGCCGCACCACCTGAGCTTCGGCCAGCGTCGCCGGGTGGCGGTCGCCACGGTGCTCGTGATGCAGCCTGAGATCCTGGTGCTGGACGAGCCATCGTCGAACCTGGACCCGGCCGGGCGTCACGAGCTGGCCGACATCCTGCGCTCGCTCGACATCACGATGCTGATGGTCACGCATGACCTGCCGTACGCGCTGGAGCTCTGCCCGCGTGCGGTCGTGATGAACGACGGCGTGATCGTCGCGGACGGCCGGACGGTCGAGGTGCTCTCGGACGACGTGCTGATGGCGGCGAATCGCCTGGAGCTGCCGTTCGGGTTCTTCCCGCACCTCGCCGAGGAGCGATCGCCGGGCGGCGTACCGTTGCGCCACGAGCACGAGCACCGCCACGAGCACGAGCACTGAGCGCGGGGGCCGGGCTCGGGCTAGGCGGCCGCCGCGCAGTCCTCGCAGAGGCCCGTGATCGCGAAATGCGACAGGTCGGCCTCGAACCCGTGGTGCTTGCGGATCAGCCGGTGCAGCGACTCGGCCTCGCGCAGCGAGAGCGGGTCGTCGCGCCCGCATCGAGCGCAGATCAGGTGGACGTGCTGGGCCTCCTCGGCCCGGTGATACTCGGCGCCGCTCTCCAGGTGGGAGTGCTGCAGGACCCCGACCTCCTCGAGCAGCCCGAGGGTGCGGTAGACCGTCGAGGCGTTCACGCCCGGCATCTCGCTCTGGATCTTCCGCGTGATCGCGGGCGGGGAGATGTGGCCGTTCGTGCGCATCACCTCGGCCACGATCGCCCGGCGCTGCGGGGTCATGCGGAGCCCTCGGCTCCGCAGGAGCTCGATCACGTCGGCGGGGTGCTGCTCGGCCAGGCTCATCCGGCCGCGGAGTGTAGCACGATGTTGCAGATGCAACGATCGATGCAACGGCCGGTCGTGGCGGGAGCCGAGGACCGCGGGTAGGGTTCCCGCGATGGGCGCGGTCGAGCTCGAGGTGACGGACGGCGTCGGGCTGATCCGCCTGGATCGGCCGCCGGCGAACGCGATCGATCACGCCACCGGCCTGGAGCTCCAGGAGGTGATCCTCGCCGCCGGGAACGACGACGCCGTGGGTGCGATCGTCGTGTGGGGCGGGCGGCGGATCTTCGCCGCGGGCGCCGACATCGCGGCCATGGCGGAGTTCTCCCCCGAGGAGGTCCGGCCCGTCGTGAGCGCCCTGGGAGACGCCTTGGACCTGCTGGAGGCGACCCCGAAGGTCTCGATCGCGGCGATCAACGGGTACGCGCTGGGCGGCGGGTTCGAGCTGGCGCTGGCGGCCGACCTCCGCTACCTGGCCGAGGATGGGATCGTCGGGCAGCCCGAGATCAAGCTGGGCGTGAT
>DATBJQ010000085.1:0-6164 GCA_036556385.1 Actinomycetota bacterium | reverse complement strand
CAGGTGCGGTCGGCCTAGCCTACCGTCCGGCCCCCGGCCGGGCCACGTACGGAAGTCGGGACCTGCTCGAGACCCGGGCCGGTACACTCGCTCGCGATGAGCCCCGGGGAGCGCCCCGAGCCGGGGCAGTGGTCACCGCCGGCGGATGGCGGTGAGCGCACGATCCGGCTCACGTGGACCGGCGAACGCCTCCAGTTCCTGGGTCGGACGGCCTACGGCGATCCCGTCCTGGTGGGTGGGAACCCGGAGGGGCCCGGCGCCAAGCCCTCGGATCTGCTCCCCCTGTCGCTGGCCGCCTGCACCGCGTACGACGTCGTGGAGATCCTGCGGAAGCAGCGGCAGGATCTCCGGCAGCTCCAGATCGACGTGAGCTGGATCCAGGACCCCGATCCGCCGTGGACCTTCCGGTCGATCCACTGTCGTTTCGTGCTCACGGGGACGATCGATCCTCGGAAGGCGGCGCGCGCGATCGAGCTCGCCGAGGGGAAGTACTGCGCGGTGGCCGCCACGATCCGCCCCACGGTCGTCCTCACCCATGAGGCCGAGATCCATCCCGAGCCGTCGCCGAGCGGCTGACCATGGCGCCGAACGGACCGGCTACGATGGAGCCCGAGCCTCCCCGAACGGACCCAGCACTGGAGCGAGACACGACCGTGTCCGAGAGCGCCGAGCAGCCGTCGCCGGCTGTGCCTCCCCATCCGCACCCCCACCCCGTGCTCGAGGAGATCCTGGAGCAGATCCAGGGCGGCCGGTTCCCCGAGCGGCGTGACGCGATGGCCGCGTTCGCCAAGGCCTTCCTACGCCGTCTCGGTGAGGACGAGCTCGCCGACATCGGCGTTCCGCAGCTGCTGGCGGCCACCCGTTCGCTGTTCGCGTTCGTCGACGAGCGGGGGGCGCACCCCTCGTCGGTCCGGGTCTTCGTGCCGACGCAGCAGGAGCACGGGTATTCCGTCGCCGGCACGGTGATCGAGACGAACACCGACGACTCCCCCTTCCTCGTGGATTCGGTGACCGAGGAGCTGGTCGCGCGGGGGCTGCGGGTCACGCGTCTGCTCCACCCCGTGGTCGGGACGGCGCGCGACGAGGACGGCCGGCTCGAGCGGGTGCTCTCGGGTCGCGACGCGGCGCACCGCGAGTCCGTGATGCATTTCGAGGTCGACCGCCGGATCGGCGAGCAGGAGCGCGCCGATCTGCAGGACCGGGTCCGGGAGATCCTCCACGACGTGCGCCTGGTCGTCCGCGACTTCGAGCCCATGGTGACCCGGGTGCGGCACATGATCGAGATGGCCCGGATGGCCGCCGTCCGCTACTCGCCCCAGGAGGTCGGCGAGACCGTCGACTTCCTCGACTGGCTCCTCGAGCAGAACTTCGTCCTGCTCGGCTATCGCGAGTACGAGCTGGTCGACGAGCCAGAGGGGCGTGGGATCCGCACGGTTCCCGCCTCCGGGCTCGGGATCCTGTCCGACGTCGGCCGGTCGACCTTCGCGGAGACGACCCCGCTGGCGTCGCTCGCCCCCGACATCCGCCGGCGGATCGAGGGCGGCGACCTCCTGGTGATCTCGAAGACCAACGCCTACTCGACCGTGCACCGCCGCGCCCGGATGGACTACATCGGCGTGCGCCGTGTGGGGCAGGACGGCGAGATCCTGGGCGAGTCGCGACTGATCGGCCTGTTCACCAGCAAGGCCTACATGGAGTCGGCGGCCAAGACGCCGCTGCTGCATCACAAGCTCGACCAGATCGTGGCCGCCGAGGACCTGATCCCCGGCTCCCACGACTACAAGGAGGTCGTCGAGCTGTTCGAGTCGTTCCCGCGCGACGAGCTGTTCCTGGCGTCGACCGAGGAGCTGCGTCGGCTCGTCGTGGGGCTGTTGCAGCTGGAGAAGCACGGGGGGATCCGCGTCCTGGTCCGCAAGGACCTCTACGGCCGGCAGGTGTCGATCGTGGTGGCGTTGCCCCGCGAGCGGTTCAGCGCGGACCTCCGCAAGCGCCTGCAGCAGATGTTCCTGGAGCGGTTCCATGGGTCGACGGTCGACTACCACCTTTCGCTGGGCGAGACCGAGAGCGCCCGGATCTTCTTCACCGTCCACGTCGACGCCGGGGTCCAGATCCCCGAGATCCCGTACGAGGCGCTCGAGCACGAGGTGGAGCGTCTCGCCCGGACGTGGGACGACGACCTGCTCGACGCGCTCGTGACCCGGTTCGGCGCCGAGCGCGGCGCCCACCTCGCGGACAAGTACGGCCCGAGGTTCCCCGACTACTACAAGATCGGTCAGACGGACTGGGCGCTCGTCGTGGATGACGTCGACCACCTGGAGGAGCTCGAGGCGTCGACCGAAGGCTTCGTGGTGGGGATCGGCCGGGAGGCCACCGGCGAGCGCCTCACTCGGGTGAAGCTCTACAAGACCGGCGGCCGGGTGGAGCTGTCGGCGTTCATGCCCTTGCTCGAGTCGCTGGGGCTCCGCGCGATCGAGGAGATCCCCGTCCACATGCTGGGCGAGGGCCGCGAGTACATCCACGACTTCGGGGTGCTGGATGCGCGCGGCGCCGTGATCGAGCTGGACCATGAGGCCGACCGCATGGTCTCGGCGATCGGGGCGATGTGGCGCGGCGACGCCGAGGTGGACTCGCTGAACCGCCTGGTCACGGCGTCCTCCCTCGACTGGCGCCAGGTCCAGATCCTCCGCGCCTACCGGAAGTACCGGATGCGCGTATCGACGCGCTTCACCGAGGAGTATCGCAACGACGCGCTCGCGGGCAATCCGGTGCTGGCGGGGATGCTCGTCGAGCTGTTCGAGGCGAAGTTCGATCCGGTGCGCGCGGCCCCGCCGGAGGAGGCGGAGGCGATCCGCACCGACCTGATCAAGGGCCTGCAGAGCGTGGAATCGCTCGACCAGGACCTGATCATCCGCTCCCTGGTCGGCACGATCGACGCCACGGTGCGGACGAACGCCTACCTGTCCGATCGCACCTACCTGTCCTTCAAGCTGCGCTCCGACGTCGTCCCCGAGATGCCGCGTCCGCACCCCCTCTTCGAGATCTTCGTCTACTCCCCGTTCATGGAGGCGATCCATCTTCGCGGCGGCATGGTGTCCCGGGGCGGGATCCGGTGGTCGGATCGTCGCGAGGACTACCGGACCGAGGTCCTCGGGCTGATGAAGGCCCAGAAGGTGAAGAACGCGGTGATCGTCCCGGACGGCTCGAAGGGCGGCTTCGTCCTCAAGCGGCAGCCGGCCACGCTGGAGGAGCTGAAGCAGGAGGTCGTGATCCAGTACGTGACGTTCATGCAGGGCATGCTGGACATCACGGACAACCTCGTCGAGGCGAAGGTGGTGCACCCCGAGGGGGTCCGGGTCCTCGACGGCGACGACGTGTACCTCGTGGTGGCGGCGGACAAGGGGACGGCCACGTTCTCCGACATCGCCAACGGGGTGGCGGAGCGCTACGGGTTCTGGCTGGGCGATGCCTTCGCGAGCGGCGGCTCGGCCGGCTACGACCACAAGGCGTTGGGGATCACGGCGCGCGGGGCCTGGGAGTCGGTGAAGCGCCACTTCCGGGAGCTGGGGATCGACGTCCTGCGCGATCCGTTCACGGCGATCGGCATCGGCGACATGTCGGGCGACGTGTTCGGCAACGGCATGTTGTACACGGATCGCGTCCGCCTGGTCGCCGCGTTCGACCACCGCAGCGTGTTCCTCGATCCGGACCCCGACCCCACGCTGGCCTTCGCCGAACGCAAGCGTCTGTTCGATCTGCCCGCGTCCAGCTGGGCCGACTACGACCGGACGGTCCTGTCGGAGGGCGGGGACGTGTTCGACCGCAAGGCGAAGAGCGTCACGCCGTCGCCGCAGGTCCGGGCCGCCGTGGGCATCCCCGACGACGCTCCCCGCGACATGATGCCCGCCGAGCTGATCCGCTGGATCCTCCGTGCACCGGTCGACCTGCTGTGGAACGGCGGCATCGGAACCTACGTCCGGGGGCCCGCCGAGCCGAACGCTGAGGTCGGCGACCGTGCGAACGACCAGGTCCGTGTGAACGGGGAGGAGGTCCGCGCGCGCGTCGTCGGCGAGGGAGGCAACCTCGGGTTCACGCAGCGCGGCCGGATCGCCTTCGCCCGCAGCGGCGGCCGGATCAACACGGACTTCATCGACAACTCCGCGGGTGTCGATACGTCCGACCACGAGGTCAACTGGAAGATCCTGCTGGGACTCGCGATCCAACGGGGGGAGCTGGCGCTCGAGGAGCGCACCGCGCTGCTGCAGGCCTGCGCGCCGGATGTGGTTCGCCACGTGCTCTACGACAACTACCTCCAGGCCCAGATCCTGTCCCAGGAGGAGGAGGTGTCCGTCCAGCGGCTCGAGGCGGACGAGGACCTGATGCAGCGCCTCGAGGCCGACGGTGAGCTCGAGCGCGACGTCGAGTTCCTCCCCTCGACCGAGGAGATGCTCGAGCGCCGTGCGGCCGGCCTGGGCCTCACGCGCCCGGAGCTCTCGGTCCTGCTGGCCTACGCGAAGCGCTGGGTGTACGCGGAGCTCCTGGCGAGCGACCTGCCGGACACCGATTACCTGGCCGCGGACCTCGAGCGGTACTTCCCGCGAGCGATCGTCGAACGGTTCGGTCACCTGCTCGTCCACCACCCGCTGCGACGCGAGATCATCGCCACGATCGCGGCCAACGACGTCGTCAACTCGCAGGGCATCACCTTCGTGTCACGGATGGTGACCGAGACGGGGGCGGAGCCCGCCGACGTGGTGCGCGCGTTCCGGATCGCCCGCGACGTCACCGGAGCGCTGGAGCGCTGGGACGCCGTCGAGGCCCTGGACGGCAGGATCGACCCCCGCGTCCAAAGCGAGCTGATGAGCGGCGTCGACTGGCTCGTCGAGACCACGTCGCGGTGGTACCTGGTGCAGGCAGCGGGCCAGCGTCTGTCGGAGGCGGTGGCGACGGCGCGGGCGTCGTTCGCGGAGCTCTCCGCCGCGATCGATCAGATCGGTCCGGACCCCTGGCGGGAGGAGCACGAGCTGGAGGCCCAGCGGCTGATCGAGCAGGGCGTCCCGGACGATGTCGCCCGGCGCCACGCCTTCCAGCCGGAGCTCGTGCATGCCCCGGACATCATCGCGGTCTCGCACGCCACCGGCCGGGTGCCGCTCGAGGTGGCGCGCGGGTTCTTCCTGCTCGGGCGGCGGCTCGAGATCGATTGGCTGGAGGCGCAGCTCGAGTCCCTCACCACCACCAGCCGGTGGCAACGGTGGGCGCTCCTGTCCACCGAGGACGACCTGCTCGCCTTGCGTCGCCGTCTGTGCGAGCGGGTGCTCGAGGAGTGGCCGGATCTCCCGATCGACGAGGCGGTCGAGGCGTTCCTGGACGGCCGCGAGGAGGCCGTCGAGCGTGTCCGGCGGTTCATGCGTGGACTCGCGATGGAAGGCGTGACCGACGCCTCGCAGCTCACGGTGGCGCTGCGCCAGCTCCGGACGCTGATCGGCTGAGGAGGAGGGGGCGGCGATGCAGCGAGCGCTCCGGAGGGCGGCCAGGGTCGTCGCGATCGGCATGCTCGCGCTGTCGGCGACCGGCTGCCTGCGCGCGTACCAGGACCTGACGCTCAACCCGGACAACACGGTGGACGGCACGATCGTCTTCGCCGTCGATCGCCAGCTCCTGGAGCTCACGGGGCAGTCGGTGGACGACCTCCAGGAGCAGATCGAGGGGGAGGCCGGGATCCCCGAGGGGGTCGACGTGGAGTCGGCGCCCTACGAGGACGGAGACTTCGTCGGGCGCGAGTTCACGTTCACGGGAGCGCCGTTGTCGGTCTTCGACGGCACGTCGGGGGCGGACGAGCTCTCGATCGTTCGACAGGGTGACACCTTCGTCGTGTCCGGCACGTTCGACGCGACGGGCGAGGAGTTCGACACGTCCCAGGTGCCCGGGGGCGAGGGGCTGCTCGACAGCCTGGACGTGCACGTCTCGGTGACCTTCCCCGGCGAGGTCCGGTCCCACAACGGCGAGCTCGAGGGCACGACGGTCACCTGGCGGCTCGGGTTCGGCGAGGTGAACGAGCTCGAGGCTGTGGGCTCGGCGATCGGCACGGGCGGCGGCGGCACCAGCGCGCTCGTCTGGATCCTGCTCGCGGTGGCCGTGGTGGTCGGCATCGCGCTGGTCGTCGTCCT
>DATBJQ010000084.1:0-27523 GCA_036556385.1 Actinomycetota bacterium | reverse complement strand
GCGCAGCGACCGCTCGCGCGGGGGGACGTCCCGCACCCGAGGCGGCGGACCGTCGCGCGGCGGGAAGCGCCCGACCAGCAGCTTCCGCAAGACGCCGACGTGGCAGAAGGTCCTGCCCGTCGTGCTGCTCGGGCTGGCGGTGGTCAGCCTCGTGCTGGGGCTGACCGGGTTCCGCTTCGACCGGCAGACCTCCCATGGCACGGCGATCCTGGTGATCGACGTGTCCTCCTCGATGGACCGCACCGATATCCAGCCAACGCGCCTCGTGGCCGCCCAGGCGGCGGCGACGAGCTTCCTCGACGAGCTCCCCGGCGGGACGCGGGTCGGCGTGATCGCCTTCGCGGGGATGCCGGACGAGGTCGTGCCCCCCACGGCCGACCACGAGGAAGCGGCCGCGGCGCTCGCGGACCTGCCGCGGGGACGGGGGACGCGGATCGGCGACGCCCTCAGCGCGGCCATCGATGCGATCCTGTCGGACTGGGATGAGGAGGGGAAAAGGGAGGCCGCGGTGGTCCTCCTCTCGGACGGGATCACGCTCGTGCCCGACGAGGTGCCCCCGGAGGTGGCGGCCGAGCGAGCCGCCGGCCTCGAGATCCCCGTGTCCACGGTTCTCCTGAGCGGCCGGGTCGAGTTGGAGAACGACCAGCTCCTCCAGGACATCGCCGAGACGACGGGGGCCGAGTCGTTCACCGCGGAGACGGCGGCCGAGCTGAACACCGTGTACGAGGGTCTCGGCGAGCAGCTCTCCACCGACCTCGAGGTCAGCGAGACGAGCTCCCTGTACATCCTGATCGCGGTGGGATGCGCGATCGCGGCCGCCGTGCTGGTCCTGGTCGCGCAGCGACCCGACTACTGAGCCTCGGAGCACGCGTGCCCGCTCCCGGCGACGACGGACGAACCAGCGCGTAGCATCGCCACGATGCGGGAAGAGCGCGCACGGTGACCACGGCGCTCAGCCTCCTCGCGCTGGTCGTCGCGGTCGGCACCGCGGTCGTCGTGTTCGTCCGGCGGGCGCGGCCACGCGTCGGGGTGGTGCGCGCCGGTCGCGACGCCGGGCGCACCGAGGACCCGGGTCCGCGGGTCCGCCGCGAGCTGGTCCACGTGCTGGGACAGGGCAAGCTCCTGCAGAAGCTCGTGCCGGGCCTGATGCACGCCGCGATCTTCTGGGGGTTCCTGGTCCTGTTCCCCACGATCGTCGAGGCGGCGATCGCGATCGTGGACCGCGATGCCTCGTTGCCACTGCTGGGTGACGCCCCCTGGTACGTGCTGCTGGTGGACGTGTTCTCCGCGCTCGTGGTGGTCGGTGTGGGCGTCGCGTTCTGGATCCGGAAGGTGCAACGTCCCGACCGCTTCCGGGGCTCGCACCTGCAGGAGGCCGACCTGATCCTGCTCACGATCCTGGGCATCGTGGTCACGTTGACGCTGTGGAACGCCACGCGGATCGCGCTGGGGATCGCCGAGCACCCCGCGTCGATGCCGGCTGCGAACGCGATCTCAGGGTGGTTCGGCGGCGGCCGGGCCACCGAGCTGCTGGAGCGGGTGTTCGTCTGGTCGCACCTGCTGATCGTGCTGGGCTTCCTCGCCTACCTGCCGCGGTCGAAGCATCTGCACATCCTCACCGCCGCCCCGAACGTGTATCTGGCGAAGAACGGGCCGCCGGGCAGGCTGGAGCCGTGGCCGATCGATCTGGACGCTGCCGACGAGGACCCGCGGTTCGGCGCCGCCGTGGCGACCGACCTATCGCACAAGCAGCTGCTGGACCTCTTCAGCTGCACCGAGTGCGGCCGGTGCCAGGAGGTCTGCCCCGCATGGGCGACCGGCAAGCCGTTGTCGCCCAAGCTCCTGATGATGGACCTGCGCGACCACGTGATCGCCGAAGGCCCCGCGATCCTCGCCGCGACCGAAGGGGGTCCGGTCGAGCTCCAGCCCCTCGTCCCCAACGCCGTCACGGACGAGGTCGTCTGGGACTGCGTGACGTGCGGCGCATGCGTGCAGGCGTGTCCGGTGGACATCGAGCACGTCGACACGATCGTCGATCTGCGGCGCCACCTGGTGATGGCCGAGTCGCGGTTCCCGACCGAGGCGGGGGCGATGCTGCGGGGGATCGAGGGGCCCTCGGAGAACCCCTGGGGGCAGCCCGCCGCCGCGAGGACCGAGTGGACGGAGGGCCTGGACGTCCGGGTGCTCGCGCCGGGCGATCCCGCCCCGGAGGTGCTGTTCTGGGTGGGGTGCGCCGGGGCGTTCGACGAACGCGCGCGCGAGACGACCCGGTCGATCGCCCGGCTCCTGGCAGCGGCGGGCGTGGACTTCGCGATCCTCGGACCGCGCGAGCGATGCACCGGGGACCCCGCGCGTCGACTGGGCCACGAATACCTCTTCCAGATGCTCGCGGAGCAGAACGTGCAGACCCTGGACGACAGCGGCGTCACGACGATCGTCGCGAGCTGTGCCCACTGCTTCAACACGCTCGCGAACGAGTACCCGCAGTACGGCGGCCGGTTCGACGTCGTCCACCACACCGAGCTGCTGGCACGGCTGCTGGAGGAGAGCCGACTTCGGCCGCAGGGATCATCGTCACCGGGCAGCGTCACGTACCACGACGCCTGCTACCTGGGCCGCCACAACGGCCGGTACGACGCCCCCCGACACGTACTCGACGGCGCGGGAGCCGCGACCACCGAGATGCCGCGCAGCCGCGAGTCGTCGTTCTGTTGCGGCGCCGGCGGCGCCCGCTTCTGGATGGAGGAGGGGGGCGACGCGCGGATCAACGACACGCGGTTCGCGGAGGCCGCGGCCACGGGCGCCGAGACGGTGGCCACCGCGTGCCCCTACTGCTTCGTGATGCTCGACGACGCGGCGAAGGCGAAGGGTTCCGCCGTGCGGGTCGCCGACGTCGCCACGCTGCTCGCGGAGGCCACCGGGAGCTGACCGCGCCACCCGATCGTCCCTACCCGCCCGGTCAACCCCGACCCCGCCGGGGTCGATACCGCGGTGGTGTCCGGCGAGCGCGCACACCGCATCACGATCGCGGCCCTCGCGGGCGCCTTCCTGGTGCTCGTGATCCTGCCCGCATGGCCGGCGCCGGCGGCGGCCTCGGGCGGCGGCTCGCTCGCGGAGGCCGAGGGCCGTCTCGAGCGCCTCACCGCGGAGATCGGTGGCCTGACCGGGTCGCTGCAGGCCCATCGCGAGCAGCTCGCAGCGATCGACGACCGGATCGCCCTCGCCTCGACCCACCTGGGGACCCTGGAGCAGGCGCGTCGGGACGTGCTCGCGTCGGTCGAGCGGGCGCAGGAGCGCCGCGACGCGGTCCGCCAGGAGCTGAGCAGTCTCGCCGCGGAGGCCTTCATGGACGCGGGGCCCGGGATCCTGGGGGCCGCGCCCATCGAGGCGTTCCTCCAGAGCGGGTCGTTGGCCGACGCCACGGACAGCTTGGCGTTCGCGGACGTCGCCGCCACGGAGGCGGTCAGGGTCGCCGGCGACGTGTCGCTGCTGGAACGCGACCTGCAGACCCGCGTGCTCGTACTCGACGCGCTCGCGGCCGATCGCACCGCGTCGATCTCGGAGCTCGAGACCGCTCGCGAGGAGCGCGTCGCGGCCGCCGCCGACGAGGCTGCCGCCTTCGCCGCGCTCGACGCCGCACGACGTGAGGCGCTCGAGGTCGTCCAGGTGCTTCGGGACCAGCTCGCCCCCGGTCTCCCGATCGGGCTGGGGGACCTGGCCGACGCGCTGCAGGGTGGATCGCACGTCACGTACGGTCGCTGGGCGGAGCTGTTCCTGCGGATGGTCGGTGCCCCCACGTGCCGGGGCAACCTGGTCGTCCTGGCCGCCTGGCAGGCGGCCGAGTCCACGCAGGCGGCCTGGAACCCGCTGGCCACGACCCACCGGATGCCCGGATCCACCGACTTCAACTCGGTCGGCGTCCAGGACTTCCGGTCCTTGGCGCAGGGGCTCCGGGCGACGTGGGAGACCCTGGAGAACGGCTGGACCGTCTACCGCTACGGGCCGATCGTGACCTCCCTCCGACGGTGCGGGTCGGCGATGCAGACGGCCCTGGCGATCAACGCCTCGAGCTGGTGTCCCGGATGCGTCGGGGGTCGCTACGTCCTCGACGTGATCCCACACGTGCAGGCGGATCTGGACGGGTACCTGGAGCTCTGAGTCCGCCGGTCACAGGCCGGCGATCGACCGGATCTCGGTCCGCGGCCCGTACCTGGGCGCCGTGGCGCCCCCCGCTTCCAGCAGCACCTGGAGCCGGCCCCGCTGCCCGCGGTAGGGCTCGAGCAGTTCGAGCATGCGCGCGTCGTCGGCTCTCGGCTCCCCCGCGAGCGTCCACGCGACCAGATCCGGGAGGTGGAAGTCGCCGACCGAGACGGCGTCGGGGTCGCCCACCGCGAGCCGGGCGGTCTCCGCGGTCGTCCACGGGCCGATCCCCCGGTGGGCACGGAGCCAGGTCTGAAGGTCCTCGGACGATCCCAACCCTTCGATCCGAGCCGCCCGTGAGCACACCGCGCGCACCACGTCCGCGCGCCGCGCCTCGACGCCGAACCGATGGAACACGTACGAGGGCGTCGCCGCGACCCGGTCCGGGTCGGGGGGCAGCCACACCGGGGCCTCCCCGGGAGCCCGCTCGGAGGTGGCGAAGACCAGCCCGCGCCACGCGCCCCGCGCTTCGGCTCCGGTGACCTTCTGCTCGAGGATCGCCGCGATCAGGACGGGCAGCACCGGCGCTCGGGTGAGCCGGACCCCCCGGTACCGGCGCCAGAGCTCACGGACCACGTCGTCCCGCGGCCGGAAGGTGTCGGGGTCGTCGAGCGCCCCCGTCAGGCCGGGGGCCTCGTCGAGCGCTCGCCCCGCCCCGGGACCGACCGCGTCGGCCTCGATCAGGTCCTCGCCCACCTGACGGAGCGTGAGGGTCGCCGCGCCGTCGGCGGTGCGGATCGCCCGGATCACCGTGGCCCCCTCCGTTCGCGTCGTCGGGTCCCGATGCCCGCGACGCAGAGGGAGGAGCGTCCGTCGCAGATCCACGGGTCCGGACAGGTGGATCGTTCGCGTCGCCATCGCCGCTGAGGCTACCGGGGCCGGCTCCCCCGCGCCCTCAGGTGCTCGCCGCTCCCTGCCGATGGACGGAGGAAGACCCGCCCTGGAGGGCGCGACCATGCAGGTGGACGAGAAGCGCGCGTGTCCCGCGTGCCGAGCCGAGAACGCTGCCGGCGCCGAGTTCTGCTGGCAGTGCTTCGCGCGCCTGGTCGACGTCCCGCCGCCGCCGGCCGGCAGCGTCGCCCGTCCGGAGGGCCTCCGCCATCCGGTGATCGGAGGCTCCGCGGTCCTCGGTCGGAACGGCGGCACCGGTGCACCGACGACGCTCGGTCCGCGGCCGATCCCCGGCGCGCTCGAGGAGCCGTCCGCATCCTCGTCGAGGACGAGCCTGGTGATCCGGATCGGCCTCGGCGCGGTCGGCGCGGTCCTCGGGTACCTGCTGGTCGGCGCGCTGCTCGGGGGCGGCGTGGAGATCCCCGATTCGCTGGGCGGGCTCCCGCGGCAGACGAACGACACGGCTCGTGACTTCGAGGAGGAGATGCGCTCCGAGGGCGAGCGGTGGGACCTGGACGTCGAGGCTGCGACCTACGGGCGCAGCTCGTTCCCCGAGTCGATGCTCATCCTGGTGGAGGGGCGTGCCCTCGACTCCACGGATCAGCTGTACGACGCACTGATCCAGGGGATGGGTCAGGCCGGCGCCACGATCGACACGGCCGACACCGTGAGCGGAACCCACGAGGGCGCGGCGTACCGCTGCGTGCCGGTCCGCGGAGCGGGGGTGGACGGGTCCGCCTGCATCTGGCACGCGGACGACCACGTGGGGATCGTGCTGGACCTGGCCAACGGATCCGGTGGCGCCGAGACGCTCGTGGCCGAGGCGCACACCGCCGTCACGTCCTGACGGCGGTCTCCTTCCGCAGCTCCGTCCGATCCTCGATCTCCAGCAGGAGCGTGCGGAGCAGGTCGTTCAGCTTCTTCCCGTCCGAGGACGACAGCACGCTCAGGAACCGCTCCTCGACGGCGCCCTGGGTCTCCACGGCGCGGTCCATCACGCCGACCCCCGCGTCGGTGAGCCGCACCACCACGCTCCGCCGGTCCTCCGGGTCGCGCAGGCGCGTGATCAGCCCGGCCTCCTCCAGACCGTCGAGCCGGTTCGTCATGGCGCCGGACGACAGCGACAGGCGCTCGGCCAGCTCGCCGGCGGTCATCGTCTGCGTGGGGGAGCATCGGACCTTCTGCAGGACGTGGAACTCCCCGCCGTTCAGACCGAACTCCGCCACCGTGCGCTCGGTCGTCCGGTCGAGGTACTTCGCGATCTTCGAGAAGCGCTCGACCGCCGCCTCGACCTCGGGGTCGAGCGACGGGTAGAGGTCGCGGACCTGGCTCTCGATGAAACGGTCGACCGAGTCCTGCCTGCCCATCGCCCTTTCCTTTCGACCTCAAGTCTCTTGACATAAAACTTTCAGGTGGAGTATCTTCACGTCGAACGATACCGCCGGACGGAGGAGGTGTGCAAGATGACGTGGATGCCGTTCCCGACAGATCTGACCCGACGTGCCGCCAGCCGGCGGGAGATCGAGCTGCGACGCGCGGTCGAGCGCGCGCGGCTGGTGAGCCCGCTGCGGCGCGCGGCGCGCCGGCCCCGAAGCACCGACGCGTGAGCAGGACTCACACGCGCAACGCCACGACCGCCCGATAGATCGGGTCCTTCATCAGGGTCGTGGTGGGCTCGCGGCCGCGACGCCCGGGTGGTCCCACCTCCGCCAGGAACGATGCCTGCGCTCGGGCCCGTTCGAGTTCCTGGAGGAGGGGGATCGCCTCGGGCACGCCCTCGTCGAGCAGGGTCAGCAACCGCCGCTTGACCTCGTCGACCACGCCGCGCACGTAGCGGTTCTCGTGGATGTCGGCCGTCGAGAAGCGCCGCTCGTCCAGCGTGTAGACGGGCCGGCCCTTGTCGTCGAGGTTGCCGGCCTTGCGCATCGCGCGGATCAGCTGCCGCGGCTCGGGGTGACGGACGAGCTCTTCCTTGGACCAGTGCTCCTCGCGGCGGAGCTCCCGTCGATGTTTGATCTGGAGCTCGGGCAGGATCCGAGCGAGGCCGGGATGGCCGTCCGCCCCGCGGACGGCGGTCCGGAGACGATCGAGCTCCACCGCGCGCGGCGAGGACGGTGGCGGAGCCGGTGTGGGGGTCGGCGGCGCGGTCGTCGTGGCCGATCCCGTCGGGTTCCCCGTGCTCGCGGTGCGCGGGTTGCCGCGCCGCGTGGTGGTGGCGCGCCGGCCCGGCCGTCGCGGCTTAGAAGAACGCGAGGAAGCCATGGGCGTCCAGCTCCGCCCGCATCCGCGTTGCCTTGGCCGTCGCCAGGGGGAAGTCGTCGCCGAGCGAGGCCAGGAACGCGTCGAGGGCGACGCCGGCGGAATC
The DNA here is from genome assembly GCA_036556385.1 of Actinomycetota bacterium. Lineage (GTDB taxonomy): Bacteria > Actinomycetota > UBA4738 > UBA4738 > HRBIN12 > AC-51. The sequence continues at coordinate 20,067 of DATBJQ010000084.1, read as the reverse complement.
GTCCCCGCGGACCCGCGGCAGGACCTTCTGGACGAGCTGCTCGTCGAACGCCTGCTGCCAGTCGGTGCCGATCTCCTCGGCCGCGTGGACGTAGGTCGTGATCTCGTCGAGCACACGGAACCCGAAGGGCGCGACCGAACGCAGCGAGTCCCACACCGCGAGCAACGTGTCGGCGTGCGGCGCGCCGTCGAGATGTTGAACGACGTCGGAGCGCTCCAGCGGGAGCTCGATCACCTGCGCGCGGTCGAACACCTTGTCGGCGAAGCCGTGGGTGGTCTCGTCGATGTTCACGGTGCCGGTGAAGCGCAGGTTCGGGGTCAGCTCCACGTGGTGGCCCGGCGCGAGGTCGAGCTGCGCCACGCCCTCGCGGGAGCGAACCTCCATCGAGGACAGGAACCGGCTGAAGTAGTGCTCGACGCGCGCCAGGTTCATCTCGTCGAGGATCACGTGGTAGTAGCGGGGCGGCCGGTACTCGCGGTTCGCGGCGTCCCACTCCCGAGCGGCTTCCTTCACGAACTCGCTGAACGGCGTGCCGTGGTAGAAGCCGTCGAGGGGCGAGAGGTAGCCGAGCAGATCCTCGTTCGACGACCAGCTCGGGTCCACCGCGACGAGCTTGGTCCGTGCCTGGAGGCACTCGGCGTACGCCTGCGCGAGCCACGTCTTCCCCGTGCCGCTCGGGCCGCACAGGATCACGAACCCACGAGTCGAGATCGAGAGGTGGTAGCGCCTGATCACGTCGTCGCTGATCCGGAACGTGGGGTAGCCGGCACGGAACCGGTTCAGGAGCGGGCGGAAGGAGCCGTCGGTGGCGCGCGCCCGTTCCTCCTGTGACGTCAACGTCATCGTTGGTGCCTCCTCGGCGAAGACCCAGCGCTGACGCCCGGTCCCAGCCCCTCGCTCGCGGAACGTTCGACGATAGCATCGGCCGCAGAGCCCGCTGTCCTGAGTCCGAGTTGCGAGACACGGGGAACGAAGGGTCGACCACCGTGTCGACGCTAGGCCGCCCCCGCCGCGTCGATCGCGGCCAGGAGCCGTTGCGACGGACCCTTGATGCCCAGCTCGGCCGCCAGCTCCTTGAGGGCGGCGTCGTCGCGCCCGCCCGCCCACAGCGACAGCTTCGCCTCCCCGTTCACGGGCACCAGCCGGAGCATCGCGTCGAGGTACGACGAGGACTCCAGCAGCCGCTCCCGGATCCGGGGGGCGATGTCCGCCGACCCTTCGGCCGCCCCGGCCAGGATCGCCTCGATCGAGGGGAAGGCCTGCACGAGGGCGCGGGCCGTCTTCTCGCCCACCCCCTTCACGCCGGGGAGATCGTCGCTCGGATCCCCCCGCAGGATCGCGAACTCCGCGTACCGGCTCGCGGGGACGCCGTACTTCGTCAGGACGCCGGCCTCGTCGAGCTCGAGGAGGTCGGAGACGCCGCGGACCGTGTACAGGAGGCGGACGACCGGGTCCTGCACCAGCTGGATCAGATCGCGGTCGCCGCTCACGATCTCCAAGCGATCGTCGGAGCCCGCGTCGAGGCAGAACGCTCCGATCGCGTCCTCCGCCTCCCACCCCTCCGTCTGCGCTTGGAGCATCCCCGTGAGATCGAGCACCCCACGCAGGAGCGCGAACTGCGGCGGGAGATCCTCGGGGTCCGGCGGCCGCGTGCCCTTGTAGGCCGGGTAGATATCGGTGCGAGCGACCGGCCGCCATTCGTGGTCGTACACGTGGACGACCTCGTCGGGCCGGCGGGTCGCGATCAGCCGCGTGACCATCTCCAGGTACCCGTGGAGCGCCCCCACCGGCCGACCGTCGGGCGCGAACACCGTGTCGCGCATCGCGAAGTAGGCGCGGTACATCATGCTCGACACGTCGAGCAGGAGCCGATGGGTGCCCGCGGAGCTCATCGCGCGTGCTCACGTTCGGCGGTCATCCTCCGTCTCCGTCCGGACCCGTGGGGATCAGCGCGGTGACGGCGATCTCGACGATCGCCTGGGGCGAGTAGAGCTGCGTGACCCCGACCGCCGTCCAGGCCGGGAACGGCTCCTCGACGACGAACTCGTGGTGGATCTCCGTCATCTGCTCGATGTCGCGCCGGAGGTCGACGTGGTACGTCGTCATCGCGACCACGTCGTTCCAGCTCGCCCCCGCCGCGGCGAGCACGTCGCCGACCTCCTCGTACGCGCTGCGCATCTGCTCGCCGGGAGAGCCTGCCGACGAGCCGGTGCACCCGGCGACGAAGAGCAGGTCGTCGACCCGGACGGCAGGAGAGAGTCGCGTCTTCCGGTACCACTCGAGCTCGTCGCCCCAGACGGTCGGTTCGATGGCCTCGCGTTCCGTCATGGCCCCATCCTCGTGAAGTCCCGGGAGGGGGACAACCTGTGCTCGCGACCTCGCACGGGTGTCCGGTCGCGGTCGGGTAGGGTGCGCCGATGCCGGTCTCGAAGGTCGCGACCGCGGCCGAGCTCGGACTGATGGAGGGCTCGCCGCCCCCCGACGGCCGGCTCGTCACGCTCGCCAACTGGCAGGACCCACCGTTCAACCGTTGGGCGTTCCAGCACGTCCGTGAGCTGATCCCCACCGCCCGCATCCCACGCGGCCCGGGCCCGGCCCGACGCCTGCCGCGGGCGGAGCGCCAGCTCGGCGCCGCGACGATCCGCGCCGGCGGCCGGCGCATCTCGATCGAACGGTTCCTCGACGAGACCTTCACCGACGCCCTCCTGGTGCTCCATCGCGGCCACGTGGTCACCGAGCGGTACCGCAACGGGATGACACCCAGCACGCCGCATCTGCTGATGTCGGTGTCGAAGTCGGTCACCTCGGCCGTCGCGGGCGTACTCGTCGGTCGTGGCCGCCTGCGTCCCGACGACCTCGTCACGACCCATCTCCCCGAGCTCGCGGGGTCGAGCTTCGAAGGCTGCACGGTGCGGCACCTGCTCGACATGCGCGCCGGGACGAGGTTCGACGAGACGTACGACGATCCGGCGGCCGACGTCCGCGTGTACGAGCAGGTCTACCTGTGGGCGCCACGGACGTCGCGCCGGCTCCCCGCCACCGTGACCGACTACTACCGGACGTTGCGGAACGACCGCACGCACGGCAGCCCCTTCGCCTATCGCTCGATCCTGACCGACGTCCTCGGATGGGTCCTTGAACGCGCCGGCGACGCTCGGTTCGCCGACCTCGTGTCGCGCGAGCTCTGGATCCCGATGGGGGCCGAGTTCGACGCCGAGGTGACGGTGGACGCGCACGGCCACGCGATGGCGGACGGCGGCATCTGCTGCACGCTCCGCGATCTGGCGCGGTTCGGCCAGCTGATGCTGGACGGCGGCCGCCGGGGGAACCGGCGCGTGATCCCCTCGGCGTGGATCCGGGACACGGTCGTGGCCGACCCCGAGACCCGCGCGTCGTTCGCGGCCAGCGAGGAGGCGACCTCGCTCCCACCGGGCGGCTTCTACCGGAACCAGTGGTGGGTGCTCGATCCCGAGGGTCCCGTCTACGTCGCGTCGGGGATCAACGGCCAGTCGATCCTGGTGCACGTCCCGTTGCAGGTGGTGGTGGCGAAGTTCTCCACGTGGCCGGTGGCCTGGGACGACACCTTCCCGCTCAGGACCACGAACGGTCTGCTCGACCTGGCCCGGCAGATCGGTGCCGGGACGATCTGAGCCGACGGCGCTGCAACGTCAGGCCACGGTGGGGTCCGACGACGTCCCGACGAACGGATCGTCGAGGGTGCTCGCGACGGCGATCGCGTCGCCGAGCAGGGCCTCGGCGCCCACGATGTTGGCCTCGGCTCCGGAGTTCTCCGAGATCCGCCCCCCGTCCACGCCGTCGGCGACGCGCCCGCGCCTCCGGTCGTAGACCGGCGCGCCGGCGGGGTTGCGGCCGTCGAACCAGGCGCGGGCGTCCGCCGCCAGCGCGGGCCACCGCGGGTCGCCGGTGACCTCTGCGAGCCGGTCCAGCGAGTAGACACAGGCCGCGACGTCGTACGGGGACGTGCCCGAGGCGGCGAACCCGGACGCGACCGCCGGGACCACGAGGGCCTCGGCGCTCCGCCGCGCAACGTCCATGACCTCCCCGCCCTGGGCGCCGACGAGGGAGGCCGCCGACGCGAGCGCCCCCTCTTGGACGTGCGCCCACAGATGGGGCAGGTCACGCTCGTAGGGGGAGTTCTTCAGCACGTCGTCGTCCCGGCACGCGACGATCTCGCCGACCCAGTTGGCGAGCGGCACCCGCAGGTACGCCGCGTGCCCGGCCTCGATCAGCCGTTGAGCCGCGATCACGTGCAGGGCCCGGACGTCGGGCGCCGCCGGCCTCATCACGGCGTGGTCGAGCCCCCGGAACGTGGCCGCCTCCGCCCGCTCGTCCTCGAACGTCAGCCAGGCGTGGGAGACACCCAGGAGGGCGCGCGCGTGCCAGAAGTTCTCGCCCGGCGCCGACGTGATGCCGTCGACGTTCCGGCTGCCCTCCCAGTCGCGGACGAAGTTGATCCACCGTCCGTCCGGCTCCTGCATCCACAGCACGAACGCGAGCAAGCCCCGTGCCCAGCGCTCGGCCCACGGGAGCCGGGTCGCCGTCCACACGTCGCAGAGCACGTCGAGCAGCCGGGCGGCGTCATCCACGCAAGCGACGCCCTCGAAGCCCGACTCGTGCGCCGCGACGAGGTGGTCGGCCGCGTCGGCGTAGACCGCGACGGCGAGCGCGTCGGGGCCGGCGGCGGGGAGGGGGCGGGTCAGTCGCGCGAGCTGACGGAGCACGGGTGCGGAGTGTGGCAGGAGGCGTGGGTGGGTGTCAGCGCCGCATCAGGCGGGCGTCAGCGCGTCGAGGACGTCGGCCAGACGAACGTCGGCGGCCGCCACGGCGGTGTCCGCCGCGCCGTAGAACACGCGGATCCGTCCCTTGCCGAGATCGACGTGGCCGCTGGGGAAGACCACGTCGTAGAGGAAGCCGTCGCGCTCGTAGGGTGCCTCGGGCACCATGATCGGCTGCTGCGTGCGGGCCAGCACCTTCGACGGGTCGCCCTCGTCCAGGAGCAGGGCGCCCATCCCGTACCGGTTGTTGCGGTCGGCCCCGTGATAGATCTCGAGCCAGCCGCCGTCGACGCCGATCGGCGTCAGGCTGGCGCCGATCCGCATCTCGTCCCACATCCCCGGCCTCGGGAGCACGATCGGGCGATGGCGGCCCCAATGGATCAGGTCGTCGCTCTCCGCGAGCCAGATCCCCAGGACCCGCCCGAACGAGCCCGGCATCGGCCGCGTGAAGGCCAGGTAGCGCCCCCCGACCTTCTCGGGGAACAGGACCACGTCCTTCTGGTCGGGATGCATGATCGCGCCGTGCCGCTCGAAGGAGCGGAAGTCCGTGGTGGTGAGGCGGCACGTCACGATGCCGAGCCGGCTCACGGCCACGTAGGTGATGTGGAACACGCCGTCGATCTCGGTCACCCGTGGGTCCTCGACGCCGTACTCCTCCAGCCGGTCGGCGGGCACGACCGCGGGCTCCGCGTCCATCGTGAACGTCGTCCCGTCGGTGCTGCGTGCGACGCGCAGGTGCGAGATGTGCGACAGGTAGTCGGTGAACTCCTCCGCGGGTGCGAACCCGCCGGCGGCGTTCCGGTATCGGATCGTCCGGGGGTCCGAGAGGTCGAGCCCGGGGAGGTCCCTCGGCACGTACCCGATCGAGATGTGCGGCGGCCCGTCGTTCGTGTCCAGGAACGCCATGCCCACGAGCTGCTCCGGCTGGAGTCCGCTCGGCAACGGCACGAGCCGGGGCTCGGCCCCCGCCAGGTCGACCATCCGGGCGTCCGCCGGCAGGTCGGCGCCGTGTCGCGGCCGCTCGGCGACGCGCACCAGGAGCACCGTCTCGTCCCCGACCTTCGCGACGCCGGGATTGATCGTGGACACCACCTCGAGCCCCGGGAGCGACGGCACGGCGTCCTCGGGCGTGAGCAACGGGTTCGCGTCGAGCCGGCGCATGATCCTGAGCGGCTCCCGGTCCCGGTCGCGCTCCCGACGACGCTCCTTCTTCGGGGGGGCGTGCTCCTCGACCAGCTCCTGCATCACGTCGAGGAAGCGCTGGCCGGTCTTCGGCCAGGTCGCTTCGTTCGCGTACGCATACGCGTTCTTCTCCAGACGCGCCTTCCTCTTCGGGTCGTCCAGGATGGAGGTGATGGCCTCGGCCATCTGGTCGGCGGATCGGAAGTCGACGAGCAGCCCGCGATCGTGCGCCAGCGCCTCCTTGGCGTGCAGGTAGGGGGTCGAGACGACGGCCTTGCCCGCCCCGAGCGCGTAGGACAGCGTGCCGCTGGTGATCTGGTTCGGGTCGAGGTACGGCGTGACGTAGACGTCGGTCGCGAGCAGGTGGTCGATGATGTCCTTCTGCTCGAGGTACTGGTTCACGAACAGGACGTGCTCGGACAGACCGAGCTCCTCCACCAGCTCGACGAGCCGGTTCCGGTACTCCTCGCCGCGCTGCTTCAGCAGCTCGGGGTGCGTCTGGCCGGCGATCAGGTACAGGGCGTCGGGGTGGCGGCCCACGACCGCGGGCATCGCCTCGATCACGTACTCCAGACCCTTGCCGGGACCGACCAGTCCGAAGGTCGACACGATCTGCCGGCCGTCCAGGCCGAGCTTCGCCTTCAGGCGCCGCCGTCCCTTCGGCTCGATGTGCGGCATCCCGTGGGGGATCACGGTGGGCTTGGCCGTCACGCCGTAGACGTCGCGCAGGATGTCGACGGCCGTCTCGGCCATCACGACCAGCCCGTGCGCCGCGTCGGCGATGTTCCGGACCGTGTCGCGGATCGCGGGGGAGGGCTCCGGGAGCACGGTGTGGAGCGTCACGAGCGCGGGCTTGTCCTTGAGCTCCTCGAGGAACGGCGTGAGGTGGTCCTCGTACATCCCCTCGATCCAGTGCTCGCCGACGAAGCCACCCCCCTTCCAGAGCCCGTACAGCCCGAACTCGTGCTGGACGCAGACCACGTCGGCGTTCGACCGGTCGATGTCGTGGGCGGCCGCCATGTAGCTGACGGGCCCGCCCTGCCGGATCCTCCAGCGCACCTCAGGCCCGTAGGCCCGGACCGTGTTGCGCTCGTCGATCGCCGCCACGCGGGCGCGGACGTGCTCGTCCGCCTCCTTGACCGCGCGCAGCAGGTCGGAGGTGAACGTGGCGATGCCGCAGCGCCGCGGCGGGTACGTGGAGACGAAGGCGATCCGCATCGAGACCCAGACTAACGAAGGCTGTCATCGGGGAGGTCGGATCTATCCCAGCCGCTCGAACCGCGCGGTGAAGTGCCGCAGCTGCTCGGGTTGCTCGACGATCCGATAGCCGGGGAGCGACGCGGCGTCGGCGGCGACCGCCGTCACCACCTCGATCACGTAGTCGATGTGGCTCTGCGTGTACGTCCGTCGGGGGATCGCGAGCCGGACCAGGTCCATCGCCGCGGGCTCCTCCGTGCCGTCGGGCCGGCGCCCGAACATCACGGTCCCGATCTCGCAGCCGCGGATCCCGCCGGCCTCGTACAGGGCCACGGCGAGCGACTGCCCCGGGTACGCCAGGGAGGCGACGTGGGGGAGGAGCGCCCGAGCGTCCAGATAGACGGCGTGGCCGCCGGCGGGGCGCACGGTCGGCACGCCCGCCCGATCGAGCGCGTCGGCCAGGTACTCGGTCGAGCGGATCCGGTATCTGAGGTACTGCTCGTCCACGCATTCGCGGAGGCCCTGCGCGATCGCCTCGAGGTCGCGACCCGCCAGGCCCCCGTACGTGGGGAACCCCTCGGTCAGGATCAGCAGGTTGCGACACCGTTCGGCCAGGGCGTCGTCGCGCACAGCCAGCCATCCACCGATGTTCGCGAGTGGGTCCTTCTTGGCGCTCATCGTCATGCCGTCGGCCAGAGCGGCCATCTCGCGGACGATGTCGGGGATCGCGGTCTCCGCGTAGCCCGGCTCGCGGAGCTTCACGAACCACGCGTTCTCGGCGAACCGGCAGGCGTCCAGGAACAACGGGACGCCGGCGCGGTCACAGAGCTCCCGGACGCCGCGCAGGTTCTCCATCGAGACGGGTTGTCCACCACCGGAGTTGTTCGTGATCGTCACGACCACGACCGGGACGTCGGCGCTCCGCTCCCGCAACAGCCCTCCGAGCGCGTCCAGGTCCATGTTGCCCTTGAACGGGTGCACCACGCCCGGATCTCGACCCTCGGCGATCACGAGGTCCACGGCCTCGGCGCCCGTGTACTCGACGTTGGCCCGCGTAGTGTCGAAATGGGTGTTGTTCGGGACCACGGAGCCCGGACCGGCGATCGCCGAGAACAGGATCTTCTCGGCGGCCCGGCCCTGGTGGGTGGGGATCACGTGCGGGAACGGGAAGAGCTCACGGACGGCGTCGAGGAACGCGAACCACGACGGCGAGCCCGCGTAGCTCTCGTCGCCGTGCTGGATCGCCGCCCATTGGTCGCGGCTCATCGCGCCGGTGCCGCTGTCCGTGAGCAGGTCGATCAGGACGTCGTCGGCGTGCAGATCGAACAGGTTGTAGCCGGCGGCCAGGATCCGCGCGCGGCGTTCGTCGTCGGTGAGGAACCGGAGGGGCTCGACCGAGTGGATCCGGAACGGCTCGATGATCGTGCGGAAGCGTCCGGGCACGGCCCGATGATGGCATGCGGCCCGGCAGCCCGGCACCGGTACGCTGCCCGCGTGGACACCGCCTACGGCCTGACGTTCGCGGAGCTCGCGGAGCGTCTCGAGGCGTGGGGCGAGCCTCGGTTCAGAGCCCGGCAGGTGTGGGCGCAGCTGTGGAAGCGCGGCGCGACCTACGAGCAGATGTCCGATGTCTCGCCGTCGCTGCGAGAGCGGCTCGCGCACGACCTGCCGCTCGGTGTCGAGGTCCTGGATGAGCGGACGGCCGACCGTGGCGCGACGCGCAAGGCGTTGCTGCGGCTGGGAGGCGCCCACGTGGTCGAGGCGGTCCTGATGGGGTACCCGGACCGCGTCACCGTCTGCCTGTCCTCGCAGGCCGGCTGCGCCATGGGGTGCACGTTCTGCGCGACCGGGCAGATGGGCCTGCGGAACAACCTGACGGCGGGCGAGATCGCGGCGCAGGCGGTGTGGGCCCGTCGCGAGGCCGCCCGCCTGCCGGCGTCCACGCCGCGGCGTCTCACGAACGTGGTCTTCATGGGTATGGGCGAACCCCTCGCGAACGAGCGTCACGTGTTCGCGGCGCTCGCGAAGCTGACGGATCGCGCGACCTTCGGACTCGGCGCGCGCCACGTCACGCTCTCGACGGTCGGGCTGGCGCCCGGGATCGGGAGGCTCGCCCTGGCGCATCCGCAGGTCGGTCTCGCGGTGAGCTTCCACGCCGCGAGCGACGAGCTGCGTGACCAGCTCGTGCCCCCGAACCGACGATGGCCGCTCGCCACGCTCGAGGCCGCGATCGCGGGCTGGCGCGACGCCACGCGGCGCCGCCCGTCGATCGAGTGGGCCCTGATCGATCACGTCAACGACACCGGCGATCAGGCGGAGCTCCTGGCCCCGATCGCTCGGAGGCTCGGCGCGCATGTGAATCTGATCCCGCTGAACCCGACCCCCGGCTACCCGGTCGTCGGCTCGTCGCCCGCTCGGGTGCGTCGTTTCGCGGAAGCCCTCCGTGGGCGTCGGGTGAACGTGACCGTGCGCGACACGCGGGGTCGGACGATCGAGGCGGCGTGTGGCCAGCTGGCGCTCGACGCCGCGCGGGGCGGCTGATCAGTCGTCGGGCTCGGGCGGGTCGAGCTTCCGACGCTCGAGGAACTCCTGGAGCTCCTCGTCGATCGCCGGATCCAGACCGGGATCATCGTAGGACTCGAGCAGCTGCTTCCACAGCACGTTCGCGACCTGCGCCGTGTCCTCGCGTCCCATCATGTCCCACGTGGCGTGGTCCTGCGTCTGGAACAGGGGGGACATGTACAGCCACTCCTTGAAGTGCGTGCGCGTGTGCGGAGAGGCCAGGAACAGCCCGCCGGGTCCCAGCTCGGCGAGCGCGTCGTAGGCCAGCTCCTCGTCGCTGAACCCGATCCCCGCGGCCTGACGCCGGAACTGCCCCAGGAGCTCCACGTCCAGCATGAACTTCTCGGCAGATGCAACGAGCCCGCCTTCGAGCCATCCGGCGGCGTGCAGGACCACATCGGTGCCCGCCAGCATCGTTGCCCAGAGCATCATCTGGGTCTCGGCGGCCGCCTGTGCGTCCACGGCGTTCGACGAGGCCAGCCCGCCGCCGCCCCGGAACGGCAGCCCGTACCTCCGGGCCATCTGCGCGCCGGCCAGCACGCCGAAGACCGATTCCGGCGTGCCGAAGGCCGGCGCGCCGGTGCGCATGTCGGTGGCGGTGAAGAACGACCCGTAGAGGCATGGCGTGCCCGGACGGACCAGCTGCGCGATCGCGACGCCGCTGAGCGCCTCGGCGGCCTGTTGCGCGAGCCCGCCCGCCACGCTGACGGGGGCGGTCGCGCCCGCCAGCAGGAACGGGGTCACGATCACGGCCTGGTTCGCTTCCGCCCAGGCGACCAGCGCGTCCACCATGCGGAAGTCCCAGATCAACGGGCTCACGGAGTTGACGACCCCCATGAGGACGGTGCGGTCGCCGAGATCGCCGCCGTGCACGATCCGTGCCATCTCGATCCCGTCGCGCGCCTTCGGTCCGCTCGTCCCGTACGTGGTGTACGGGAGATCGGACCAGCGGATCCCCGAGTACTCCATGGCCAGGTGACGGTGGCTGACGGGGAGCTCGACCGCCTCCACGGCCCCGATCTGGACGCAGTTCAGAGGCTCGGCCGCGTGGGTCAGCCGGATGAACCGGTCGTGGTCCTCCAGCGAGCCCTCGCGGCGGCCGCCGTCGAGGTCGCTCGCGAAGGGAGGACCGCCGACGTTCATCCACAGCGGCGTCCCGCCGCCGACCTCGACCGTGTTCGACGGGGTCCGGGCGTGCAGCGTGAACGTGCTCGGCGCCTTCGCGACCTGCTCCAGCACGAAGCCGCGATCGAACCGCACCCGGTCGTCCTGGACGGACTGCCCCGCAGCGGCGAGCAACCCCCTGACGTGATCGTGCAGGACGTCGAGCCCGATCTCTTCGAGGATCCGCATCGCCTGCTGGTGGACGATCTCCACCTGCTCCTCGGTGAGGACCGACAGCGGGCGCTCGTGCGCGAACATCGGTGCTCCCTCGCTCACGACGCGCCCGCCAGCGCGTCCTCGATCAACGGCGTGAGCAGGCGCTCGAGCGGCTCGGTCCCCGGGTCGTGGATCTCCAGTGGCTTGCCGAGGTACGCAGCGATCTCGCGGGCCTTCCGTTCCCGCTCGGGATCGGGATGCTGCCGGACGAACAAGATCCGCGTGAGGTTGCTGAAGTAGGTGTCCTTGAGCCAGGGGAAGCGGTCCAGCCCGAGCCCCTTCACGACCGCCCGGTCCCAGTTCGTCACCAGCCAGTCGGTGAGGAAGTAGATCCCGATGTCCTGCTCGAACCGGCGATGCAGCTCGCCCGCGTACCACTCGAAGCAGTGCATCCCCGCCGGGCGCACCGCCGGATAGCGGGCAAGGACCTCGTCGAGCCGGCCCCCGGTCCCGCAATCGCCGTAGACGACGATCACCTGCTCGTAACGGGGGAGGAGCGTCCGGAGCTTCTCCTCCACAGCCGGAGCGATGTCGAGCGGGGTCATGTGCAGGTCCGAGGAGATGCCGTGGACGTCGGCGTCCCAGCCGTGGTCCCGCACCAACGCGGCGGTGTCCAGGGCGACCGCGCCGCACGCGATCAACGCGACCCGTGCCCCCGTGGCGGTCATCCGGCTGCCTCCACCGTGGTCGCCGAACGCAGCGCGTCGGCCTCGAGATCCGGCAGGCTCGCGAGCGGCGGGAACCGCAGGTTGGCGATGAACCGGTCGTTGAAGTCGCCCTGTCCGGACAGCTCGACGTACTCCATCGTGTCCGGGAGCTCCCAGGCGACCTCGCGCTCGCGGAACGACAGCAGCGCCATCTTCGCCCCCTCGCTCGCCGCGTTGCCCACCGCCTCGATCCGATCGACCGGTACGGGTGGGACCAGGCCGATCACCTGGGCGCTGCGGGGGTCCAGGTAGGAGCCGAAGGACCCGGCGAGCAGGACCGCGCTCAGCTCCGGCGCCGTGACCCCCAGCGTCGCCATCGCCGTCTCGATCCCCGTCGCGATCGCACCCTTCGCGAACTGGAGCGCGCGGACGTCGGCCTGCGTCAGGATCACCGCGTCCGACAGGCGGAACGCCCGGACCTCGTCCACGGTCTCGATCCGGTCCGCGAGCGGATGACCGAGCTCCTGCGCGGCCTCGCGGGCGAGCATCCTCCCGCCGTCGTCGAGCAGGCCGACCAAGCGGAGCTGCGCCACCGCGTCGATCAATCCCGAGCCGCAGAGCCCGCGAGGGACCACCGCGTCGTCGCCGATCACCTGCAGCTCCACCACCCCGTCCGTCAGCCTGACCCCTTCGATCGCTCCGTCCACCGCCCGCATCCCGTGCAAGATCTCGCCGCCCTCGAACGCGGGCCCGGCGGGTGCGGCGGTCGCGACCGATCGCTCGGCGTTGCCGCAGGCGATCTCGCCGTTCGTACCCACGTCGACCAGCAGACGAAGCTCGGGGTCACGCACCAGGCCGGTCGCCACGATGTCGGCCACGATATCGGCGCCGACGTAGGCGCCGATCGACGGGAACAGGGCGACCCGCCCGAGCGGCTGCATGTCGAACCCGACCTGATCGGCTCGGAGGTCCTGTGGCTCGAGGAAGGCGGCGACGTACGGCGCGAGCGCGATCGACTCGGGGCTCACGCCGCACAGCAGGTGGAGCATCGTGGCGTTGCCCACCACGACGGCCTCGGAGATCTCCTCGGGTTCCACGCCGGCGTCCTCACGCACGCGAGACAGCAGCTCGTTCACGGTGCTCACGGCGGTTCGGCGGAGGGCCTCCACCTCGTCGGGGCCCTGCATCGCCATGGCCGTGCGGGCGATCACGTCCGCGCCGTAGGTGGACTGGTGGTTCAACGCGCTCGCGACGGATGCCGTCGATCCGGTCCGCAGGTCCACCAGCGTGCAGACGCACGTCGTGGTCCCCAGATCGATGGAGACCCCGAAGAGCCGCTCCCGGGTGTCTCCTCGCTCGACGTCGACGAGGTGGTCGCCCACGAGCGTCGCCGTGACCGGGCCGTCGTGGCGGAGCGCCTCCGCGATCCGCGGCACGATCTGCCACTCGTACCGACAGGCGTAGCCGGCCTCGTCGACCGCCTCGACGATCCGGAGGAGCTGCGAGCGGCGGTCGTCCAGCGTGGGCGGCGCGGGCTCGAGGAGCACCTTGACGACGTTGGGTTCGAGCAGGACGAACCGTCCCACCCCCATCGTGGCCGCCCGTGGCGTCGTGGACGGTGGTGGGGCGTCGATCGTCATCGCGCCGACGACCGTGCACTGACACGACAGACGCCATCCCTCGTCGAGCTTGCCGGCGAGGTGCCGATGATCGGCCGGCATCGGCTCCGCGCTCCCGCTGACCACGCGGACCCCGCACTTGCCGCAGGTGCCCCGGCCGCCGCAGGTCGACTCGATCGGCAGGCCGGCCCAGTGCGCGGCGTGGAAGACGGTGGTCCCCGTGGGGATCCGGACGGAGGTGCCGCTGGGGAGGAAGGTGATCTCCACCTTGCCGCCGCCCGCCCCGGTCCGCGAGCCGGTCACCGGTCAGCCCCCGGTCGCGGCCGCGACGCTGGCCCGATGGTCCGCGATCCACGCGGCCCCGTAGGCGTCGAGGCCGAGCAGGAGGTCCGCGGCCAGGATCGCGGAGCGGACGGGGGGATGCAGCGGGTTCGTGATCGCGGTGTTCATCCCGGCCCCGATCATCAGCGTGAGGAACGCGGCGTCGATCTGGTGACGTCCCGGCATGCCGAACGAGATGTTCGAGGCTCCGCAGGAGACGTTCACGCCGAGCTCGCGGCGGATCCGAGCGACCGTCGTCAGCATCGCGCGCACGGCGTCGGGAGCGGCACCGATCGGCATCGCGAGCGGATCGACGATCACGCGCTCACGGCCGATCCCGAGTCGCTCGGCGGACTCCACGATCCGGACGGCCGCGGCGAACCGCACGTCCGGGTCCATCGAGATGCCCGTCTCGTCGTTCGCCATGCCGATCACGGCCGCACCGTGCGCGGCGGCCAGCGGCAGCACGCGGTCGAGCGCGTGCTGCTCGGCGGTGACCGAGTTGATCAGGACCGTGCCGGCCGCCAGCGGGACGGCCGCCTCCAGCGCCTCGTGCGTCGACGAGTCGATGCAGAGCGGGACGTCGACGATACCGCTCACCGCCTCGATGACCTCGCACAGCATCGCCGGCTCATCCAGGCCCGGGATGCCGGCGTTCAGGTCCAGGACCGCCGCCCCGGCGGCCACCTGCGCGACGGCGTCGGCGCGAACCAGGTCGTGCACGCCTCGCCGGAGCTCATCGGCCAGGGCCTGGCGGCCCGTGGGGTTGATGCGCTCGCCGATGACCGCGAACGGATCGTCATCGCCGATCCGGACCTCCGTGCCGGCGCGGGACCGCAGCACGGTGGTCGCGACGCCGTTCATTGCGCCTCGCCCACGAGCTTGCGCGCGATCTCGACGGCCTCGGGCGCGTTGTTCGCGTAGCCGTCGGCGCCGATCCGATCGGCCCACTCCGGCGTGACGGGCGCACCCCCGACCATCACCTTGACGCGGTCCCGCAGCCCCTCCGCGTCGAGCCGTTCGAGGACGGTCTGCTGGTAGGGCACGGTCGTCGTGAGCAGCGCCGACAGGCCAACGATCGCGGGTGCGCGTTCGCGGATCGTCTCCACGATGCGGTCGGCGGGCACGTCTTTGCCGAGGTCGAGGACCTCGAAGCCGGACGTCCGCAGCATCGCCGCCACCATGTTCTTCCCGAGGTCGTGGAGGTCACCCTTGACGGTGGCGAGCACGACCAGGAGGCCGGCCTCATCCTCTCCCCGTTGCGCGAGGAGGGCGGGCTCCACGAGCGCGTTGCACGCCTTGAAGACCTCCGCGGAGGCCACCACCTCGGGCAGGAAGACCTCGCCGCGCTTCCACATCTCGCCGAGATCGAACATCGCGACGGCCATCGCGTCCTCGAGGATCGAACGGGGGTCCATACCGGCGGCGAGCAGGCGGCGTGCGGCATCGACGGCCGGTTCCATCTCGGCCGCGATCAGCCCGCGCTTCAGGATCTCGACGTCTTCGGACACGGTGCCGCCTCTCCGCGCGAACGCGCCGGGTCGCCGGCCCCCACCTGGGTTCGCCGGCTGGGTTCGCCGGCAGGTCGCGGGGCGAACCCTCGCGATCCGAGGATAGGGCGGCGTGCGTTCGGCAGGAACGGGGCGCCCTGGGCGAGGTGTGACTTCAGGTCAACCGGCGGGCGTCGTGGCGTCAGCGCCGTCGACGCATCAGGGAGGGCTGGCGCACGAGACCGATCTGGATCCGGGGTTCCCGTGGGTCGGCGGGCACCGGCATCGGCTCGACGTCGGGGATCTCGACCCGCGGACCCGATTCGAACCGGTCGCCGAACTCGGGTCGTCCGTCGTCGACGTCGAACGGCAGCCGCCCCCGGAGGTGCCGCAGGACCTCGCGGATCACCCAGATCGCGAGCAGGATCGCGAGCGGGTGACCGAAGGGGAGCTTCACGGACTGGAACACCAGCGGGATCCGCGAGGACTCCGTGACGAGCTCCGTCACGATGAACGAGGCCGAGAGCAGCACCAGGACGCGACGACCGACGCGGGGCAAGACCCACGCGAGGGGGAGGATCCACACCAGGTACCAGGCCCCGAGCACGGGCGACAGGAGCACCACGACGAGCAGCGCCCATGCCCACGCGGCCACGAGCGACGTCGGCTCTCGTGTGGCCGGGTCCCGCCAGATGCGCCGGGCGATCATGAACACGCCGATCGCCGACATCGCGAGCAGGAGCAGCCGCCCCACCGTTGCTCCGACGTCGCCGCCCGTGTCGCCCAGCAGCAGGCTCCCGAACGCGGAGAGCCCGCGGACGACGAGCTGTCCGGGCGCCTTCCCCGAATCGTGGCCCGAGGCCTCCAGCAGTCCGAGCGTGGGGTTCTGCAGCTGGAGGAACGGGAACGCCAACGCCAGCCACAGACCACCCGAGACCGCCGCGAACCGCAGCGCCACGGCGCGACGCCGCTCCGGCTCTGCCGCCGCCACGACGGCGACGATCAGCAGGATCAACGGGACGACCGCGCTCGCCTTGACGGACATGCCGAGGGCCAGCGCCACGGCGGCCAGGAGCTCGCGCTTCGCGAACAGCAGCGCGACCGCCGCGGAGACGAAGAGCGCCAGCAGCATGTCGTTGTGGCCTCCGCCGACCACGTGGAAGATCACGATGGGGTTGAGGCCCACGACGGCCACGGCGAAGACCGCGCGCTCGGGCCGCACCCTGGTCACGACGCGGGCGATGATCGCGATCGTTCCCACGAAGGCCGCAGCCGCGATCAGCTGGAATCCGGTGATCAGACCCTCGATGCTCTTCGTGGTCCAGGTGAGTCCTGCAGAGAGCCAGGTGAACAGCGGCCCGTAGACCGACGGTGTGCTCCGCCACCCCGGGTACGTCAAGCGGTAGAGCGAGTTGAGGTCGAAGTCGCGCGGCGTCTCGATGTAGGGGTTCACGTGATACGTGCTGACCATCCGCCCGTAGTACCCGTAGCTGTAGACGTCTCGGGAGAACAGCAGCGGCAGCGTCAGCACCGCGACGACGTACAGCACCGACAGGATCAAGACGGTGCGCATCGAGATGCGACCGTTCCAGGCCTCGCGCAGCACCAGGATGAAGCCGATCGCGGCGGTCGTCGTGGCCATCAGACCCACGAACATCAGCGCCGTGGGGCCCAGCGAGCTCAGGCCGACGAGATCGGCCAGCCAACGGAACGGCCCCGTCGGCTCCATGCCGCGCGGGAGCACCGGGGGGAAGGGGGAGGAGGGTGTGGCCGCCACCAGCGCGACCAGGAGCATCCCTCCGACCGACACCCGCACGGCGCGCCTGGTGGTGCGAACGAGCGGCTGTGACCGCGCCGCGAGGATCGACATCCCTTCGAATGTAACCCACCGCGGTGTCCGCGGGGGAGGTGGGGTCCGCCCGGGTGCTCGGGGCTGTCATCGGATCGTCACATCGGCCCTCGGGGGCAGCGTGGTCGCTGGTAGCGTGCCCCGCCGTGGGGTTCCTGGAATGCGCCGACGTGGCGTACGCGCTCCCGGGCGGTTGGACGCTGTTCGAAGGGGTCTCCTTCAAGGTGCCCGACGGCGAGCACGCGGGCCTGATCGGCGCCAACGGGATCGGGAAGTCCACGCTCCTGCGGCTGGTGGCCGGGGAGGAGTCACCGCTGCGCGGGTCGATCCGGGTCGACGGCCGTGTCGGGCTGATGCGTCAGCTGATCGGTTCGGACGAACGCCCAACGACGGTTCGGGAGTTCCTGCTCGCGTACAGCGAGCCCGCGGTCCGTGAGGCGGCCGGCCGGGTCCGCGCCGCCGAGGCGCGGCTGGAGCGGGACGCGGCGGGCGCGCAGGGGGAGCGTGCCCAGCTGGCGTACGCCGACGCCCTCGTCGCCTGGGAGCAGTCGGGCGGGTATCGCGCGGAGGTCCTGTGGGACCGCTGCGCGCACGAGGCCTTCGGTGGCGGCTACCCGGAGAGTGCCGAGCGCCCGATCGAGACCCTGTCGGGCGGCGAGCGCAAGCGGCTCGCGCTCGAGATCGTCTTCCGCTCGCCCTTCGACATCCTGCTGCTGGACGAGCCCGACAACGCCCTCGACGTCCGGGGCAAAGAGTGGCTGGAGCGGAGGGTCGCCGAGGACCACCGGCCGGTCCTGTTCGTCTCCCACGACCGCACGGTCCTGGACCGTGCGGCCACGAGGATCGTCACGATCGAAGGCCGGTCGGCATGGACCCATCACGGATCCTTCTCGACCTACGCGGAGGCGCGCGACGCCCGGATCGACCGGCTCGACGAGCGGCACCGGCGCTACGAGGAGAAGCGCGCGCAGCTCGAGGCGTACATGAAGGACATGAAGCGCCGGGCCGCCTACAACGCCGGGATGGCCTCGCGCGCGCAGGCCGCAGAGACCCGGCTCGAACGCTACGAGACGCGCGAGCAGCCCGCTGAGAAGCCCACGATCCAGGACGTCCGGATGCGCCTGGACGGCGGGCGCACGGGCAAGGTGGCGTTCCGGGCGCGCGGGCTGGCGATCGCCGACATCGTGGCGCCCTTCGACGCCGAGGTCCGCTTCGGCGAGCACGTGGGTGTGATCGGGCCGAACGGATCGGGCAAGTCGCACTTCCTGCGGCTGCTGTCGGGTGAGCAGATCCCGCACGTCGGCGAGTGGATGCTGGGGGCGCGCGTCGACCCCGCCTTGTTCGCTCAGCTCCACGATCGGCCCGACATCGGCGACCAGCCGATCCTCGAGGTGCTGCTCCGCAAGGGCCTCGATCGCACGGCCGCGATGTCCACGCTCCGCCGGTACGAGCTGGATATCGCCGTCGCGAACCCCTTCTCGCTCCTGTCCGGCGGGCAACAGGCGCGCTTCCAGATCCTGCTGATGGAGATCGACTCGCCGACGATGCTCCTGCTCGACGAGCCCACGGACAACCTGGACGTGGCGTCGGCCGATGCGCTCGAGGCGGCGCTGCTCGGCTACGAGGGCACGGTGATCGCGGTGACCCACGACCGGTGGTTCCTCCGCTTGTTCGACCGGTTCCTCTTCTTCGACGAGGACGGCTCGGTCACGGAGCTCTTGTCGTCGCCGTTCGACCTCGCCGTCCGCTGAGGAGCAGCCCCCCGCTCGTCAGAGCCCGTGGATCTCGGGCTCGCCGAAGGCGGCGCGATCGCGCTTCCGAGGGGTCATCGACCTACCGACCAGCGCGAGCAGGGCGAGCAGGCTCGCCGTCAGCAGGGTGACCAGGCCGGCGAGCATCAGGACGATCACGACGGGGTTCGCGTCCTTGGGGGCGCCGCCGATCCATTTCACGACCGCGTAGATCGAGAACCCGATCCATCCGAGCACCACGATGAGGGCGCCCAGCATCACGAAGAACGCGACGATCGCGGCGGCGACGCCGATCGCGGCACCTCGGAACTCGCGCATCACCGGAGCCTACACGGGTGATGCGGCTGGGATGATGGCCCGCATGGCGGAAGCGGCGGTCGCGGCACGGACGTCCCGCGACCGGCGTCTCGGGATCGTCGCGGTCAGCATCGCCACCGTCGTGTGGGCGACCGGCACGATCATCGTCAAGGACAGCACGCTGTCGGGTTTGCGGTTCGCGATGTTCCGTCTGTGGGCCGGCGTCGCCGTCTCCCTGGTGGCGCTGCTCGTCACGCGGCGCCGATTGCGATGGTCGACCTTCCGGGCCTGCGCCCTGGGCGGGGTCTTCTTCGCGGGCGACATCGCGTTGCACTTCACCTCGGTCAAGCTGACGAGCGTCGCCGACGTCGCACTGATCGGCGCGCTGGCCCCCGTCGTGATCGCGATCGCCTCCGCGAAGCTGCTCGGGGAGCGGATCCCTCGCCGCGACGCCGTCCTGGTCGGCGTGTCGTTCGCGGGCGTCGTGATCGTGGCGGTGGGGTCCGCGGGGAGCCCCACGTGGAGCCTGGCCGGCGATCTGCTCGCGGTGCTCGGGATCGGCACGTGGGTCGCGTATTGGTTCTTCTCGCGACGGGCGCGCCACGACGTGCCGTCGATCGAGTACTTCGCCTGCGTGATGATCGCCGGCGCGCTGGTGATGACACCCACGGCGATCGCGCTCGAAGGTGTGCCGCCGCTGCCGACCGCGGCCGAGTGGGTCTCCGTCGTCGCGGTCGCGATCCTCCCGGGGTTCGTCGGTCACACGTTGGTGATCTGGTCCCACCCACGGGTCGAGTCGTGGTTGTCGGCGCTGATCACGCAGTGCACACCCATCGTGGCGGTGATCCTGGCCTGGGTGGTCCTGGGTGAGGAGATCACACCGGCGGTCGCGCTCGGGGGGACCGTGGTGATCGTCGCGACGGCGGCGGTGATCCTGGAGCAGGCGCGCCGGCAGATGCGGATCCACGCCGACGTC
>DATBJQ010000083.1:0-32820 GCA_036556385.1 Actinomycetota bacterium | reverse complement strand
GCGAAGAACGCGGCGTAACCGAGGTCGAGCAGCCCCGCGTAGCCCACGACGATGTTGAGCCCGAGCCCGAGGAGCGCGAAGACCAAGACGGTGCCCAGGACCTCGGAGATCACCTTCCCGGTCAGGTACGGGATCACGAGGAGCACGGCGAGGGCCAGCAGGATCCCGATCAGACGGATCGGGCTGATCCCGGCATCGTCCGCCCCCCGGGCGAACCGCCGCCGGAGCTGGGGGCCCCTGCGCAGCTTCAGGATGGACAGTCCCGCCGCGGCCGCCGCGACCAGCAGGGCTCCGCCGTAGGTGAGTCCGCCATCCGACTTGCTGTAGAGCCAGCCGGACGCGATGTCGAGCTGGTCCATCGAGACCGGGATGATGCGCTGGAGGAACCCCAGCACGAGGACCGCCGCCACCGCCGAGCCGATCGGCTTGCGAGGCATGTCCGGCAGGACCCGGTAGGCGCCCCCGAGCGCGGCGACCAGCGTCGACCCTGCGATCAGGATCGCGACCCCCGCCAGGGCGGGGAGCCCGAACGTGACGAACTCGAGCATCGCCGGCGTCACGTTCACGAACACCTCGCGGACCCGCTCCACGCCGAAGACGTCGAGGAACAGCACGAAGGCGCCGAACACCACGCCGGCCGCGGCCCCGGCCACGAGGCCACCGCGCATCGCCTCGCCCATCGCCACCGGTCGGCGCTCCCCCCCGACGATCCGCGGACCCGCCACGATCACACCCACGGCGAAGGGGGCGACGAACAGGATCAGCCGTCCGAAGCTCGCCTGATCACCGAAGAAGTACAGGTCCGCGAACCGGTCGGTCAGACCCACGAGCGCGAGGAAGATGGTCACGCAGCCGGCGAGCGCGCCGGCCCGCGCGAGCGAACGCGCGTCCATCAGACCTTCTCCGCCTCGCCGGAGCCGAGCAGACCGCCCGGTCGGAAGATCAGCACGAGGACCAGGACGAGGAAGACGAAGGCGTCACGCAGGGAGTTCGGGCTCGGGATCCCGAACCCCGACAGGAACAGCTGCGGACCCACCGCCTGGAGGATGCCCAAGACGAACCCGCCGAGCGCCGCTCCCCCGATGCTGCCGATCCCCCCCAGCACGGCCGCCGTGAACGCGGCGATCCCGGGACGGAACCCCATCGTGAAGACGACCTGTTGGAACGACAGGCAGTACAGGACGGCCGCGATGCCCGCCAGCGCGCCCCCGATCGCGAACGTCGCGCGGATCGTCCGGTCGACGTTGATCCCCATCAGGCTGGCGATCTCGCGGTCCTCGGCGACGGCGCGCATCGAGCGGCCGGTGCGCGTGCGAGAGACGAAGGCCTGCAGCGCGACCATCGAGATGATCGCGACCACGAACACGAGCACGTAGACCCGCCGGACCTCGACCCCCAGGAGGGTCATCGTGCCCTGCAGGGCGGTCGGCACGGGGTACCCGTACGGCTGGGGACCGAAGAAGCCCCGGAACGAGTTCTGGATGAACAACGAGGCGCCGATCGCGGTGATCAGGGGGACGAGGCGCGGCGCGTTGCGCAGCGGCCGGTAGGCCAGCCGCTCCAGCAGGATCGCCGTGCCCATGCTCGTCGCGATCGCGACCGCCATCACGATCGACAGCGCCAGGATCGTGTTGCTATCCAGGAACCCGCTGCGGACGTAGGCGTCCGCGAAGAAGAAGGAGATGAACGCCCCGGCCATGAACACCTCGCCGTGCGCGAAGTTGATCATGCGCAGGATCCCGTAGACGAGGCTGTAGCCCAACGCGATCATCGCCAGGATCGCGCCTTGCGCGATCCCCTGGGTCACGAGGTTCTTCCAGCCTTCGGCCGAGAACGCCTCGCCCTCCGGGAGCGTGAGCGTCTTGTACGCCCCGACCACCGCCACCGTCGTGATCACGACGGCCAGGATCATCAGGATGATGCGCCGCCACGGCAGCCGCTCGAACCCGCTCAGCCGGACGTCGGCGACCCGCGCGGCCGCCCCGCCGTTCACGCCCACGGCGCCCCCCCCTCGGGGCAGACACGGCCGCGGCCGGAGCGTTCGCTCCGGCCGCGGGTCGTGTCTGCTGCGTTCCCTCTTGAGCTCAGAGCACGTCGTCCAGGCTCAAGGTGTCCGAGTAGATGGCATCGGCGGGCTCTTCCCCGCCTTCGACCGGCCACGCCGGCGCCTGGAAGATGCCGATCGTGACGTCGGTCGCGCAGTCTCCCAGCTCCGTGCACGTGATCGTGCCGATGATGCCGTCGTACCCGTTCGTGGCGAACACCGCGTCACGCAGCGCCTGCCGTGGGATCGACAGCGACCCGTCGCCGTTGTCGATCGCCACGTCCTCGATCGCCCCGAGCAGGATCGTCGTGGCGTCGAAGGCGTGCGCGTGGAACACCGAGGTGGTGTCGCCGTACTGCTCGTTGAACGCCGGGATGAACTCGTCCGCATAGAACGGGTCGTCCTGGAACACCGAGATGTCCGGGGACGATGCGTACACCCCGTCCACCGCGTTGCCGGCGTTCTTGAGCGTGTCGGAGCTCAGGCACCCGTCGGCGACCATCCGCTGGACGTCCGGAGCGAGCTCCGCCTCCTGCTGGACGATCTGGGTGCAGGCCGCGACGAAGATCGGGAAGTACAGCAGCTCCGGGTCGCCCTCGTTCAGCGACGTGAGCGTCGACTCGAAGTTGGTGTCCTCCGAGTTGACCTGCTCGCTCCCCGTGATCGTCCCACCGAGGTCCTCGAAGTTCGCCTCGAACGCGGCCACCAGGCCCTGGGTGTACGGGCTCTCGTCCGCGATCGTCGCGGCCGTGGTGACACCGAGCTCGTTGAACGCGAACTGCGCGCCGATCGCGCCCTGGATCCGGTCGTTGTGCGCCGTGCGGGCGTAGAAGGGCTGGTGGTCCGTCTCCGAGGTCAGCGCCGGGTTCGTGTTCGACGGCGAGAAGAGGAGGATCCCCTCCTCGCTGAGGATGGTGTCGGCGACGCCGAGGGCGGCGCTCGAGCAGCTCGTTCCGATCACTGCGACCACGCTGGGGTCGGCCGCGAGCGCGGTGGCAGCGGCCTGACCGCCGTCGGCCGAGCAGAGCTCGTCCTCGTGCGTGAACTCGATGTCGTGCCCGGCCACCTGGCCGAACGTGGCGTCGAACGTCGAGTCGCCCCAGTAGTCCGCGGCGAGCTCGACGCCGTGCTGGCTGTCGAGTCCGAGCGTCGAGTCCGCACCGCTGATCACGAGCGCGGTTCCGATGTTGACCGGCTCACCCGACGCCACCTCGACGCAGCCGAACTCGACGGTGGCGCAATCGACCTCGCCGCCGCCGCTGGCAGCGGGCGGCGCGCTGGTGTCCTCCTCACATGCGGCCGCCACCAACGTCAAGGCGACCAGGCCCGCGAGCGTCGCGAGCCACCTCCCATGCTTCATGAAGCCCCCTTTCCCGTCCCCAGCCGATGCGTGACCCGCGGTTCGTACCACATCGACCCGGGGAAGGCGAATCACCCCCGAACCGAGGCTCGGGGGAGGACCGACGGTCCCCGTGAGACTCTACGGAACCGGCTGGGGCGCGGGATGCGTCAGGCCGTGACCGTCTGCGGGATCGCCGCCCGGAACTCCCGCGCCAGCTCCACGACGCCCCCCGGTCCCGCGTCCAGGAGCCGAGCCACGATCGCGCTTCCCACGATCGCGCCGTCGGCGAACCCACAGGCGGCGGCCGCCTGGTCCGGGGTGCCGATCCCCACCCCCACCAACAGCGGCAGATCGGTGCGGACGCGGAGCGCCCCGACCAGGGCGCTCGCCGACGCGTCGAGCTCGGCGCGGGCCCCGGTCACGCCGTAGGTGGCCACGCAGTACACGAAACCCCGCGACCCCGCCGCGATCGCGTCGAGGCGTCCCTCGTCGGCTCCCGGGGCGGCCAGCAGGACGGTGTCCAGGTCGCGCGCGTCGGCGAGTCCTCGCAGCTCACCGGCCTCGTCGACGGGCAGGTCCGGCACGATCACGCCGGCCACCTTCGCGTCCACGAGTGCGTCGCAGAACACCTCGGAGCCCAGCCGGTAGACGGGGTTGGCATACGTCATCACCGCGACGGGAACGTCGAGCTGCGCCTCGGCGATCGTGGCCAGGACGTCCCGCGGATGGGTTCCGTGCTCCAACGCGATCCGCGATGCCTCCTGGATCACGCCGCCGTCCATGATCGGATCCGAGTGCGGCACCCCCACCTCGATCGCGTCCGCGCCGGCCGCCGCGAGCGCGCGGAGCAGCTGTGCGTCGACCCCAGGCAACCCCCCTGTGACGTAGGGGACGAAGGCCTTCCCGCCGTCCTCGCGCAGACGGCGCAGGCGGGACTCGAGGACTCCCATCACGTCACCCCGAGCGCCGCGCGGACCGTGTCGAGGTCCTTGTCGCCTCTGCCGGAGAGGCAGACGAGCACGGTGGCGCCCTCGGGGAAGGGCCGGGTGCGGAGGAAGCCGATCACGTGGGAAGGCTCGAGCGCGGGCAGGATCCCCTCGGTCCGCGCCAGCAGCTGGAAGCCCTCCAGCGCTTCCTCGTCGGTCGCGCTCACGTAGGTGGCCAGCCCCTCGTCCCGCAGGAACGCGTGCTCGGGCCCGACGCCCGGATAGTCGAGACCGGCCGAGATCGAATGCGTCTCCACGACCTGGCCGTCGGCGTCTTGGAGCAGATAGCTGAGCGCGCCGTGCAGGATCCCCGGCTGTCCCTGGGTGAGCGACGAGCAGTGGCGGCCGAGCTCCAGCCCGAGCCCTCCCGCCTCCACGCCGATCAGCTGCGTCCCGGGGAGGCCGACGAACGCGGTGAACATCCCGATCGCGTTCGACCCGCCGCCCACGCACGCGAGGACGTGCGAGGGATCGGCGCCGGTCCGCTCGGCGTACTGGGCCCTGGCCTCGTCGCCGATCACCCGCTGGAGGTCGCGCACCAGCTGGGGGAAGGGGTGCGGTCCCACCACCGAGCCGATCACGTAGTGGGTCGTCCGGACGCTCGCCGCCCAGTCGCGCAGGGCCTCGTTCACGGCCTCCTTGAGCGTCGCGCTCCCCGCCGTGACCGGCACGACCTCTGCGCCGAGCAGCTTCATGCGCGCGACGTTCGGGGCCTGCCGGTGGGTGTCCTCCTCCCCCATGTACACGACGCAGGGGAACCCGAGGAGCGCGCACGCGGTGGCGGTGGCCACGCCGTGCTGGCCCGCCCCCGTCTCGGCGATGATCCGCTGCTTGCCGAGTCGCTTCGCGACCAAGACCTGACCGATCGCGTTGTTGATCTTGTGGGCACCCGTGTGCGCCAGGTCCTCCCGCTTCAGCCAGACGTCGTAGCCGAGCGCCTCGGACAACCCCACCGCGTGCGTGATCGGCGTGGGCCGTCCGACGAAGTCGCGCAGGAGCGCCGTGAGGTCGCCCCGGAACGACGCGTCCCCGCGGAGCTCGGTCCAGGCGGCGGCGAGCTCCTCCAAGGCCGGGATCAGCACCTCCGGCGCGTAGCGACCCCCGTAGCGGCCGAAACGCCCGCCCTCATCGGGACCGGTGGGAGGTGGCACCGTGCTCGTCGCGCTCATGCCGCCCCTCCCCTGGCCGCGAGCGGCTCGACGCCGGCGAGGAGCTCCGCGACCTTGGCGCCGGGGTCGCCGGCGCGCATCAACGCCTCCCCCACCAGGACGGCGGACGCGCCGGCGGCGACCGCCGACGTCACGTCGGACGCCTCGGCGATGCCCGATTCGAGGACCGCGACACGGTCGGCCGGGATCGCCCGGACGCGCTCGCGCGCCCGAGCCACGTCCACGACCAGCGACTCCAGGTCCCGGGCGTTGACCCCGATCAGCGACGCCTCGGTCCCGAGCGCCCGTTCCAGGTCGAGCTCGGAGTGCGTCTCGACGAGGGGCTCCATCCCGAGCGCCCGCACGCTCCCGATGAGCTCCGAGAGCGCCGAGCCGTTCAGGGCTGCCGTGATCAGCAAGACGGCGTCGGCTCCGCCGGCGCGCGCCTGCAGGATCTGCACCGGCTCCACCACGAAGCCCTTGCACAGCACCGGAAGGTCGACGGCTTCGCGCACGCGGGCGAGATCCTCGAACGACCCGCCGAAGTGCCGCGATTCGGTGAGCACCGAGACCGCGGTGGCCCCGGCGCCGGCGTAGGACGCCGCCTGGGCGACCGGGTCCGCATCGGGTGCGATCGCGCCGGCCGACGGGGAGGCGCGCTTCACCTCGGCGATCAACGCGACACCCCGTGCGCGCGCTCCGAGCCGGAGCGACCCGCTCAGATCGCGCGGGGCCGGAGCGGCCGCCGCCGCAACCGCCAGCGCTCGCTCGTCAGGCGGTCGTTCCCGCAGCTCGCGACGGGTCTCGGCGACGACGTCGGTGAGGAAGCCCATGGGGCGCGGAAGTCTACCCCCGCGACCCGTCCGCGCCTCCGGAAGGTCAGGCCTCGGCCCAGGCGACGGCCTCCGCCAGATCGAGGGACCCCTCCAGCGCCGCCGTGCCCACGACGGCGCCGACGGCGCCGGCGTCACGGATGCGGCGCAGGTCGGCGATGCCGTCGATGCCCCCCGCCGCGAGCGTCGGCCGCCCGGCCCGCACCACCCGGCGGATCAGCTCGACGTCGGCCCCCTCCCGCGAGCCCACTCGGCCCACGGACGTGACCAGGAACGCCCGGGCGCCGACCGCCGACAACCAGCCGACCGTGGCCATCAGGTCGAGCGGCGCCGCCGTCTGCCGCCGTCCACGGGGAGCGATCCGGTCTCCGTCCACCTCGAGACCGACCACACACCGATCCCCCAGCGATGCCAGGACCTCGAGCGTCGCCGCTTCATCCGTCAGCCCGGCCGACCCCAGCACCACGCGCGCGGCTCCGGCGCCGACGAACCGCTCCGCCTCCGTCGCCGTCGCGATGCCACCGCTCGCCTGGACCGCGACGGTCGGGTGCGCCTGGACGATGGACCGCACGACGCCCTCGGCCGCGGGCGTGCCCCCCATCGCCAGGTCGAGGTCCACCACGTGCAACCAGCGGGCCCCCGCGCCGACGAAGGCGGCGGCGGCGGCGAGGGGATCCCCCCCGTGCACGGTCAGCGCGCGGGGGCCGTCGCGCGTCCACACGGCGAGGCTCCCCCGGGAGACGTCGATCGCCGGCAGCAGCGTGAACACGACGGGCGCACGATACCCGTGGGGTCGCCGGACGCCCGGCTCAGACGGGGGCGAGGTCGGGGTCCTGCTCGAGCCGGGCGGCCGCCTCGCCGAGCAGGCCTCGGACCTCGTCCAGCAAGGAACCGCGCGGATCGACCGTGAACGTCCCCGCGTCCAGGGGCATCACCCCCTGCGAGGAGAGGAACCGCAGGCGCACGGGAGCCGCGCCCGGGTGGGCCTCGAACAGCTCCCGCAGGCGATCCAGCACGGCCGGGGTGCACGCAGCAGCGGGGAGGTCGACGACCACGGCGGCGGCCACGATCCGGAGGTCCGGTCCGCCCAGATCGGGCTCGCGGACCTCGTTCGCCCGGATCTGCAGCTCGCGGCCCCGCAGGTCGATCCGGCCGCTCACGAGGACGATCCGATCCGTCTCCATCAGCTCGGGCACAGCCTCGTAGACGCTCGGGAACGCCACGACCTCGACCCCGCCCGCCAGACCCTCCAGCCGGAACTGCGCGTAGGGCTCACCCCGCTTCGTGTACTTGCGGGTGAGCGACCCGATGATGCCGCCGACCGTGACGAGGTCGCCGTCGCCCAGCTCCTCGAGTGCACGGATGTCGTGCGAGCACTGCGCCCGCAGAACGTCCTCCACGCCGAGGAGCGGGTGGTCGGTCACGAACTGCCCGAGCATCTCCTTCTCCTTCGACAGGAGGAGGCGCTTGTCGAGCTCGGGGCCCTCGAGGATCGAGACGTCGACCTCCTGGAGCCCACCGCCGGACTCGCCGAACAGGGAGAACTGCCCGGCCGCCTCGGCGCGGCGCTCCGCGAGGATCGGCGCCGCCACCTTCTCCCACGCGGCCTGCTCCCCCACCTGCTGGAGCATGCCGCCCCGCGTGGAACCCAGGGACCCGAACGCCCCCGCGTAGATCAGGGACTCGAGCACCCGCTTCGTGAGCGCCGTGGGGTCCACGCGGCGGCAGAAGTCCGTATAGGAGCCGAAGGGACCGCCCTCGTCCCGTGCCTCCACGATCGAGCGCACCACGCCTTCGCCGACGTTGCGCACGGCGGACAGGCCGTAGCGGATCGCCCGGCGACCGCCGGGGGCCGGCGCGAAGTCGACGTCGGACTCGTTGACGTCGGGCGGCAGCACGTCGATGCCCATGCCGCGGCACGCATACAGGTAGTAAGGCTTGCGGTCCTTGTCGTCCTTGACCGACGTGAGGATCGCGGCCATGTACTCGACCGCGTGATGCGCCATCAGGTACGCGGTCTGGTAGGCGACGTAGCCGTAGGCACACGCGTGGGAGGCGTTGAACCCGTAGTCGGCGAACGGCTCGATCAGGTCGAAGATCTCGCGGGCGGCGCGCTCGGGATGGCCGTTCGCCACGGCGCCGCCGATGAACTTCTCACGCTGGGCGGCCACCTTCTCCCGGATCTTCTTGCCCATGACCTTGCGCAGCGTGTCGGCCTCGCTCATCGAGAAGCCGGCCATCACGACGGCCGTCTGCATCACCTGCTCCTGGTAGACCATCACCCCGTACGTGCTCTCGAGGACGGGTTCCAGGTCGGGGTGGGGGTACCGCACGTCCTTGCGTCCGTGCTTGCGCTCCGCGTACAGGGTGTGCAGCCCGTTGTTCAACGGCCCGGGGCGGTACAGGGCGACCAGCGCCATCAGATCCTCGAAGCGGTCGGGCTCCAGCACCTTGATCAGGTTGCGCATCCCCGCCGACTCCATCTGGAACACGCCCGTGGTCTCGCCCCGACAGAGCATCGCGTAGGTCTCGGCGTCGTCGAGCGGCACGGCGTCGATGTCGAGGTCCAGACCGCCCACCCGAAGGTGGCGGAGGGTCTCCTCGATCACGGAGAGGTTGCGCAGGCCGAGGAAGTCCATCTTCAGCAGACCCAGGGCCGCCACGCCGTTCATGTCGAACTGCGTGACCATCTTCTTCGAGTCGTCGCGGGAGTCCTTGCTGAGCTTGAGCGGCAGGTAGTTCACGAGCGGGGCGTCGCCGATCACCACCCCCGCGGCGTGGACGGAGTCCTCGCGACGCAGGCCCTCCAGCGCCCGGGCGGTGTCGACGATCTCCCGTGCCTCGGGTTCCTTCCGGTAGGCCTCCTGGAGCTCCGGGCTGATCTCGAGCGCGCGCGCGATGGGCTCGTCGCGACCCATGACGGCGGGCGGATACATCTTGCAGAGCCGGTCGCCGGTGGACGCGGGGAACCCGAGCACGCGAGCGGCGTCGCGGATCCCCTGCTTCCCCTTGATCGTCTGGAACGTGACGATCTGGGCGACGTGATCCGACCCGTACCGCTCGGTGGCGTAGCGGATCACCTCGTCGCGTCGGCGCTCGTCGAAGTCCATGTCGATGTCGGGCATCTCGATGCGGTCCGGGTTGAGGAAGCGCTCGAACAGCAGGCCGTAGCGCAGCGGGTCGAGGTCGGTGATGCGCAGGGCGTAGGAGACGACCGACCCCGCGGCCGAGCCTCGGCCCGGCCCCACACGGATCCCCTGGTCCCGCGCGAACCTGATCAGGTCCCACACGATCAGGAAGTACCCGCTGAACCCCATCTGCTCGATCACCGCGAGCTCGTGATCGAGACGGTCGTGCACCGCGGCAGGCACCGGGTCGCCGTACCGCTCGGCGGCGCCGCGACCCACGAGCTCGCGCAGGTACACGGGGAGCGGCTCCCCCCCGGGGGTCTCGAACCTCGGGAGCCGATACTCGGTCTGGTGCTCGACGAGGATCCGCTCGAGCTCCGGCAACGGCCGGATGCGCTCGGCGATCCGGAGCGTCTCGTCGCACGCCTCCGGCAGCTCCCGGAAGACCTCGCGCATCTCGGCGGGACCCTTCAGGTAGAAGTCCTCCGCGTCGAACCGCAGACGTTTCGGATCGGACTGGAGCTTCTGCTGCTGGATGCAGAGCAGGACGTCGTGTGGCTTCGCGTCCTGCTGCAGCGTGTAATGCAGGTCGTTCGTAGCCACCACCGCGACGCCGAGGCGGTGCGCGAGCTCGACCTGCTGGCCGATGATCGCCCGCTGCTGGGCCAACCCGTGGTCCTGGACCTCCACGAAGGATCGGTCCGCGCCGAAGATGTCGCGGTACTCCCCCATCGCCCGCTCCGCGCGGTCGCGCTGCCCGCCCAGCAGGGACACGCCGACCTCCGACGAGAGGCACCCCGACAGGCAGAGGATCCCCGCGCTGTGCTCGGCGATCAGCTCCTTGTCCATGCGCGGACGGTGGTAGAAGCCCTCGAGGTGCGCCCGGGACACGAGCCGCAGGAGGTTCCGGTACCCGGTCTCGTCCTCCGCCAGCAGCGTCAGGTGGTGGTACTTCTCCTCGCTCTCACCGGGGGTGCGGTCGAACCGCGAGCCCGGGGCCACGTAGGCCTCGACCCCCAGGATGGGGGTGATGCCCTGCTCCCGCGCGGCTCCGTAGAACCGGAGCGCTCCGAACATCGTGCCGTGGTCGGTGAGCCCCAGTGCCGGCATGCCGAGACGCGCCGACTCGGTGAACAGCGTGGGGGCCTCCGGGTTGGACGAGGGCGGTTCGATCCGCGCCGCGCCGTCCAGCAGCGAGTACTCGGAGTGGACGTGGAGGTGGACGAAGCCTTGCTCGGACGTCGCGACCCCTCTCGGTTGTCCACAGCCGGTCCCGGCGGTTGTGGAAACTTACACCAGTGTGATTCGCGAATCTAGGCCGCGTCGCCCGCGCCGTCAACGGCGCTGGTCGGCGCGGGCGAGCCGGAGGGCGTCCAGCAGGTCCTCCGGCAACGGCTCCTCGAACTCCAGGCGATCACCGGTGAACGGGTGCCGCAACGCGAGGCCCCCGGCGTGCAGGAACGGACGCTGCAGCCCGAGCCGGCGGGCCTCGTCGCCCCCGCCGCCGTAGGACCGATCGCCCAGGATCGGATGGCCCACGGCGGACAGGTGCACGCGGATCTGGTGCGTGCGGCCCGTCCGGGGACGCGCCTCCACCAGGGTGGAACGCGGGAACCGGTCGACCACCGCGAGATCGGTGGCGGCCGGACGTCCCTCCACCCGATCGACGACGATCCGGTCCGCGCGACGGCCGAGCGGCGCGTCGATCGCGAACGTGGGCCCGTCCACCCGTCCGCGCACGAGTGCGAGGTACCGGCGCTCGACGTCGTGGTGCCGGAACAGCGCCTGCAACGCCTCGTACGCGCGGTCCGTCCCGGCGACGACCAGCAGGCCGCTGGTGCCGGCGTCCAGGCGGTGCACGATCCCGGGTCGGAGCGGTCCGCCGGCCGGCGCGAGCGGCACACCCATCCCGAGCAACCGGTTCACGAGCGTGCCGGTGCGTCGCCGGGCGGTCGGATGGGTGACGAGGCCGGCGGGCTTCACGACCACGGCGAGATCCGCGTCGCGGTACCGGATCGGGACGGGCGGACCCTCCCCCACGAGGTCGGTGTCCGCGGGCAGGTCCACGTCCAGTCGCTCGCCTCCACGCAGCCGGAACGACTTCGGCCGCGCGACGCCGTCGACCAGCACCTGCCCGTCGAGGATCGCCCGCTGTACATCGGCGCGCGGCCGATCCGACAGGGCCGTCACGACGGTGTCGAGGCGGCCGGGGGTCGCGACGTACACCTCACTCGGCAACGCCGGGATCCCCCGTGGGGGGTTCACCTCCGTCCGCCGGAGGCTGCCGGGCGCTCCACGCCGAGCTGAAGGCGAGGAGCAGAGCGCCGACCACGATCGCGCTGTCGGCCACGTTGAACACCGGCCAGGAGAACGCGCTCCCCAGATGCAGGTCGACGAAGTCGACGACCTCGCCCGAGAGCCCTGGTCCCCGGATCGCGCGGTCCGTCAGGTTGCCGAGCGCACCGCCCAGGATCAGCCCGAGCGCCACGGACTGCACGGGCGGCCGGCGCCGGAAGGAGACGATCACGATCACGAGGCTCACGCCGAGCGTCGCCGCCGCGAAGAACCACGGAGCCGAGCCCAAGATGCTGAAGGCGCCGCCGGGGTTCGTCGTGTACCGGAGGCGGAGGAACCCGGGGATCACCTCGATCGGCCCGGAGGTCGCCAGGACGTCCTGCGCCCAGAGCTTCGTCACGCGGTCGAGCAGGAAGACCGCGGCGGCGGTCAGGAACAGGATCGCCGCGCCGCGCCGGGCCGCCCCGCCGGCCGCCCGTTCCATCGCCCCTACCGGCGCGACTGCGCCTGGGCGTCCTTGATGCACAGGTCCACGTACGGCAGCGCCTTGATGCGTGCCTTCTCGATGGGCTTGCCGCAGATGGCGCAGATCCCGTAGGTCCCCGCGTCCATGCGCTCGAGCGCCCGGTCGATCTTCTGGAGCAGGTCGAGGACGTTCTGCTCGATCGAGAGATCCTTCTCGCGCTCGAAGGTGGCCGTGCCGGCGTCGGCGGACTCGTCGTCCAGGCCGACGTCGCCGGACAGGTCCGACTGGGTCGTGGCGAACGATGTGTCCTCGATCGTCGTCAGCTGCTCCTCCAGCTCGACGCGTTGCTCGAGCAGACGGGCGCGCAGCTCCTCGATCTCCTTCTTGGTCAGCTTGGCCTCGGCCATGGTCGGCGCAGGGTAGCAGAACCCCCTCTCCCCCAGCGGCTGACCGCTGGTCATTCGCATGCATCGTCCCTGGTCAGCAACGGTTCCGGCGGGCGGGACGGGCTGTATCGTGCGGCCCATCATCCCACCGTGTAGCATGCCCGAACCGGCGACGACGGGAACGTGCGACCGGGATCGGCGAGGCACGAGCGAGCCGGGACGGTGGGAGCCGGCGCCGAGCCCCCGGGCGACATCCTCCCCGAGCCCCTGTCCGAAGCGGCCGGACACCCATCCCGGCCGTGGTAGGCGCAGGCGGGTTCCGCCCGTGAACGCGGAGGGCCGTGGGGGCCGGTGTTCGTCCCGCCGCGAGAGCGGGAGGCGATCGCCGGTCGCAGCGGGCGGCCGTGAGCGGCCGCGGACCGCGAGGTGCGCGGCAAGCGAGGTGGTACCGCGGGGCACGCAGCACGCCTCGTCCTCGCGTCGGAGGACGGGACGTCCTGCCACGTGCGGGACGCGAGGGCGGAACCCAGCACGGGAGGTGCCTCGATGGCGGCGTTCGAGCCGGTGGACACGAAGGTCAGCTTCCCCTCGCTCGAGCGGGACATCCTGGCCTGGTGGAAGGACGTCGACGTGTTCCGCCGGTCGCTCGAGCTGCGTGCCGACGCGCCCGAGTGGATCTTCTACGAGGGACCCCCCACGGCCAACGGCGCGCCCGGCGTCCACCACGTCGAGCCCCGGACCTTCAAGGACGTGTATCCGCGCTACAAGACGATGACCGGGCATCTCGTCAACCGGAAGGCGGGCTGGGACTGCCACGGGCTCCCGGTGGAGCTCGAGGTCGAGAAGGAGATCGGTACCACCGGGAAGCAGGACATCGAAGCGTTCGGCGTCGCGGAGTTCAACGCGCTGTGTCGCGCCTCCGTCCAGCGGTACGTCGGTGAGTTCGAGCGCCTCACCGAGCGCATCGGGTTCTGGATCGACATGTCCCAGGCGTACTGGACGATGGACACCGCGTACATCGAGTCCGTCTGGTGGTCCCTGCAGCAGCTGCACCGCCGCGGGCTGCTGGTCGAGGATCACAAGGTCACCGCCTACTGCCCCCGGTGCGGCACCGCGCTGTCGGACGCCGAGGTCGCGAAGGGCTACCGGACGGTCCAGGACCCGAGCGTGTTCGTCCGGTTCCCCGTCGTCGAACCCGTCGAACCCGGGCTCGCCGACACCTCGCTCGTCGTGTGGACCACCACCCCCTGGACCCTGCCGTCGAACACGGGCGTGGCGGTCGATCCCGACGCGGCGTACGTCCTGGTGGAGCGGGAGGGCGACCGGATCGTCCTGGGCGAGCCCCTCGTCGAGCCCGTGCTCGGCGACGGCTGGCTCGTGCGGAAGACCTTCGCCGGCCGCGAGCTGGTGGGCTCGCGGTACGCACCGCCGTTCCCGAACGTCGAGGGAGCGCACACCGTCGTGGCGGCGTCGTTCGTGAGCATGTCGGAGGGGACGGGGATCGTGCACCTGGCACCCGCCTTCGGCCCCGACGACCTCGCGGTGGGCCGCGAGCAGGGCTGGCCGGTGTGGAAGCCCGTCGGCGACGACGGCCGGTTCACCGACGACGCGCCCGACTTCGTGCGCGGCCTGTTCGTCAAGGACGCCGACCCGCCGATCGTCGAGGACCTGCGCACCCGGAACCTCCTGATCCGCGAGGCGACGTACGAGCACGCCTACCCGTTCTGCTGGCGCTGCTCGACGCCACTCCTCTACTACGCGCGAACCTCCTGGTACGTCCGGACGACCGCGGTCAAGGAGCGGCTGCTCGAGGTGAACGGGACGGTCAACTGGTACCCGAACCACATCAAGGACGGCCGGTACGGGAACTGGCTCGCGAACAACGTGGACTGGGCGCTGTCGCGGGAGCGCTACTGGGGTACGCCGCTCCCGATCTGGCGGTGCGCCCAGGGCCACGCGACGGCGGTCGGGTCGCTGGAGGAGCTGGGACGGCTCGCCGGACGCGACGTCTCCGACGTCGACCCGCATCGCCCCACGATCGACGAGGTGACGATCGCGTGCCCCGACTGCGGCGAGCGGGCCGCACGCGTCCCCGAGGTGATCGACGCCTGGTACGACTCCGGGGCGATGCCGTTCGCGCAGTGGGGCTATCACCCCGACCTGGGGCGCGGGCGGGAGTCCTTCGAGTCGTCGTTCCCGGCCGACTTCATCTCCGAGGCGATCGACCAGACGCGTGGCTGGTTCTACACCCTGATGGCGGAGGGGGTGTTGCACTTCGACTCCACGACGTACCGGAACTGCGTGTGCCTCGGACACCTGGTGGCCGCGGACGGACAGAAGATGTCGAAGAGCCTGGGGAACACGGTCGACCCGTTCGAGGTGCTGGACCGGCAAGGTGCGGACGCGCTGCGCTGGTTCATGGTGGTCAGCGGGTCGCCGTGGGAGCAACGTCGCATCGGCCACGAGATCCTGGACGAGATCGTCCGGCAGGTCCTGCTGACGCTCTGGAACGTCTACGCGTTCTTCGTCACGTACGCCAACGCCGGTGGGTTCGACCCCGAGACGTCGCCGGCCCCGGCGCCGAACGAACGGCCCTTGCTGGACCGGTGGGCGCTGTCACAGCTCGCCGGCACCACGCGGTACGTCCGCGAGCGGATGGACGACTACGACGCCACCGCGGCGGGTCGCAGGATCCAGGCCTTCGTCGACGACCTGTCGAACTGGTACGTCCGTCGATCGCGCCGCAGGTTCTGGGATCCGGACGGGCACGGCGGCGCGGAGACGGCGTCCGCCTACCGAACGCTGTGGGAGTGCCTCGTGGGTGTTGCGGGGATGCTCGCACCGTTCATGCCCTTCGTCTCCGAGGCCCTGTGGCGGAACCTGGCGGCGGCACGCGACGGGCGCCCCGACTCGGTCCACCTCTCGTGGTTCCCCGAGGTCCACGAGGCCGCCGTCGACCCCGGGCTCGACGAGGCGATGGCCGCCGCGCGGCACCTCGTGGAGCTGGGTCGCCGCGTGCGCGTGGAGACGAAGACCCGCACCCGGCAGCCGCTGGCCGAGGCGGTCGTGCACACGGCCGAGCGCCGGGGCGAGCTCGACGACCTGCTGCCGTTGATCGCGGAGGAGCTGAACGTCCGCCGGGTGCGGTTCGCCGGCCCCGATGAGGCGTTCGGGATCTGGCGCGCGAAGCCGGCCTTCAGGACGCTCGGCCCCCGGCTCGGACCACGGGTGAAGGCGCTCGCCGCGGCCCTGGAGCGTGACGACGGCTCGCTCGCGGGACGGCTCGCGGCCGGAGCGACCGTCGAGGTCGCGATCGACGACGGCCCCCAGGTGGCCGTCGGCCCCGAGGACGTCGAGTTGCTCCAGGAGGTCCTCGAGGGATGGGGCGTCGCCTCCGAAGGCGGGGTGACGGTGGCGCTCGAGCTCGAGGTGACCGCCGAGCTGCGGCTCGAGGGGATCGCCCGGGAGCTCGTGCGCGCGATCCAGGACGAGCGCAAAGCGGCCGGCCTCGACGTCACCGATCGGATCGTGCTGGGCATCGTGGCGACCGGCGAGGTCGCCGAGGCGCTGGAGCGTCACGCGGACGTGGTCGCCGCCGAGACCCTCGCCACCGAGCTCGTCACCGACCGGACACCGCCGGACGCGGCGGCTCGGGACGTCACCGTGGACGGCCGGGGCGTGACGATCGGGCTGCGGCGAGCCTGAGCGCCGTAGCCCGTCCGGGGTCAGTTCTCCTCGCCCCAGAAGAGCTCGCGCAGCGAGTCGTCGCCCTCGTCCTTCGTCCGCGACGCGGAGGCGCGCTGCGGCTCGTCGAGTCGGATCGGCTCGTCCGCCTCGGGCATCACCTGTGTGGCGTCCGCATCGTCGTCCGATGACGCGGAGGGCGGTGGTCCTGCCGGCATCCCTTCCTCCGACGCGGCTCCGCTCGCGGTCTCGGTGCGCGCGGTGGCGTCCTCCGATCCCTCGGCCGGCGCGTCGGTGGCCGTCGCGGGCTGGGCCGGCTTCGGGGCGGTGCGGGCCATGCCCTTGACCGACTCCACGTGCCCTTGGACCAATGCTGCGAGGCTCTGGAGGAACGCCCGTTCCTGCGTGAGGAAGGCCTGGATCGCTTCGGACTGGACGGCGTCGGCCTCGTCCGCACCCGATCCCGCCGCGGCACCGGCGGCGACCGACCCGGCGATGGTGGCCGCGCGTCCGTTCGCCTCGGCCACGATCCTGCTCGCCTCGTCTCGGGCCCGCTGGATGATCTCGTCGGCCTGACGGGCCACGTCGTCCAGATCGGGCGAGCCGACCACGGGGTCCGCGCCCGCCTGTCGGCGGAGACGCTCGTTCTCGGTCGCCAGGGCGCTCACCGACTCCGTCAGCTCGTCGAGGAACTCGTCGACGTCGCGCATCTTGTATCCGCCGAACCGAGCGACCGCGAACTCCTTCTGCTGGATCTCGAGCGGGGTGACCGACCGGGGGGCTCCCGGTTCACGTGCGCCTCCCCACTCCTCGCCCGGGGTGTCTTTCGCCATAGGTGGTTCCCTCCTTCAGCAGATCACGTTCTGCGCTACGAAGATCACGACGAACGCCACCACGATCGACAGGTCGAACCTCCCTGCGGGTGGGACGATCCGGCGGAGCGGTCGCAGCACCGGTTCGGTGACGTCGAAGAGTAGATCGTAGGCCGACCGGAGCGGCCCGGTCACCGGCTCGCGCAACCCGAACAGTTGGAGCCAGGAGACCACGACGCGGATCAGCAACAGCAGGCCGAACACGGAAAGGGCCAGGCAGATCAGCGTCTGGATCGGGTTGGTCGCGGCGACCATCGGGCGGACAGGCTAGCAGTGGGCCCGGCGCCGACGCCTCGGCCGAACGCCCGCGATCACCGCTCCCGCGGCCGGCGAACGGCCGCGGGCCGATGGCTCAGAACTGGTTGTAGAACCCGCCGCCGGCGAGCCGCTCGCGCTCCTCGGCGGAGACCTCCACGTCGGCCGGCGTCAGGAGGTAGACCCGGTTCGCGACGAGCTCGATCTTGCCGTCGAGGCCGTAGACGAGCCCCGAGGCGAAGTCGACGAGGCGGCGCGCGATCGAGTCCTCCGTGCTCTGGAGGTTCATGATGACCGCGGTCCCCTCCTTGAACCGGTCCGCGACCTCACGCGCCTCGTTGAACCGTTTCGGCTCCGACTTGTGGATCGCCGAGGTCGCCGTGGCGGCGACCGGGCGTGGTGACGACATCGTGCGTACGACGCCCTCGGTCTCGGCGGACAGGTCGGACGACCGCGGCGTCATGCGGCGCACCGGGGCCGGCTCGGTGTCCGGGAGTTCATCGACGAAGTCCTCGTCCTCTTCGACGAGTCCCAGATAGTTGAGCGTCTTCTTCCACACGCCGGCCATCCTCGTGGTTCCTCCTCGTGCTACGAGGTCCGGGGACCGAACAACGCCGTCCCGATACGCACCATCGTAGCGCCTTCCTCCACCGCGACCCCGTAATCCAACGACATCCCCATCGAGAGGTCCAGCACCTCGGGGTGCTTCTCCCGGAGCCGTTCGCGCAGACCGCGGAGCCGTGCGAACCACGGCCGGGAGTCCTCCGGCGTCGCCGGCAGCGGCGGCAACGTCATCAAGCCGCGCACCTGGACCCCGTCGAGAGAGCTCAACAGCTCCACGAACGGGTCCACGTCACGTTCGGGCACGCCCGATCGCTCCTCCGTCAGGTCGACCTCGATCAGCACGTCCAGCACGCGTCCGGCTCGGGCCGCTCGCCCGGCCAGCCTGCGGGCAGCGCGCTCCCCGGCCACCGTCTCCACGACGTCGGACAGGTCGGCCACGTGGTGCGCGGTGCCGGACGCCAGGGTGCCGATGTAGTGCCACCGCACGTGGGGTCCTTCGAGGGCCGCGCGGGCGTCGCGCAACTCCTGGACGTAGTTCTCGCCGACCGCCGTGACCCCCGCTTCGATCGCCCAGGCGACCGGCTCGGGTGGGACGGTCTTCGCCGCCGCCACGACGGTGATCTCCGCGGGATCCCTGCCGGCGCGATCGGCCGCCGCCGCGACGCCCGCGGTGATCACGTCCAGGTTGCGGCGGACGTCGTCGCGGGAGGCGGCCATCCGCGGAGCATAGGGGCCAGCCCCCACGGGCCCCGGAACGCACACGGGGGCGGGGAGGCTCTCGGCCACGAGGCGGGGGAAGGGCGCCTCGCCGCTCGTCCTCCCCGCCCCCGTGCGCGTGGGACCGCGCGGGGCGGGATGGCGCTAGCTCTTCAGGAAGTCCGGGATGTCCAGGTCCTCCTCGGCGTCGAACGACACCGTCGTTCCGGACGGCTCGACGTCCGTGACGAACACGTCGGACTCGTCGTCCTGCAGGATCGACGGCAGCGGCTCGTCGGCGGACTCGATCCGCACCGGTTCCTCGAGCAGCCGGGAGAGCCGGCTCTCGAACCTGTTGTCCGACGGCGGGCTGACACGGTCGAACCCTGCCGCGACGACGGTCACGCGGACCTCGTCGCCGAGCGCGTCGTCGACCACCGCGCCGAAGATGATGTTGGCGTCGGGATGCGCCACACGGGTGATCGCATCGGCGGCGGCGTTGACCTCGTGGAGCGTGAGGTCCGTGGGCCCCGCGATCGAGAGCAGCACGCCCTTGGCGCCGTCGATCGAGGACTCCAGCAGCGGGCTCGAGATCGCGGACTTGGCGGCCTCGGTGGCCCGGTCCGTCCCCGATCCCACACCGATCCCCATGAGCGCGGAGCCGGCCCCGGCCATCACGGACTTCACGTCGGCGAAGTCGAGGTTGATCAGACCGGGGGTGGTGATCAGCGACGTGATGCCGTCGACCCCCTGGTACAGCACCTGGTCGGCCATCCGGAACGCCTCGACCATCGGCATCGTCGGATCGGCGACCTGCAGCAGCCGGTCGTTGGGGACCACGATCAACGTGTCGACGGCCTTCTTCAGCTCGGTGATGCCCACGTCCGCCTGGGTGGCGCGCAGCCGGCCCTCGAACCCGAACGGCCGCGTCACGACGCCGATCGTGAGGGCACCCAGGTTGCGCGCGATCTCGGCAACGACGGGCGATCCGCCCGTCCCGGTTCCGCCACCTTCGCCGGCCGTGATGAACACCATGTCGGCGCCCTTGAGGATCTCCTCGATCTCGTCGGCGTGCTCCTCGGCGGCGGTCTTGCCGACCTCGGGGTCGGACCCGGCGCCCAGGCCGCGCGTGGTCTCTCGTCCGATGTCGAGCTTCACCTCGGCATCGGACATCAACAGCGTCTGGGCGTCGGTGTTCACCGCGATGAACTCGACGCCCCGGAGGCCTGCCTCGATCATCCGGTTCACCGCGTTCACGCCGCCCCCGCCGATGCCGAGCACCTTGATCACGGCGAGGTAGTTCTGGGGAGCGTCCATCATGGTCCCGTCCTCCGCGCGCCTCCCTGGCAACTACCAGCGAGAACGCCGGTCGGCGTACTGTCCCTCTGGCCTTCCCTCTCCATAACCCTCACGCTCAACCAGAGGTTTATTGCTATATCCACCTCCAGTCAAGATGGCGACCCTACTAGGAACCACAGTGGCCGTCAAGCAGGTGTGGCCGTCCACCACAGGGTGCGATTGTCGATTCCGATGACAGCTGCGGCGGCACGCGCCAGGCCCTCGACTCAGTCGGACCCTCGACCTCAGTCGGATGGGACGGCGGGTTGATCCTGCTGTTGACCCTGTCGTTGGCCCTGCTGCTGGCCCCGCGGCCGTTCCTTGGTCCCAGGGTGCGACTCCGGCAGAGGCGCCGGGATCACGGCGCCGACGAGGATCGCGGTGGGCGCGGACGACACGGTCACGTCGACCCTCGTCAGCGCGCTCCCCTCCCGATCGGCCCAGTCCAACACCGCGCGCAGCGAGGCGCCTTTCGCCCACAGGTCGTCCGGGACCCCGTAGTCGACCCGCACCCCCGTGCGCAGGTGGATCGCCAGGGACCGGTCGGGCTCGACCACGACGGCGGCGACCAGGCGTCGCAGCGAGGCCCGCATCGCCGCCAGCGCCTCGGCGGCCCCGGTGGCCGCGATCGGATCCAGCTCTCCGAACGAGGGCACGATCTCCGGGAGACGCTCCGGCTCGGCGCCCGGCAACACCGTCCCGTCGCCCGCCAGGACCGGCCCGCCACGCACCGCCGCCATCGGGTGGCGCTCCTGGATCTCGATCACGATCGTCCCGGGCAGGTCCCGCCGGATCGAGGCGGCCGCCACCCAGGGATCGCGTCGCAGCCGTGTCTCGGCACCCACGACGTCCAGGTGCGCCACGTTGACCCCCATCTCGAGGCCGGCCAGCCGGACGACGCGATCGGCCTCCAACGCCTCGTTCCCCCGGACCAGGATCGCGCGCGCCCCGAACACCGGCGTGAAGGTGATGCCGACCGCGACGACGGTGGCGAGCACCGCGACCGCCGCCAACGCGATCACGACCGAGCGCCGGCGCCCGGGGAACCTAGGCGGCATCCCGCACGCCCCCCAGCACCTGGACCTCGGTCTCCAGGATCACGCCGGATCGTTCACGCACGCGGTCCGTGACCAGGTCGATCAGCGCCGTCACATCGCCGGCCCGCGCGCCGGGGTCGGCCACGATGAAGTTCGCGTGCTTCTCAGACACGTGCGCACGGCCCACCGACGCCCCCTTCATCCCCGCCTCGTCGATCAGGCGGGCCGCGTGATCGCCTTCGGGGTTCTTGAACACGCTGCCGCAGTTCGGCTCGGCCAGGGGCTGGGTCCGCCGGCGCCACGCCCGCGCCTCGTCCATCCGGGCGCGGATCTCGGCGGGGTCGCCGTCGGCCAGACCCACGGTGGCCGCGACGACGACGGCATCCTCGGGCACGGCCGTGCTCCGGTAGGCGAACCGCAGCGTCGCCGCGCCGACCGTCTCGCGGTCCCCCAGGCGGAGCCGGTACAGGTCCACGGTCCGCAGCACGTCCGACATCTCGGCGCCGTGCGCGCCGGCGTTCATCCGTACCGCCCCGCCGAGGCTCGCGGGGATCGCGACGCCGAACTCCAGCCCCGCCAGGGAGTGACGGAGCGCGATGCCCGCCAGCGCCGGCAACGGCATCGCTCCGCCGGCCGTGAGGTCGTCGCGCTGACGGGCCGCCCACCGGAACCCCCGTCCCAGACGGAGGACCAGGCCCGGGAAGCCCTCGTCGGCGACCAGGACGTTGGAGCCCTTGCCGAGGACCACGAAGGGCAGCCCGGCCTCGACCACCGCGCGGCCCGCTGCTGCCAGGTCGTCGTCGTCCTCGGGCTCCACGAACAGCGCCGCCGGACCTCCGATCCGGAACGTCGTGAGCGTCGCCATCGGGAACCCGGCCGCGAGGCGGGCACCGAACCGCGCACGCAGGATCCGCTCGCCCGCCACGAGGTCGGCGCTCACGCGGCATCGACCCCCTCGTGCTCGCGGATCGCCGCGAGCGCCGCGTCGCCCAGCATCCAGACGTCCCCGCAGCCCATCGTCACCACCAGGTCGCCGGCGCGAACCTCGCGGTCCAGGAACGCGACGACGTCCCGGCGGTGTGGCAGGTAGACGGTCCGGCGCCCGGGGGCGGCCAGCTGGATGCCGTCGACCACGAGCTTGCCGGTGACGCCCGGGATCGGATCCTGCGCCGCCCCGTAGACGTCGGTCACGATCACCAGGTCGGCGCCGGCGACGCTCGCACCCAGCTCGCGCCATTGGGCCTGCACCCTCGTGTACCGATGGGGCTGCACCAGCGCGATCAGTCGACGGGGGTCGCGGCGGCGCGCGGTCTCCACGGTCACCGCCATCTCGACGGGGTTGTGACCGTAGTCGTCGAAGAACTCGGCCCCGCGGACCGACCCACGGAACTCGAAGCGTCGATGGACGCCCTCGAAACCGGCGAGCGCGCGCTCCACCTCGGCCGGAGCGACGCCGACGCGGACCGCGACCGAGGCGGCGGCGGCCGCGTCCAACAGGTTGTGCGCACCGTCCACGCGCAGGTCCAACG
Source organism: Actinomycetota bacterium (assembly GCA_036556385.1). Taxonomy (GTDB): domain Bacteria; phylum Actinomycetota; class UBA4738; order UBA4738; family HRBIN12; genus AC-51. The sequence continues at coordinate 10,217 of DATBJQ010000083.1, read as the reverse complement.
CGACCTCCGAGCCGTCGGGGAGCCGGGCGGTGCCACCCGCGCCCGCTGGCCCGAGCCGATCCACCCGGACGACGGTGTCGCAGGACGCGTCGAAGCCGTACGTGATCGCCGGGACCCCGGCGAGCGCCAACACCCGCCGGATCCCCGGGTCCTCCCCGAACGCGACCACGTGCTCGCACCGGACCACGAACTCCGCGAACGCGGCCTCGATCTCCGCGCGGCCGCCCGGGTAGAAGTCGAGATGGTCCACGTCGACGTTCGTCACGATGCCGATCCAGGCAGGCATCAACAGGAACGACCCGTCGCTCTCGTCCGCCTCGTACACGAACGCGTCGCCCTCGCCGTGTCGGGCCCCGCTGCCGCTCTCGTTGAGGTCGCCGCCGATCAGGTAGGTGGGATCCGCACCGCCCCCCTCCAGCGCGACCGCGACCATCGACGTCGTCGTCGTCTTCCCGTGCGTGCCCGCCACGGCGATCACGCGGTGTCCGTGGGACAACGCGGCGAGCGCCTGCTGACGCTTCCACACCGGCAGCTCCCGACGGCGCGCCTCGCGGAGCTCCGGGTTGGCCGCACCGATCGCGCTCGAGATCACCACGGCGTCCGGATCACCGACGTGCGTGGGGTCGTGTCCCACCTGCACGGGGATCCCGCTCGACGCCAGCTCGCGCACGTACGCGGACTCCTTCAGGTCCGAGCCCGTCACGGTGAGCCCACGCGCCAGGAACAGGCGAGCCAGGTTGCGCATCCCGGCGCCACCGATCCCGATCAGGTGGACCGACCGGACCCCGTCCAACGTGGGCGTGGACAGCGTCGGGATCGAGCCCTCGGGCGGGGTCCACCAGCGCCAGGCGCCGGAGGAGCTCATGCGGCAGCCTCCTGCGCGAGCGACGCGATCCGGTCGGCTGCATCGGGGATCGCCCAGGCGGTGGCGGCCGCGCCCATCCGCTCGCGGCGCGCCGGATCCGACATGCCGCGGAGCAGGTGAGACGTGAGCCCGCCGTCGAGATCCTGGTCGAGCAGGACCTCGGCGGCCCCGGCGCGCTCCAGCTCGCGAGCGTTCGCCAGCTGGTGCTGCTCCGTGGCGTGCGGGTAGGGCACCAGGATCGACGCGACCCCGCACACCGCGAGCTCGGCGACCATCCCGGCGCCGGACCGTGAGACGGCGAGGTCCGTCGCCGCGAGTGCCAGCTCCATCCGGTCGACGTACGCGACCGGGCGCACGAGCAGGGCCCCGGTCTCCCCGAGCCCGTCGAACAGCGCGCGGTGCGCCCGGCCCGTCGAGATCAGCAGCTGGAGATCGTTGCGGTCGTGGAGCTCGGGGATCGCGGCCAACGCGGCGCGGTTCAGATGCACAGCCCCCTGGCTCCCGCCGAAGACGCCCACGGTGAGCCGCCCCGGCTCCAATCCGAACGCCACCTCAGCGTCGCGCCGCAGCTCCTCCCGTCGTCCCGCGACCTCGCGCAGCTCAGGGCGGACCGGGTTCCCGGTGCGGACGACACGGACGCCGTCGGGCAGCCGGGCGGCCGTCGCGTCGAAGGTGGTCGCGACCGCGCGGGCCCATCGGGCGGCGATCCGGTGCACGGCGCCCGGCACGGCGTTCTGCTCCACGAGGATCAGCGGCACCTTCGACCAGCGCGCCGCCAGGATCGCGGGGGCGCTCGCGTACCCGCCGAAGCTCACCACCGCGTCGGCCGTCCGCACGAGCGGGCGGACCGCGCGGGCCGCCGAGACCGCGTGCCAGAGCGCCGCCACCGATCCGACCGACACGCGCGTCTGGGCGGAGCGGACCTCCAGGGGGACGAAGCGGTAGCCGGCGGCCGGGACCAGCTCCGCCTCCGGACCGGCGGCGGAGCCTGCGAACACCACCTCCGCCCCCGCGTGTCGGAGCCGGTCCGCCACGACGATCGCGGGAACGACGTGCCCCACCGTCCCGCCGCCCGCCAGCACGAACCTCACGGCCGGGCGGCCTCCGCGCCGGGCCGAAGTCCGTCGCCGGGGCGGGCGTCCCGAGCCTGCCGGGCCGACGACCGCGCCACGCTCATCAGCACGCCGACCCCCGCCAGCGTGACCACCAGCGCGGTCCCTCCGAACGAGACGAGTGGGAGCGGCACGCCCGTGATCGGCAGGATCCCCGTGACGGCGCCGAGGTTCACGATCGCCTGCGTGCCGATCCACGCGGTGATGCCCACGGCGAGCAGGCGCTCGAAGGTGCCGGGCGCGTGGATCGCGATGCGGATGCCCGCGAAGATCAGGACGCCGAACGCGACCAGGATCACGAGCGCGCCGACCAGACCGAGCTCCTCGCCGATCACCGCGAAGATGAAGTCGGAGTGGGCGTTGGGCAGGAAGTCCCACTTCGCCCGGCTGGTGCCCAGACCGGTGCCGAACCAGCCCCCCGATCCGATCGCGATCAGCCCCTGGATCAGTTGGTAGCCGTTCCCCTGTGGGTCCTCCCACGGCCGCAGGTAGGCCTCGACGAAGCGGGTCCGACGGTAGGCCTCGCCGAAGATCAGGTACGCGATGCCGACGAGACCCACCACGCCCGCGCCCACCAGGTAGCGGAGGCGGACGCCCGCCGCGAACACCATCAGGAACACGGTGGTGCAGAGGATCACCGTGGTACCGAGGTCGCGTTGGACGATCCCGAGCACGGCGACGACCCCGACCACCGGCGCCAGGGGGATCAGCAGGTGGCCGAGCTCGTCGAGCCGCGACCACTTCCGCGTGAGGATCGTCGCGCTCACCGCGACGAGGAGCAGCTTCGCGAACTCGGACGGCTGCAGCGTCAGCGGGCCGACGTCGATCCACCGTGATGCTCCGTACAGGGAGGTGCCGGCGTCCGGATGCGCCGCGACGAGCATCAGGACCGCCGTGATCGCCAACAGCGGCAACCCGAGGAACTTCCAGATCGAGGGTCGCAGCCGCGACAGGAGGACCGCGATCACGATCCCGGCGACGGCGTACACCAGCTGACGCTGGAAGTACCAGAACGGGTTCCCGTCGTAGCCCTGGGTGGCGCTCACCGAACCGGCCGACAGGACCATCACCAGTCCCGCCGCCGTGAGGAAGCCGGCCGCGGACGAGAGCAGGATCCGGTCAACCCGGGCGACACGAACCGGGTCCGCCGCACGACCCGGGTCGGGTGGGCGCACCAGCTTCAGGGTGGGGCGACGGCCCCGTGCGGGAGCTGCGGAGCGCGTGGACGTCGCGACCTCACGCCCCGGCACCGGCACTCACCCCTCCCGCGAGCGACCGAGCGGCATCCGCGAAGCGCTCGCCCCGCTCGACGTAGTCCGCGAACTGATCCCAGCTCGCGCACGCCGGAGCGAGGAGGACCGCCCCGCCGGGCGACGCGTGCGCGAACGCCAGGCGCGTCGCCTCTTCGATCGTCCCCGCCCGCTCGGTCGGGACGGTGCCCCGGAACGCGTCGAGGACCTCGTCGGCGCTCTCCCCCAGCGCGACGACCGCCAGCACGCGGTCGGCCCGCGTCGAGAGGGCGGAGAGGTCCTGGCCCTTCGCCCGCCCGCCGGCGATCAGCACGGCGCCCGGCACGCTGTCGATCGCCGCGATCGCCGCGTGCACGTTGGTGGCCTTCGAGTTGTCGATGAAGCGGACGCCGGCGACCTCGACGACCACCTCGCCGCGATGCAGGGCCGGCCGGTACGTGGCCAGCCCACGCGCGACCGCCGGCGGATCCACGCCGAAGGCGATCGCCGCGGCGGCGGCGGCGGCGGCATCCTCCCGATACCCGGCGCGGTCCCCCTCGACGGGCGCGATCGAAGCCTCGGCTCCGATCCGCGACACCAGCACACCGTCGACGTACCCCACCTCGTCCTGCCCGGGCTCGCCACGGCGGAACCAGACGCGTCGGCACGGCGCGGCGGCCGAGAGCGTCGCGGCGCGGTCGTCGTCCCGGTTCCCGACGTGGGTGTCGCCGGCTCCCTGGTTGGCGAAGACGCGTGCCTTGGCCTCCTCGTAGCGCTCGAGGGACCCGTGCCGGTCGAGGTGATCGGGAGCGACGTTCAGGAGGACGGACACGACGGGATGGAAGGAGGTCTGCGACTCCAGCTGGAAGGACGAGACCTCGACCACGAGCACGTCATGCCGCTCGCGCGCGGCCGTCGGGAAGGGCCGGCCGATGTTCCCGCACGCCACCGCGTCGTGTCCGGCGGCCTCGAGCGCGGCGGCCACCATCCCGGTGGTGGTCGTCTTCCCGTTCGTGCCGGTGACGGCGAGGTAGGGGACGCTCGCCAGCCGCGCTCCCAGCTCCATCTCACCCCAGACGGGGAGCTTCCGTTCGCGCGCCCGGGCCACGATGTCGATGTCCGGCGACACCCCGGGGCTCACCACGACGAGGGTCGCGTCGTCCAGGTCCGTGGCGTCGTGTCCGCCCGCGCGCACCTCCACCCCCGTCGCCTCGAGGCGCGCGGCGACGGCCAGCTCCGACGCGGGACGGATGTCGGTGACCCGTACCTGCGCTCCTTCGGCGAGCAGCGCCTCCGCCGCCGCGACGCCGGCCACACCGGCGCCGATCACGACGGCCCGCTCACCGGCGAACGCTCCGCTCACCCGAGGCCTCCTCGGGCGATGAAGTCGGCGTAGAACAGCCCGATCCCCACCGCCGAGCACAGGCCGGCGATCACCCAGAACCGGACGATCACGGTGAACTCGGGCCACCCGAGCAACTCGAAGTGATGGTGGATCGGCGACATCCGGAAGACGCGGCGGCCGAAGCCTCGGAAGGCGATCACCTGCACGATCACGGAGAGCGTCTCGATCACGTACAGACCGCCCAGGATCACCAGGAGCAGCTGCGTGTTCGTGACGATCGCCAGCGCGCCGAACAACCCACCCAGCGCCAGCGCGCCCGTGTCGCCCATGAAGATGCGCGCGGGCGCGGCGTTCCACCACAGGAACCCGGTGGAGGCGCCGAGCATCGCCGCCGCGACGATCGCCGCGTCCTGCATGTCGACGCCGTTGACCGCGTAGCACCCCGGCGCCCCCGCCAGCAGCTCGCACGTGTGCCGGAACTGCCAGAAGGCGATGAAGATGTAGGCGCTGCACACCAGGATCGAGGACCCTGCGGCCAGACCGTCGAGACCGTCGGTGAGGTTGACGGCGTGCGACGACGACGTCAGGACGATGAACGCCCACACGAAGAAGAAGGCGCCGAGGGCCAGGGCGGTCGGCCGGAGGAACGACAGGCTCGTCGAGATCCCGGTCTCGTCCTTCGTCGCAACCACGAACACGGCGAACAGCACCGAGACCACCGCCGTACCCAGGAACTTCTGGAGCTTCGTGAGCCCCAGGGACCGCTGCCGCCGCACCTTCATGAAGTCGTCGAGGAACCCCACGGCGCCGAACCCCGCCGCGGCCACCATCAGGACGAGCCCGGTGACGGTGAACCGCTGCGTCGACAGCCGCGACGCCAGGTAGCCGAGCAGCAGCCCCGCCAGCATCAGGATGCCGCCCATCGTCGGGGTCCCCATCTTCTCCAGGTGCGTGTGAGGACCGTCCTCACGGATCCGCTGACCCCATCCCCAGACCCGGAACGCGCGGATCGCCAGCGGGGTCCCCAGCAGCGTCACCCCGAGACCCACGGCGGCCGCGATCAGGATCGAGATCACCGGAGCGCCTCCGCGAGGGCCTCGAGCCCGGCGACGCGCGACCCCTTGACGAGCACCACGTCGCCCGGGCGCGCGTGCGTGCGGACATCCAGCAACGCGTCGTGCGCGTCGTCGTAGCTCGCGATCTTCTCGGGCTCCACCCCTTCGCGCTCGCCGGCCACGGCGATCGCGGCAGCCTCGTCTCCGACCGTGATGAGCCGCTCGATCCGCAGGCGGGCCGCCAGCTCCCCGATCCGCTCGTGCTCGCGCTCCGCGATGTCGCCGAGCTCGGCCATCTGTCCGAGCACGGCCAGGAGCTGGCCCTCGCCCGCGATCCAGCGCGCGGTCCTGAGCGCCGCGGCCATCGATTCGGGGTTGGCGTTGTACGCGTCGTTCACCACGCGGAAGCCCTGGGGAGCGGTGAACGTCTCCATGCGCCACGGCGACGCGACCGCCCGCGCCAGCGCGTCGGTCGAAGCGGCGAGGGGGACGCCGAGCTCGAGCCCGACCGCCGCCGCCGCCAACGCGTTCGGGACCATGTGCTCGCCCGGGACGCCGAGCGTGACCCGCTCGCGTGCGGAGGCCGTGACGATCTCGAAGGTCGCGTGCCCCTCCTCGTCGAGCCGGACCTGGTCGGCGCGGACATCGGCGTCCGCGGCCAGCCCGAACGTCGTCGTCCGCCCCCGCGAACGCACGGCGTACGTTGCGACCACCGGGTCGTCCGCCGACAGGATCGCGACGCCGTCCTCACGGAGGGCCTCGACCGGCTCGGCCGAGGCCTCGACGATCGCGTCCCACGATCCGAAGACCTCCATGTGCGCAACACCGACGTTCGTGACCACCACGATCCTCGGGTCGGCGATGTCGCAGAGCAGCGTCACGTCCCCCCGTCGCCGGGCCCCGAGCTCCGCGACGATCACCTGGGCGTCGGCCGGTGCCCCCAGCAGCGTGACCGGCAGGCCGATCTCGTTGTTGAACGATGCGGGGCTCACGTGCGTCCGCAGGAGGGCCTCGCAGACCAGACCCGTCATGTCCTTCGTGGTCGTCTTGCCGTTCGCCCCGGTGATCGCGACGACGGTCCCGTCGAAGCGACGTCGTTCGTCGGCAGCGAGCCGCAAGAGGGCCTCGCCGGTGCTGCCGACGTGCACGGCGGGGCCGGGCACCGACGCGCCGTCGCGCACCAGGACTCCGGCCGCTCCGTTCGCGAAGGCCTCGTCCACGAAGCGGTGTCCGTCCACGTGGGCGCCGGGCAGCGCGACGAACAGCGCGCCCGCCGTCACGTCGCGGGAGTCGGTCGCGAGCGACGTCACGGCCACGTCGGGGCCCAGGAGCATCCCGCCGACGGCGCGGGCGACATCGGTCAGCATCCGCGGCTTCACGGACGCGCTCCGTCGGGGTGCGCCGCCCGCTCGAGCTCCTCGCGCGCCACGACCCGATCGTCGAACGGAACCGAGTCGCCGCGAAGCTCCTGCACGGTCTCGTGGCCCTTCCCGGCGATCACCACCACGTCGCCGGCGCGCGCTTCCCGCACGGCGTGCGCGATCGCGGCCCGGCGGTCGGGCTCGACCACGTAGGCTCCGCCACCCTCCGCACCGGCGACGATCTCGTCGATGATCCGCAGGGGATCCTCGCTCCGCGGGTTGTCGGTGGTGATCACCGTCAGATCAGCCTCGGAGGTGGCGGCCCGGCCCATCGCGGGACGCTTCGCGCGGTCGCGGTCTCCGCCACAACCGAACACGACGATCACCCGGCCCGTTGCCAGCGGGCGTGCACCCCGGAGCACGCCGAGGATGCTATCCGGCGTGTGGGCGTAATCCACCACCACCAGGAAGTCCTGCCCCGCTTCGACGGGCTCCATGCGACCCGGCACACCGCCGTGCGAGGCGAGCGCCCCCGCGGTCACGTCGTCGCCGATCCCGAGCGCCCGCGCCACGGCCACCGCGGCCAGACAGTTCGCGGCGTTGAAGCGGCCCCGGAGCGGGGACCTGAACACGGTCCCGTCCACCGTGAACGACAGCCCGACCCGGTCGACGCGGACGTCGTGACCCGTGATGTCCGCATCGCGGTCCAGGGCGTAGGTCGTCGTCGGGATCGCCGGGGTCTCGAGCAATCGCCGGCCCCAGGGATCGTCGGCGTTCACGATGCCGCGCCGTGCGAGGGCCGGGGTGAACAACGTCGCCTTCGCGGCGAAGTACGCATCGAGCGAGCCGTGGAAGTCGAGGTGGTCCTGCGAGAGGTTCGTGAACAGCGCCACGTCGACCACGAGGCCGTCGACCCTGCCCTGGGCGAGCGCGTGCGACGACACCTCCAGCGCGACCGTGTCGACGCCGTCGCGACGCATCCGCCACAGCAACCGGTGGAGATCGGGGGCCTCCGGGGTCGTGCGGGCCAGGACCTCCGGCCGGCCGTCGATCCGCGCCCCCGTCGTTCCGACCACCCCCGGCGTGCGCCCGGCGGCGCTCACGATCGCCTCCAGGAGATAGGTCGTGGTGGTCTTGCCGTTGGTCCCGGTCACCCCGACCACGGTGAGCCCGGTCGCGGGCGACCCGAACACCTCGGCCGACATCGGCCCGATCGCCACGCGCACCGCGGGCACCCGCACCTGCGGGACCGGCAGACCGTCGAGCCACCGCTCCACGACCAGGGCCGCCGCTCCCGCCGCGACGGCGGGGCCGGCGAAATCGTGGCCGTCGCGACGTTCCCCGGCGATGCAGAAGAAGACGACACCGGGCGCGGCGTCACGGGAGTCGTACGCGGCGTCCGCCACCAGTGTCTCGGGAGCGCCCCGGATCTCGGCGCCGGGGGCGACCGCCGCGAGCGCCGCGAGCGGCACGTGGGGGAAGGAGCGGTCCACCGGCCGCGAGCCTACACGGCCGTCCGGCCGGCTCATGGCAGGGCGGTCGCGTACCCGGGGAGCTCGACGTCGGGCGCGGGCTCGATGCGGAGACGTTGGATCGCGAACCGGGCGACGTCCCGGAACAGCGGAGCCGCGGCCACGCCGCCGTAGACGGTCCGGGGCTCGTCCAGGATCGCCGCGACGACGACGCGCGGCCGGGACGCCGGCAGGAACCCGATGAAGGAGGCGACGTACCGGTTCACGTAGCGCCCATGGTCGTCCAGCTTCTTGGCGGTCCCGGTCTTGCCGGCGACCTGGAAGCCGTGGATCCGGGCGTTCTCCCCGGTCCCCTCCTCGACGACCTTCGCGAGCATCTGCGTCAACGTCCGCGCCGTGGAGGGGCGCAGCACCTCGCGCGTCGGCGACGGGTCGACCGGCCGCACCGAGCCGTCGGGCGCGACCGTGCCGCTCACGAGGCGGGGCTGCACCCACGTCCCACCGTTCGCGATCGTGGCGTAGACCGCCGCCATCTGCAGCGGGGTCACCGCGACACCCGCGCCGAACGAGATCGTCGCCCGGGTCAGATCCGTCCACCGCGACAGCTCGGGCATCAGACCCGCGGCCTCACCCGGGAACCCGACGCCCGTCGGCTGCCCGTACCCGAACCGAGCGAACGCTGCGGCGAGCCGCTCGCTCCCCACCTCGTCGGCCACCATCGTGCTGCCGACGTTGCTGGACTCCACGATGATGTCCGCGAGCGTCATCCGCTCCACGGGGTGCGTGTGCGCGTCGTGGATCGCGAACCCGTCCACGTTCCGGACCGCGGGCACGGAGAACGTCTCCGTCAGCGACACGGCGCCGCTCTCGAGCGCCGCGGCCGCCGTGATCACCTTGTTGACGGACCCGGGCTCCCACGTGGCCGTGACGGCGCGGTTCGGACGGTTCGCGGCGGGGGACGCGGCGAAGCTGTTCGGGTCGAACCACGGGTACGAGGTCATCGCCAGGATGTCCCCGGTCCGAGGGTCCATCACGATCACGGTCCCCCCCTTCGCCCGGTTCGCCTCCACCGCGGCGCGGAGCGACTCCTGGGCGCGGTACTGGAGCTCGCGATCGATCGACAGGACCAGGTCCGTCCCCGGCACCGGCGCGCTCGCCACCTCGAGGCCGCCGGCGATCTCCTGACCCTGCGCGGACACCTCGACCGTGCGTGTGCCCGGCGTGCCGGCCAGGAGGGTCTCGTAGTGCTCCTCGAGCCCGGCGAGCCCGATGCCGTCCACGCCCACGAACCCCAGGATCTGACTCGCGAGCGGGCCCGAGGGGTAGTGGCGGGTGAGCGAGGGAAGGAAGCCGATCCCGGGCAGCCCGAGGTCCTCGAGTCGTTGGGCGACGTCCAGGTCCACGTGGCGCTCGAGGAAGGCGAAGGTCCCCTCGCTCTCGAGCGCCGTGCGGATCTCTGCGACGTCGAGCCCGAGCACGGGCGCGATCTGCTCGGCCTCCGCCGTCGGGTCCGTCACGAACCGGGGGTCGGCGTAGATGTCGCGGGCCTCCAGCGTCATCGCCAACGGCACGCCGTTGCGATCCAGGATGTCCCCACGGAGCGCGGTCAGCGCGTTCGTGCGGTTGCGCTGTTCCTCGCCCATCGCGGTGAACGACCCCGCCCGGCGAACCTGCAGGACGCCCAGGCGGACCACGATCCCGGCCAGGGCCACGACCATGACCGTCAGGAGGACCACGAGGCGACGCGCGGGTGGGCGGGTCAGGACGGGTGGGCGGGT
>DATBJQ010000082.1:0-24431 GCA_036556385.1 Actinomycetota bacterium | reverse complement strand
TCGCACGGGTGGAGCGCGACCGAGCCGTTCTCCGGCGACCTGCTCGATGGTGCCGTCTACGGACACGGTGTGATGGACATGAAGGCTGCGCTCGCGTGCCAGATCGTCGCGATCGAGGCGGTCCGGGCCTCCGGCCTGCCGCTCGGAGGAACGCTGAGCATGGCCGCGGTCGCCGACCACATGGGCGACCAGCTCGGTTCGATCGCGTACTTCGACGCGTTCGAGGCCGACCTGTGCGTGCTCGGTGAGCTGACGGACAACCAGGTCTGCCTGGGCCATCGCGGCCGCTACTACTTCGACATCACGACCCTCGGACGCTCGGCGCACACGTGCCACAAGCACGCGGCGATCAACGCCAACGTCCTGGCGGCCCAGGCCGTGCTGGCGCTGGACGCATCGAGGTACGAGCCCCCGCTCGAACCCTGGATCGTGGATCTCTTCGGGCCGGAGACCTACATCGTCCCGGGTCGGATCTACGGGGGCCTGCCACCGGGCGGACCGTCGATGATCCCCGACGACTGCGTGATCCGCGTGGACTGCCGACCGCAGCCCGGCGTCACGGTCGACGAGGTCCGCGCCGAGATCGATCGGTGCCTGGCGGTCGCCACCGAGGCCGACGACCGCTTCCGCGCCGAGATCGAGCTGGCGGACGTCAAGGCGGGGTACCTGGCCGGCCCCGAGGACGAGGTCGTCCGGTTGATGCGCTCCGCGGTCCGGGAGATCCGCGGTGAGGAACCGTCCCTCGTCGTGGAGAACTGGCTCGGGGACACCGCGAGCTTCGGGGAGAAGGTCCCGACGGTGATCTTCGGCCCCGGCGGGCCGCCCGTGTACTGCCCCGACGAGCACCTGACCGTGGAGGACATCCAGGAGGCGACCAAGGTGTACGCGGTCTTCGCGGCGTTGGCGCTCGCGCCGCCCCAGGGGTGACGGATGGGCGCACCCAGCGGCTTCGACAACGTCCTCGATCGATGCCTCGCGGTCCGCGCCGACGAACAGGTCCTCCTGCTCACCGACGCGGGCACCGACCCGACCGTGATCGAGGGGCTCGTGGACGGGATCGTAGCTCGCCGGGCGCTGCCGGTGGTCTCCCGGATCCCCGTCCCCGATCTGCCGGGGTCGGAGCCACCGAGCACGGTCGCCGCCGCGATGCGGCAGGCGGGCGCGGTGATCGAGCTGACGAGCCTGTTCATCGGCTCGAGCGAAGCCCGACGAGCGGCCACGCAGGCCGGCGTCCGCTACCTCGCGATGCCCGGCGTCCGCTTCGAGACCTTCCGCGACGACGGTCCCCTCACGGTGGACTTCGATGCGATCAGGTCCGATGCGGAACGGATCGGGACGGCGTGGGGTCGGGCGTCGCGGTTCCGTCTCACGACGCCCGCGGGCACCGACCTGCGCGGGTCCGTCGAAGGACGGCCCGGCCGCGTCCTGCACGGGTTGGCGCGCGACGACGGTGATTACATGGCGCCGCCCGACATCGAGGCCGGCACCGCGCCGGTCGAGGGCTCGACCGAGGGCGTGGCGGTGATCGACGCGGATCTCCTGTTCATGGGCCAGGGACCCCTGCCCTCGCCCGTGCGTCTCGAGCTCGCGAACGGCGAGCTGGTCGGCGCGGAAGGCGAGGAACGCGTTCGGCTCGAGGAGATGCTCGAGCGATGCGCAGACGTGCGGATGTCGAACCTGGCCGAGGTGTCGATGGCGTTCAACCCGGCGGGCAGCGTCTGCGGCGTCCCGATGGAGACGGAGTCCGCACGCGGGACGGCCCACGTCGCGCTCGGGAACTCGATCGCGTACGGAGGCACGGTCGACGCCGTGGCCCATCTCGACTGCGTGATGCGTGACGCGACGCTCGAGCTGGACGGGAGGCCGGTGATGGTGGCGGGGGAGCTGGTGTGAGACCGCCGCGCGTGCTCCTGGCGAAGCCCGGGTTGGACGGGCACGACCGCGGGATCAAGGTGATCGCGATGGCGTTGCGCGACGCGGGCGCCGAGGTGATCTACCTGGGCCTGCGCAGGTCCGTCCCCGAGATCGTGCACGCCGCGGTCCAGGACGACGTCGACGTGATCGGGGTCTCGGTGCTCTCGGGGGCGCACGTCCCCCTCGCCGAGGAGCTCGTGCGTGGGCTGGAGGCCGAGGGCGCCCGGGCGCCGGTCGTGGTGGGCGGCACGATCCCGGCGGCGGACGTCGCGACGCTCCGGGAGCTCGGGGTGGCCCGCGTCTATCCCGTCGGCGCCGGCCTCGACGAGGTCGTGTCGGGGGTGCTCGAGCTGGCGGCGCGGGAGCGGGTCGAACGATGAGCGGCGTCCGCGCGACGACCGATGCGGGGATCGAGACTCGTGAGGTGTACGCGGACGGTGACGTTGCCCCCGGGCTGGCCGAGCGGCTCGGTGAGCCAGGACGGCCGCCCTTCACCCGGGGCCCGTACCCAACGATGTACCGGGGCCGCTTGTGGACGATGCGCCAGTTCGCCGGGTTCGGCTCGCCCGAGGACGCGAACGAACGTTTCCGTTTCCTCCTCGACCGGGGCCAGACCGCCCTTTCGGTCGCGTTCGACCTCCCCACCCAGCTCGGCTACGACTCGGCTCACCCCGCGGCGCGGGCCGAGGTGGGACGCGTCGGCGTCGCGATCGACACCGTGGACGACATGGTGGACCTGTTCGCCGGCCTCCCGCTCGATCGCATCTCGGTGAACTTCACGATCAACGCGACGGCCCCGATCATCCTGGCGATGTACCTGGTGGCGGCCGAGCGCCAGGGCGTCTCGCAAGCGTCGCTCGCCGGCACGCTGCAGAACGACATCCTCAAGGAATTCCTGGCCCGCAAGACGTTCGTGTTCCCTCCCGAACCGTCGATGCGCCTGTCGTGCGATGTGATCGAGTTCGCCGCCGGCCGCCTGCCGCGCTTCAATCCGATCTCCATCACCGGGTACCACGCCCGCGAGGCCGGGTGCGACGCGGTGCAGGAGCTGGCCCTCACGCTCGCCTCGGCGATCGCCTACGCGGAGGCGCTCGTCGCACGGGGTCTCGCCTTCGATGACTTCGCGCCGAGGCTGTCGTTCCACTTCGCCACCACGATGGATCTGTTCGAGGAGGTGGCGAAGCTGCGGGCGGCCCGCCGCATGTGGTCCGCGATCGCGACCGACCGCTTCGGCGCCCGGGATCCGGAGTCCGGGCGTCTGCGCTTCTTTTCGGGCAATTCGGGGACCACGCTCACGGCGCAGCAGCCCCTCAACAACATCATCCGTTCGACGATCCAGTGCCTCGGCGCGGTGCTGGGCGGCGCGCAGTCGATCCACGTGATGGGGTACGACGAGGCCTTCGAGATCCCCTCCGAGGAGGCGGTGACCCTCTCGCTGCGGACGCAGCAGATCGTGGCGCTCGAGTCGGGCGTGCCCCGGACCGCCGATCCGCTCGGCGGCTCCTACTTCGTCGAAGCGCTGACCGACGAGCTCGAAGCGCGGGCGAACGACGTCCTGGCCGAGATCGAGGCGCTCGGGGGAGCGGTCGCCGCGATCGAGCAGGGCGTGTCGCAGCGCTGGATCGCGGACTCCGCGTACCGGATCGAACGGGAGATCGCGTCGGGCGTTCGCCCGCGGGTCGGGGTGAACGTGTACGCCGACCCCGAGGAGACGCCGGTCGACGCGTCGGAGCTGTTCGCGTTCGATCCCTCGATCGCGGAGCGTCAGATCGCCCGCACCGCCGGCCGGGTCGACGCGAGGGACCCGGGCGCCGCCGCCGCGGCGATCGCCGCCGTCGAGGCCGTCGCGCGTGCCGGCGACAACGTGCTCCCGCCGCTGCTCGACGCCGTGCGGGTCGGCGCCACCCTCGGCGAGCTCGCCGACGCGTTCCGGGCGGCGTTCGGGGAGTTCCGGGAGCCGCACCCATGGTGAGCGGACCCCTGGCCGGCCTGCGCGTGCTCGACCTCACGAGGTTCGTTGCCGGCTCCCAGGCGACGGCGCTGCTGGCGGCCCTCGGGGCCGACGTCGTCAAGCTCGAGGTGCCGCCCGGCGGGGATCCGTATCGCGACCAGGGGACCGAGCGGCTCGGCGATCGGTCCGTCCTGTTCCTGTCGTTGAACGCCGGCAAGCGGAGCGTGGCCCTCGATTTCCGCTCGCCCCACGCCGCGGGTGTGCTCGACCGGCTGCTCGCCTCCTCCGACTTCCTGGTCGAGAACGCCCGGCCCGGCAGCCTCGCGCGCTACGGGCTCGACTGGGAGCACGTGCACGCGCGGTATCCCTCGATCGTCTACGGCTCGATCTCGGGATACGGCGACGTGGGTCCGGATGCCGGGCGGGGCGGCTTCGACGTGATCCTCCAGGCGGAGAGCGGGATCATGAGCGTGACCGGCAGCGAGGGGTCGGGCCCGGTCAAGGTCGGTGCGCCCGTGCTCGACGTGGGCGCCGGCCTGTGCTGCGCGCTCGGACTGCTCGCGGCGCACATCGAGCGGCAGACCACGGGCGTCGGCCGACACGTCTCGTCGTCCTTGCTCGAGTTCGCCCTCGCGTCGCTCGGGACCCTCGCGGCCAGCACGTTCGCGTCCGGGAGCGTGCCCGGTCTGCTGGGGACCCATTCGCCCACGTTCGCCCCCTACGGCGGGTTCCGCACCGCGGACGGCTGGATCGTGCTGTCGGGGGCCGGGTCGGAGGAGCTCTGGATCCGGTGCTGCCAGGCGCTCGGCGTCCCCGACCTCGTCGACGATCCGAGGTTCCTGGACAACGCCTCCCGCGTCCGGCATCGAGCCGCGTTGACCGCGGCGCTCGAGGACGTGCTCCGGTCGCGATCCACGGCGGAGTGGCTGGCGCGGCTGGCCGAGGCGGGGGTCCCGGCCGGCGACGTGCGTGACCTCGCGCAGGTGTTCGCGAGCGAGCAGGTCCGCGCGCTCGGGATCGTGCGGGAGCTCCACCATCCGACGGCCGGGGATCATCGCGTCGTGGGCTCGCCGATCCGCTTCGATCCGCCCGTGCCGGCGTCTCCGACGGCGGCCCCGGAGCTCGGGGAGCACACCCTCGAGGTGCTGAGCGACCTCGGCTACGACCGCGTCGACGTGGACGCCCTCGTGACCGACGGGGTGGCGATGGTCCCGTGAGCGCGGTGAGCGAGACGGTGGTGCGGCGGACGATCCAGATCGCCGAGCTCCCCGCGCCGACGGGCCGTGAGCAAGGGCGGGCCGAGCTCGTTCGATCGTGGTGGGAGTCCGACGGCCTCGACGACGTGCGGACGGACCACGTCGGCAACGTGTGGGGGCGCGTGCGTGAGGGGACAGGCTCGGTCGTGATCGTCTGCGCCCACCTCGACACGGTGTTCGGGGACGACGTCGCGCACACGGTCCGCGTCCAGGGCGACACGCTCGTCGGTCCCAGCGTCGGTGACGACTCCGTCGGCCTGGCCGCCCTGTCAGCGGTCGGACCCGTGCTCCCGGCGGGTCGCATCGGTGTCTGGGTGCTGGCGACGGTCGGGGAGGAGGGCCTCGGCAACCTCGCCGGTGTGAACGCCGCCCTCGATCACGCGCCGGGTTCGGTCGCCGCGCTGATCGCGGTGGAAGGCAACTACCTCGGCAGGGTCTCCACGGTCGGGGTGGGATCGGTCCGGCGCCGGGTGCTGCTGCGTGGCCCGGGGGGCCACGCCTGGGAGTCCGCCGATGCGCCGAGCGCGATCCACGAGCTGTCGCGGCTCGTGACGTCGATCGTGGACCTCGATCGCCCATCCGGGACGACCCTGAACGTGGGGCGCCTCGGCGGCGGCGAGGGGATCAACATGCGTGCACGGGAGGCCTGGTGCGAGCTCGATCTGCGGGGCGACGACCCCGAGCGGCTCGCCTCGCTGGCCCGCGAGGTGAACGCGTACGTCGCGGGTGTCGGACCCGGTTTCATCGTGGAGCAGGAGGATCTGGGAGACCGGCCCGCGGGCAGGATCGACGCCGAGCATCCCCTGGTCCTCGCCGCGCAGCAGGCGCTGGGGGAGCTCGGGACGCCGGCCGTGAGCCCGCCGACGAGCACCGACGCGAACGCCGCCCACGTGCGGGGCGTGCCCGCGATCGCCGTCGGCATCACGACGGGCTCGGGGGAGCACACCACGAGCGAATGGATCGACACCGGACCGATCGACGGCGGCGTCCGCACGCTCGCCCGGACGATCGAGCTGTTCGAGGAGCTCTCGGCATGAGCCTGCGCGCCGGCGTCGTGTTGCAGGGGGCCTACCCTCCCGAGGAGTTCCGTTCGATGGTGGAGAGGATCGATGAGCTCGGCTACTCCAACCTGTGGCTCACCGATTCGTCGCTGCACGCGCGGAATTCCTACGCGTACCTCACGTTGGCCGCGGGGGTGTCATCCCGCCTGCTCCTGGGCACCGCGGTGACGAACCCGCTGACCCGGCACCCGGCGATCACCGCGGCCGCCTCTGCCACGGTCGACGAGATCTCGAACGGCCGGATGATCCTCGGGATCGGCGCCGGCGACCGTCCGCTCCTGGCGCTCGGGATGCGACCCGCGCATCTGGCGTCGCTCCGCGCCGCGATCGAGGCGGTGCGCGGGCTGTGGTCGGGCGCGGTCGTCACGACGGAGGACCGCGCGTTCGAGCTGCACGACGCGCACCTGCGGTTCCCCGCTCGCTCGGAGATCCCGGTGTACATCTCGGCGAGCGGGCCGAAGACGCTCGAGCTCGCCGGCGAGATCGCCGACGGGGTGATCCTCCTCGTGGGGTTGTTCCCCGAGGCGCTCGCGTGGGCGCTCGAGCACGTCGACCGCGGGGCCGCGAAGGCGGGGCGACCGCGTCCCCACGTGGCCGTGTTCGCCTACGGCGCGATCGACGACGACGCCGAGGCCGCGCTGGCGTCGGCTCGATCGATCGCCGCGTGGTTCCCGCAGACCGCGCCCGTGATCTGCGAGCTGGCCGGGCTCCCCTCGTCGACCGTCGAGGAGGTTCGGGCACGGTACGCGGGGGGTGAGTTCCAGGAGGCGGATGCGGCGGCGCACCTGCTCCCCGACGGGTTCGTCCGTCGGGTGGCGCTCGCCGGGGACCCGAGCCAGGCGATGGAGCGGATCGAGGCGGTGGCCACCGCCGGCGCTGATTCGATCCACGTGTTCCCCCTGGGCGGTCGCCGGATGGCGACGGTCGAGGCGTTCTCCCGATGCCTCGACGCGGTCGGGGAAGGGGTGATCCGATGACGACGCCAACCTCGGGCTGGCGGGTGACGCGGCTGCATCACGTCGCGATCGCCCACGCGAACGACGATCCCGTGTGCGAGGAGGCGCTGACCGGGCTGCTCGGGGCCCCGATCCACGAGGAGGCGGGCCCCGGGTTCCTCGAGCGCATGTACGACGTCGGGACGACGTACGTCCAGACGTTGGAGGCCGCGGGGGACGGGGTGGTCGAGCGGTTCCTCACGAAGCGGGGCCCCGGCCTGCACCACGTCGCGTTCGAGGTGGATCGGCTCGATGCAGCCCTCGCCGACCTCGCCGCGCGAGGGACCCGTCTGATCGACGGCGAGCCCAGGGCGGGCGGCATGGGCACCCGGATCGCGTTCCTGCACCCGTCCGCGTTCGGCGGTGTCCTGGTCGAGCTCGTGGAGCGGGCGGGCTCGGACGACCAGGCCGCCGGGCCCGATGAGGAGGCACGGTGATGGCTGCAGCGCGTGACGGCGACGGGACGGACCGCGCCCCGGTGTTCACCGCCCGCCCGGACCGCAAGAAGATGGTCGACTGGGTCTGGGAGGAACTCCGCGACGCGATCATCGAGCTCCGGCTCCGGCCCGGCGAACCGTTGCGCGAGGTCGCGCTCGCCGAGCAGCTGGGGGTGAGCAAGACCCCGCTGCGAGAGGCGTTCGCGCGGTTGGAGCAGGAAGGGCTCGTCGAGACCACGTCGTTCAAGGGCGCCGTCGTCACGAGCTATTCGGAGCGAGACCTCCGCGAGATCTACGAGCTGCGCGCGCTGCTCGAGGGCGCGGCGGCCCGCACCGCGGCGGAGCGAGCGGACGAGCGGACCCTCACGGCGCTCCGGGAGGTCGTCGACCGGAGCCGGCGCCTGCGCGACGCCGGCGATCTCACCGGTCTCGCCGGGTTGCTCGGACGCTTCGACCTGATCGTCTACGACCAGGTCGAGAACGAGCGGATCGGCGCGCTGATCGCGAACCTCCAGGCGCACCTCGCGAGGATCGGCCGGCTCACGGAGAGCATCCCGGGTCGGGTCGAGGCCTCCGTCGAGGAGCACGCGGCGATCGTCGAGGCGATCGTCGCACGGGACCCGGACGGGGCCGAGCGCCTGATGCGCGCACACATCGGCAGCGTGCTGGCCGACCAGCTCGCGACGCCGAGACCGGTGGGCGACGAGGTGGGGCCATGAACGACGCCCGAGGAACGGCCGGGGTCTCCGCGGCCCTGCACCGGCGCGGGGCGGAGGCCTGGGAGGCCGCGATCCGGCACCCGATGGTCCTCGCGATCGCCGACGGGTCGCTGCCGCACGAGACCTTCCGTCGCTACTTCACGCAGAACGTCCTCTACCTGGAGGAGTACGCCCGGTGCATCGGCACGCTCGTCGGGAAGGCGCCGGATCGCGAGGCCGTGGTCGTCCTCTCACGGTTCCTCACGCAGATCGTCGACAACGAGGTCCCCGCGAACCTCGCGTTCCTGGAGCGGCTGGGGGGCGACGACGACACGGTCGCGGGACGGGGAACGATGCTCCCGACCACCTACGCGTACACGCGGCATCTCCTGTCGGTCTGTGCGTTCGGGGACTGCGCCGACGGTCTCACCGCGATCCTGCCCTGCCAGTGGAGCTACGGCGAGCTGGCACGACCGCTCACCGAGCATCCCCCCGCCGATCCGATCTACGCGGACTGGATCGCCCTGTTCGGCAACGACGACTACGACGGGTTGGTGGGGCGGACGACGGCGTTGTTGGACCGGCTGGTCGACCCCGCGGACGAACGGCGGATCGCGACGCTCTCGCGGATCTTCGACCGGTCGACCCGCTACGAAGGTGCGTTCTGGGACATGGCGTTCGATGCGGAGCCCGCGGCGGCGGGCGGAGGAGGAGGAACCTGATGCGTGCGGCGAGGATCCACGAAGACCTGTCCCTGCGCGTGGAAGAGGTCGACGACGGGGCTCCGGGTCCCGGTGAGGTGCGGGTCCGGATCCATGCCGCGGGCGTCTGCGGCACGGACCTGCACATCCTCGACGGCATGATCAAGCCCGATCCGTACCCGATGATCCTCGGGCACGAGGCGGCGGGGGTTGTCGAGTCCGTCGGCGACGGGACCTCCCTGGGAACCGGCACGCCGGTCGCGATCTACAACAAGATCTTCTGCGGGCGGTGCGAGCAGTGCCTGAAGGGCCGCACGAACATCTGCGACAACGAGCCTGAGCAGCTCGGCTTCAACCGCGACGGTGGCGACGCCGAGTTCGTCGTGGTGCCCGAGGAGAACGCGGTCCCGGTGCCCGACGGGGTCGACCTCGCGACCGCATCCGTCCTGACCTGTGCCGGGATGACGGCGGTGCACGCCGCGAGGCTCTCGCGGCTCGTGCTGGGCGACACCGCGGTGATCGATGGGATCGGCGGCGTCGGGATCCTGGTGGTGCAGGCCGCCGCCCACGCGGGCGCGCGCGTGATCGCCGTGGGCGATTCGGACGAGAAGCTCGAGCTCGCGAAGGCGCACGGCGCGAGCGACGGCGTCCTGGTCGACACGCCGGAGAGCTACGAGACGGTGCCCGACCGGATCCGCGGGCTCACCGACGGACGCGGGACGGACGTCTTCTTCGAGCTGGTCGGGACGACCCAGACGATGAACGCGGGCATCCGGTCGCTGGCGAAGGGAGGCCGGTTCGTCTCCACGGGGTACACCGACCAGTCGCTGGAGATCCACCCGATCGAGTTCATCCTGCCCGAGACGTCGTTCGTCTCGACGGTGGCCGCGACCCGGCTCGACCTGCAGGACGCGCTCATGCTCGCGTCGATCGGCGCGTTCACCGTTCCGATCGCCGGCCGGTACAGCCTCGAGCGGGTCGACGAGGCGTTGGACGCTCTGCGCCGGCGCGCCGTCCTGGGGCGCCAGGTCCTCGAGCTCACCGCCTGACGGACACCACAGAGGAAGCCACACAGAAGGGAGCACGCGATGGCATCGACCAGATCCGAGCGGCCGATCGGGTTCCTCGAGCAGCCGCTCCGGCTCTACATCGACGGCGCGTTCGTGGAGACGGAGTCGTCACTGGCGTCGATCAACCCGGCCACGGGCGGGACCCTCGCGGAGGCCCCGCTCGCCACGGATCGCGAGGTGGATGCTGCGGTGGCCGCCGCGGGACGCGCCTTCGAGACCTGGCGGTTCACGCCGCCCACGCAGCGGGCGCGGCTGCTGTGGACGCTCGCGGACCTGCTGGAGGCGAACAAGGAGGAGTTCGCCACGATCGAGGTGCTCGACAACGGCAAGCCGATGTGGGAGGCGGAGGCCGTCGACATCGCGCTCACGATCGAGCTGCTCCGCTACTACGCGGGGTGGACCACGAAGATCGACGGCAAGGTCCTGCCGAACTCGATCCCCGGCATGTTCACGGTGGCCAAGCGGGAGCCGGTCGGGGTGGTGGCCGCGATCACGCCGTGGAACTTCCCGCTGCTGGAGGTCGGGTACAAGCTGGGCCCCGCGTTGGCGGCCGGGTGCACGATCGTGGTGAAGCCGTCGGAGCTTGCGCCGCTGTCGACGCTGCGGCTGATGGAGCTCGTGGCGGAGGCGGGGTTCCCCCCGGGCGTCGTGAACGTGGTGATCGGCGGCCCCGAGGTCGGTGCGGCCCTCGTGCGGCACCCGGGGGTGCAGAAGGTCGCCTTCACGGGCCAGACGGCCACCGGCAAGGAGATCATGCGGACGGCGGTCGACGGCCTGAAGCGCGTGACGCTCGAGCTGGGCGGCAAGAGCCCCAACATCGTGTTCGCCGACGCCGACCTGGAAGCCGCCGCCAGCGGGGCCTTCGGGGGCATCTTCTTCAACCAGGGACAGGCGTGCGTCGCGGGCTCACGGCTGTTCGCGGAGGCGGCCGTGGCCGACGAGCTCGCCGCCACGGTCGGCGAGCAGGCGAAGGCGATCCGCCTCGGTTCCGGGTTGGATCCGGAGACGCAGATGGGCCCACTGATCTCCTCGGCGCACCGGACGCGTGTGAAGGGCTACGTCGACTCGGCGCGTGATCAGGGCGCCGACGTCCTGGTGGGGGGCGACGATGCCGTGGTGCCGGGCCTCGAGGGCGGGTTCTTCCTGGAGCCCACCGTGATCAACGGCGTCCGCAACGACATGAAGGTGGCCCAGGAGGAGATCTTCGGTCCGGTCCTGTCCGTGATCCCCTGGCGTGACGAGGACGAGCTCCTCGCGCTCGCGAACGGGGTCGACTACGGGCTGGCGTCGGGCATCTGGACCTCGGACGTCAGCAAGGCGCTCCGGCTCGCGGACCGGCTCGACGCCGGCACGGTCTGGATCAACACGTACGGGATGTTCGACGTCGCCGTGCCCTTCGGTGGCCGGAAGCACTCGGGGTTCGGCAAGGAGCTCGGCGAGGAGGCGTTGGAGCCCTACCTGCACTCGAAGTCGGTGTGGGTGGACCTGACGTCGGCGGTGCCCCAGGCGGGGCAAGGGATCTCTCGATAGGGGGCGTGGGATGGGCGAGCGGATCATCATCGAGAACGGCACCGTGGTCACGATGAACGACGCCGACGACGTGATCTTCGGCGGCACGGTCGTGATCGAGGGCGACCGCATCACCGACGTCGGCACGTCGGCCGACGTGGCGGGACGCGTGGATCGCGCCGGCGCCACGGTGATCGACGCATCCACCAAGGCCGTGCTGCCGGGACTGGTCGACCTCCACTACCACACGGCCTTGGGCAAGGGATGGAGCGACCACCTGCCGCTGTGGGAGTACCTCGAGACGTGCTGGTATCCGATCATCCGGGCGCTGAACCCGGAGGAGGCGTACTGGGCGGCGCTCGCGAGCTACAGCGAGTCGATCAAGTGCGGCGTCACCACCGTCAACGACATGTACCGGCGACTGGACGGTCTGGCTCGAGCCGCCGAGGAGATCGGGATCCGGGCGGTGCTGTCGAACGACGTCGCCGACGACGAGCACGAGCTGGACACCCTCGACGACAACAAGACTGCCTACGAGGCGTCCGACGGGGCCGCCGACGGCAGGATCGAGGTGTACATCGGGATCGAGTGGCTCCCGCTGGCATCCGAGGGTCTGCTGAAGGAGGCTCGCGCGCTGGCGGACGACCTGAACACGGGGATCCACATCCACCTCAACGAATCCCTCACCGAGGTGGAGAACTCGAAGGAGCGCTTCGGCCGCCGGCCGACCGAGGTCGCGTTCGACTGCGGGATCCTCTTCGACCGCTGCATCGCCGCGCACTGCGTCTGGCTGTCGGACACCGAGATCGCGCTGATGCGCGAGACGGGCACGCAGATCTCGCACAACCCGTCGTCGAACGCGAAGCTCGGCAACGGGATCGCGCGGGTGCCCGAGATGCTCGCCGCCGGGCTCAACGTGGGGCTCGGGCACGACGCGGCGGAGTGCAACAACAGCCGCGACCTCTTCGAGGTGATGAAGTTCGCGTCGCTGATGCACCGGGCGAGCCGTGTCGACCCCAGTCTCCAGCAGGCTCCCGACGTCGTGCGGATGGCCACGCGCAACGGATCCGCGGCGCTGCGGCACGAGACCGGCGAGCTGACCGCCGGGAAGAAGGCCGACATCATCACGGTCGACCTGGCGAACCAGATGTTCACCCCCCTGTTCCCCGAGTCGAAGGCGCATCTCTACTCGCACCTCGTGTTCGCGGCGAACGGGAGCGCGGTGAACACCACGATCGTCGATGGGCGGATCCTGTACCACGACCGGGAGTTCACGACGATCGACGAGGGGAAGGTGCTCGAGGAGGCGAACGTCGCCTTCCGTCACGTGCTCGACCGCATGGTCGTGCCCACGTAGCGGGGACCGGACCGGTGACGCTGACCGTCCCGCGGGGGCGGACGTTGGTCGTGGGCGATCCGATCGTCTCGCTCGGCGATCGGACGCTCGTCCCGGACGGCGCGCTGATCGTCGAAGGCTCGACGATCGTGGACCTCGGTCCGCGCGAGGAGCTCGAGGCGCGGGGGCCCTTCGACCGCGTCCTGGGGTCGGCGGGTCACTTCGTGCTGCCGGGCTTCGTGAACTGCCACTACCACTCGGAGCTCGCGATCGGGCCCGGTCTGTACCAGTTCATCTTCGAGCGGGCCAACGTCTTCATCCAGGCCGCCACGGGCGAGATCGAGGAGGAGGATCTCTACCTCGGCGTGCTCTGGGGACTGATCAACGCGATCAAGGGCGGGCAGACCGCCACGGTGGACATGTACTACGGGCGCCCCGGCATGCCCGGGTTCGGGTGCGAACCCGCGCTCAGGGCGTACGAGGACGCCGGGATCAGGACGGCCTTCGGGCTCGTCAGCCGCGACGAGAACGTCTACGTCCACGAGCCCAACGAGCGGTTCCTGGAGCGGCTGCCCGCCGAGCTGGCCGAGGAAGTCCGCACCTCGCCGATGGGCTACGCGTGGCCGGTCGACGACGTGATGGCCACCTTCGGGGACCTGCACGACTCGTGGAACGGACGGGACGAGCGGTTCCGGATCATGACCGCACCCGATTGGACGCCGGCCTGCTCCGACGAGCTGTACCGGCGCTGCCGCGCGGCGGCCGACGAGCGAGGCACCGGGATGATCACGCACGCGCTGGAGACGCGCGCGGAGATGCACTACAACGTCCAACGGTTCGGCAAGCCGGGGCTCCAGCGCCTCGCCGATCTCGGTGTCCTCACGCCGGACACCGTGCTCGAGCACTTCGTCTGGGTCACCGACGAGGAGCTGCGGATCTTCGCGGACTCCGGAGCGGTGGCGTCGAACGACCCGGGGTCGAACCTGCGCCTGTCGAGCGGGATCTGCCGCGTCCGCGACATCATGGACACCGGCGGGCGGATCGCGTTCGGCACCGACGGGATCTCGTTCTCGGATCGCGAGGACTTCTTCGAGGAGCTGCGGCTCGCCTGCTACCTCCAGCGGCTGCCGCAGACGTTCGAACGGCACCGCCTGGACAGCGAGGAGGTCCTGCGCGCGGCCGCCCGGAACGGCGCCCGGGCGCTGGGGATGGAGGATCGGCTCGGCTCGCTGGAACCGGGCCGGTTCGCGGACCTCCTGATCGTGGATCGTGAGCGGATCCTGTTCCCGCCGGGTCGCTACGATCAGGAGCCGTTCCTCGACGTGGTCCTGGACCGGGCGCACGCCTCGGATCTCGACACGGTGATGGTCCACGGTCGGGTGCTGATGGAGGCGGGCCGCGTCGTCGTGGTCGATGAGGAGCGCGTCCGCGAGCGGTTCGCCACCGCCGTGCGCGACCGCGTCTACCGGTTCCCGGAGCACGTGCAGCGGTGGGCCGAGCTCGGGCGGCTGGTCGAACCGTACGTGATCGATTTCTACCAACGCTGGTACGACACGAGCGTCGAGCCGGCGTACGTGTACAACGCGAGACGGGGACCGGAGGGAACCGGATGATCATCGACGGCCACAGCCATATCCTCAGCCTGGCCGACGACCCCGAGTTCACGGTGGAGTACGGCCGCGAGGGCTCCCTGTGCATCTACCGCAGCATGGGGCTGCTCCCCTCCCACCGCATGCCGACCGAGCGCGAGTGGGAGGACAGCGGGTTCTCCCGTCGGGGCTGGCCGGTGATCGGGCCCGAGGAATCGCTGCGTGACCATCCGGGGTTCGACAAGGTCGTGGTGCTCGGCGTGTCGCCGCAGGTGCTGGACGGGAGGCTGATCGGGACCGTCGACACGACCGGGGTCCTCGGCGTCGAGGGTCCGATGCATCCCGACCTCTGCAACGACTACATCGCGGCCGTGGTGCGGAGCGACCCCGACCGCTTCATCGGCTTCGCCTCGGTCAACCCTCGGTATCAGGGTCCCGAGGCGGCCGTCGTCGAGCTGGAGCGGGCGGTGGTCGATCTCGGGCTCACGGGCGTGAAGCTCTACCCGATGTACCAGCACTGGGCGGCGAACGACCGTGACGTGGCGTTCCCGATCTACGCGAAGGCCCAGGAGCTGGGGATCCCGGTCATGATCCACCAGGCGGGGTCGACGCGGATCGATGCGAAGCTCGAGCTCGGGCGACCCGCCCTGCTCGACGACATCGGGCGCGTGTTCCGGGACCTGCGCGTGATCGTGGCGCACTGCGGCCTGCCCTGGGTCGACGAGGCGTTGTTCCTGCTCACCAAGCACCCCAACTTCTACGCGGAGCTCTCGTACCTGATCGCCAGCATCACGCGTCGCGATCTGTTCCTGTTGCTGTCGCGTTGCGAGCCGATGTTCGTGCCGCTCGAGAAGCTCTTCTTCGGCACGGACTACCCCGGGTTCCTCTACGACCCCGTGAAGCTGCTCGAGAAGCTCCGGACCGTGAACGAGGAGGCGGACGACTGCCGGATGCCGCCGATCCCTTCGTCGAAGCTCGAGGGGATCGCGGGCGACCACCTCGCGCGGGTGCTCGGGCTGATCCCCGACGACCGATAGCCCCGGTCGCGGCGGGACCTTCCGCCCTGCCCGCCCGGCTCCCTCGGTTCCAGGCTCTCGGTGTCGGACGAGGAGGAGGTGGGCGATGCCGGTCACGGGCACGGTGCTGCTGGTGGAGGCGGACGAAGGGGAGCGGGAACGGCTGGGGGAGGCGCTGGAGGATGCCGGCTACGAGGTGGTCGGCTGTCCGGGCCCGACGGTCCCCGACTACACCTGCCTCGGCGGGCGGGAGGGCTACTGTCCGCTCGTCGAACGGTCCGACGTGGTGATCCTCGATCTGGTGCTCGCCGGGGACGCGGCGGGGGTCGGCACCTCGTCCGAGCACCTGCTGGAGCTGTACGCGGCCAGCGGCCGCTCGGTCGTGACCCTCGGAGCGGGTGGGTGGCGCGGGCCGTCCGCCGGGGGCCACGTGGTCCATCTCGACGATCGGCCCGACCTCGGCGAGCTGCTCGCGGCCGTTCGCGACGCGCCGGCGGCGCGAGGGTTCGTGTTCCGCCGCTGAGCGGTGGGGCGCCGTTCCCCGGGACCTGGCGCCGTGTCGCGCGATCAGGCGAACAGCTCGCCGAGCAGCTCGGGACCGATCGTGATCGGGGCGGGACGGTAGGCGGGTGGCCGCGTTCCCATCAGCTCGCGCACCAGGAAGTCCCAGCAGCGTGTGCGCACGTACGCCAGGCAACCGATGAACGTGTGCTCGGCCCCGGGCACGATGAGCAGCTCGAATCCCTTGTCGGCGGCGACCAGCCGGTCCGCCAGCCGCAGCGTGTGGACCGCGTGGACCTGATCGTCCATCTCGCCGTGGATGAGCAGCAGCGGGCCCGCCAACCGGTCCGCGAGGTCCACGTTGGAGGCGCGGGCCCAGGCCTCGGGATCGTCCGCGCCGTCGTAGGCCTCCACGAAGCCCGGGTTGAAGTAGCGGGCGTCGTGCGGGCCGGAGAGCGCGACGCCGGCCCGATACACCTCGGGGAAGTCCAGCATCGCCCGCACCGCGGCGAACCCGCCGCCGGAATGGCCGAAGGCGCCCACCCGGTCCAGATCCATCCACGGCCGATCCCGGGCCAGCTGCCGCAGCGTCGCGACGTGGTCCTCGAGGCCGCCCGCGTCGGAGAGGTGGCCGTACGAGGCGTCGTGGAAGGCCTTGCCCCGTCCCGGCGTGCCTCGCCCATCCACGGCCACCACCACGAACCCCAACGCCGCGAGCGGTTCCGCGTCGAGGCCCATCCCGCCGGGGTCGAAGCTCGGGGAGACCCGGTCGACCTGCGGGCCGGGGTAGAGGGTGTCGACCACCGGGTAGCGCCCGGCGGGATCGAACCCCCTCGGCCGGTAGAGCACGCCGTAGACGTCCGTCACCCCGTCGGCCGCCGTGACGCGGAACCGTTCCGGCGGCGTCCAACCGGTGGCGACGAGCCGTGTGATGTCGGCGCGCTCCAGCTCGACGAGCACCCGCCCGCTCCAGTCGCGGACCGTGGTCACCGGCGGCGTGTCGACGGTTGACGCGGAGTCGATGAAGTACCGACCCGTGTCCGGCACGTCGACGATGTGATCCAGCTCGTCGTCGGTGACCTTCGCGAAGCCGGAGCCGTCCATGCCGACCCGGCACACCGTGCGCCGGTACGGATCCTCGTCGACGAGCCCGGACGCGATGAGGTACACCACCCGCTCGGCCTCGTCGACGTGCAGGATCTGCCGCACCGCCCACCGCCCGGAGGTGACCTGCCCGAGCAACTCGCCCGTGCGCAGGTCATACCGGTACAGGTGGCCCCAGCCGTCCCGCTGCGAGTACCAGAGCACCTCGTCGGCCAGCACCCGCACGATCGGCGGTTCGTTCGTCCACGGGTTGGGCTCGACGCGAGTGTCGCCCGTCTCACGGAGCACCGGGGTGACCGCGCCCGTTGCCGGATCCAGCCGGTGCAGGGTGAGGGCGTGCAGGTCGCGGGGCCGGTCGAGGTAGTACACGGCCGAGCCGTCCGGTGCCCACCACGCCCACGCGGACATGATCGGCGACACCTGCGGCATGAGCAGCGGCTCGGCCTGCGCCCGGACCACCGCGCCCTCGGAGACGTGCAGCACGACCAGCTCGGCCCGCGGCAGGTCCTCGTCCCCGGGGTAGGCGTACCGCTGCGTGTGCAGGATCGGGGATCCGCCGTCGGCGGGTCGGGCCTCCACCAGATGGGTCTGCCGGACCCCGCGCTCGTCGGTCCGATGTGCCAACACCTTCGTCGAGTCGGGCGACCAGGCCACCGCAGGCGGGAGGTGGGGCAGGCCGAACATGCGCAGCAGGGTGCCGTTGCTGGTGGAATCCGGGCCGGTGCCGTAGCGGTGGTCGGGCGCTCCGTCGGTGGTCAGCGCCCACTCGCGACCGTCGGAGAGCGAGCGCACCCAGAGGTCGTCGTCCCGTCGGGACACCGCGAGCTTCTCATCGGGTGACGGCACCTCCAGCGGGTTGCCCGGCGGGGTCGACTCGGCCCGCTCGCACTCGGAGCCGTCCACGCGGCAGCGCCAATGCTCGCCGAACGCATCGAACTCCACGACGTCTCCCGACGGCTCGATGTCGATGAACGGCAAGGCCTCGGGGTCGACCGGTCGCCCGGACGCGGCGGCGAGAGCGGTGGCGAGCAGGGCGTGGTCGAAGGCCGGCTCGCGGGTGCCCGCCGCCGGGTCGACCAGCACGAATCGCCGACCGACGCGATCGCTGACCGCGTACCAGAAGCGGGTACCTCCGTCGATCCACCGCGGGCGCACCTTGTCGCCGACGACGAGCTCGCCCGGGCGGGCCGGGCGGCGGAGGAGTTGCTCCGCGGCCCGGTAGTCCTCCGTGGTGCTCATCCACGGGCCTCCTCGCTGAAGCTTCCCGAGGCGAGGTCGCCGGCGATCAGCACGTCATCGCCCGCCACGTGCACGACGCGATGCTCGATCCGGATCGAGCTCGCAACCTCGGTGATCCCCAGGTCGTGCACGGCCTGCGTCCCCTCGCCGAGCACCAGCGGCGCGATCCCCACCACGAGCCGGTCGGCGAGCCTCGAGGCGAGGAAGGACGTGATCACGCGGGCCCCGCCCTCGACGAGCAGGGAACGGATGCCCTGCCGGAGGAGCGCGTGCATCGCGACGCCGAGGTCGACGCCGCCCGACCCGGCCGGGACCACCACGAGCGAGACGCCTCGGCGACGGAGCTCCGCTCGTCGCCGGCTCGACGAGGCCTCCGTCGTGACGATCGTGGTCGCCGCCTCCTCGTCCAACACCCGTGCCCGATCGGGGATCCTGAGCCTCGAGTCCAGGACGATCCGGATCGGCGAGGCTCCCGGCACGAGGCGGACCGTGAGCTGTGGGTCGTCGCGCAGCACCGTTCCGACGCCGACCAGCACCGCGTCGCACGCGGCGCGGAGGGCATGGGAGGCTCGCCGCTCGGGCTCGCCGCTGATCCATCGGGCGTCGCCGGTGGACGTGGCGATCCGGCCGTCGAGGGTCTGCGCGTACTTCACGACGACGTACGGGCGTGTGGTCACGGGACGGACGTCGCCGAGGAGCACCCCGACGTCGGGGGGCGGTCCCACACCGTCCGGGAGTGGGACCCCCGTCGGCGCCGCGTGACCCATCACGGTTCCCTTGGTCGCGAGGTAGCGAGCGTTGCGTGCGTGCGCCGACGTAGGGAGGCCGTCGACGGACAGGACCGTCAGACCCGCCGTGGCGAGGGCGTCGGCCTTCGCAGGGTTGTTCGAGAGCAGGCGGACCGAGCGCACGCCGAGGTCCCGCAGACACGCGGCGACGTCGTCGAAGGTCCGCTCGTCGACGCGGAAGCCCAGATGCTCGTTCGCCTCCGCGGTATCCAGCCCCTCGTCCTGCAGCATGTACGCGCGCAGCTTGTTCACGAGGCCGATCCCGCGTCCCTCGTGTCCCGTCGAGTAGACGAGGATGCCGCGGCCCTCGGCGGCGATCCTGCGGAACGCGGTCCTGAGCTGCGTCCCACAGTCGCACCGGAGCGAGGCGAGCGCATCGCCCGTCAGACATTCCGAGTGCAGGCGGACCAGGACGTCCTCCCCGTCGCCGATCGGACCCCGCACGAGGCACACGTGGACGGAGTCCCCCGACTCGAACGCGCGGACCTCCCACTCGCCGAACGGCGTGGGCAGCGTGAGGCTCGCGACCTCGGTCGGGGCGGGCAGGGTGCGCGACACTGGACCTGCCGTTCCCGTCGCGCGCATCCTCCAAACGCCGGTTGGCCGCGGCCGATCCTGGGTACCGGGACCTCGTGGAGGCTCGCGCGCTGCGGTTCGTCGCGCCCCGACGGATCGAGATCCATCCCGTGGAGATCGACCCGCCGGGCGCCGGGCAGGTGCTCGTGCGCACGCGTTGGTCGGGTATCAGCGGCGGGACCGAGCTGCTCGCGTTCCGGGGGGAGCTCGACGAGTCGCTCGAGCTCGACGACACGATCGGCTCGTTGCACGGCACGTTCCGGTTCCCGTTCGCCTACGGCTACAGCTGCGTCGGCGAGGTCGAGCGGTCGGGGGCCGACGGTCTCGCGGAGGGAACGACCGTGTTCGCGTTCCATCCCCATCAGGACCTGTTCACGACTCGGGTCGACGACGTGGTACCGGTCGAGGGTGTCGACGCACGCGTCGCCACGTTGTTCCCGCTCGTCGAGACGGCGCTCCAGGTCTCGCTCGACGCCGGTCCGAAGATCGAGGAACCGGTGGTCGTGCTCGGCCTGGGCCCGGTCGGCGTGCTGACGGCAGCGCTCCTGCAGCGAGCCGGCTCGGACGTCGTCGGCAGCGATCCGCGGAGCGATCGGCGGGAGACGGCCGCGCTGCTCGGGATCCCCGCTGTCGACGCTTCGAAGGTCCGGCACAGGGTCGCCGAGCTCACCTCCGGCACGGGGGTTCCGCTCGTGGTCGACGCGACCGGGAGCCCCGCGGCCCTGCCGGTCGCGCTCGAGCTCCTCGCGCACGAGGGGGAGGTGCTCGTGTGCAGCTGGTACGGGTCGAAGGACGTGGGCCTCCCGCTCGGCGGCGCCTTCCACCGGCGACGTCTGGCGATCCGCAGTACGCAGGTCTCGACGATCCCCGCGCGGCTCGCGGATCGTTGGGACGTCGCCCGCCGGCGGCGGGTCGCGATGCGCCTGATGTCCGAGCTGCCCGTGAAGCTGCTCGCCACGCACGAGGTGCCCTTCGACGATGCGGCCGAGGCGTACGCCGCACTCGACCGGGGCGAGGTCGGCGTTGCACACGTGGCACTGGGGTACTGATGTTCGAGGTCGGAGCCACCACGTCGTTCCGCGCGTTCCACCGGATGCCGGGCCAGCCTCCGCCGGAGGACCAGCGGCACCCGCACGACTATCGGCTCGAGGTGGTGGCCGAGCGGGAGGACCTCGACGAGCGCGGCATGGTGTGCGATCTCGACGTCCTCATGGGTGCGCTGGCCGGCACGGTCGACCTGGTGCGGGACGGCGATCTGTGGGAGGTCTGTGGGACCGACGTCGTCACGGTGGAGGTCCTTGCGGCGTGGATCCACGGCCGGCTCGCGGCGCCGCTCAGTGGCGACGGGGCCGACGTCGTCGCGGTGCGCGTCTGGGAGTCCGAGGAGGCCTTCGGAGGCATCCGTGCGCCTGTCTGAGGCCGGCACGCGTCGCGCGGAGCTTCGGCTCACGCTGCTGACGCTCGGTGACCCGAACCAACGGACGGGGGGCTATCGCTACCACCGGGTCATGTCGGCCGCTGCCTCGGACCACCTCGCGGATCTCCGGTTCGTCTCCCTCCCGGAGCTCGCCGGGCCGATGCCGGTCCTGGCCGCGGGCAGGACGCTGCGGAGGGCGACCGAGCGCTCGGACGCCGTCCTGCTCGACAGCATCGCCGCGGCGTACGTCGCACCGTGGATCGCCCGGCTGCAGACACCGGTGGTCGCGGTCGTCCATCAATCCCCGGGCGGTCCTGGCGGTGGAGGAGCTGGGAGGCTGGTCCGGCGGCGGCTCGACGGCATCGCGTATGGGGCGGCGACCGGGATCGTGGCAGCCGCCGAGAGCCTCGTGGAGGACCTGCGCGGGGTCGGCGTCCCCGCGGACCGGATCGCCGTCGTGCCGCCGGGGTGCGACGTGCCCGTCGCGCCCGGGCCCCCGCTCGAGCTCCGTCGCGGCCGTGCGACCGGCGTGCTCTGCGTCGCGAACTGGACGCCGTCGAAGGGGATCCTGGAACTCCTGGAGGCGTTCGCGTCGGTGCCGGAGCAGGCCGCGACGCTCTGGTTGGCGGGAGCACCCGACGCCGATCGGAGCTACGCCCGTCGTGTCCGCCGCCGGATCGGGGCGCCGGACCTCCGCTCGCGCGTCGTCGTGCTCGGTTCCGTGCCGGTCGCGGAGGTCGGTCGGCTCTACCGATCCGCGGACGTGTTCGCGCTGTGTTCGTTCGTCGATGCGTACGGCACCGCGTGGGCCGAAGCCCTCGCGGCCGGCCTGCCGGTCGTCGGGTGGCGCGCCGGCAACCTCCCCAGCCTCGCCCACCACGGACGGGAGGCGCTGATGGCCGAACCAGCGGACGGAGACGGCCTGGCTTCCGCACTGCGCGCGATCACGACCGACGGCGCCCTCCGCGAGCGGCTCGCGGCCGGTGCCCGGCGCCGCGCCCTCATGCTCCCGACGTGGCGCGCGTCGGCCGATCGGTTCTTCGCATCGGTCCGCGGGTTCGTGCAGGAGCGGACGTTCCAGAGGAGGGGATCATGAGGGTGCGCAGGATCGGCTTCGTCGGGACCCGGACCGATCGACCGGAGGACATGGCCGACCTCTTCGAGCGCGTGCTGGGGCTGCGTCCGACCCATGCGGGGGACGGCCAGTGGGCGTTCGAGGTACCGGACGGGAGCATCGCCGAGGTGTTCGGACCGTCGTGGAACGAGCACCTCACCACCGGGCCGGTCGCGGAGTTCGAGGTCGATGATGTGGCTGCGGGGACCGCGGAGCTCCGCGCCGCGGGAGTGGAGATCGTCTTCGGGCCGGAACGCTCGGAGGAGGCGGGGCTCGCGTGGGTGCACTTCCGAGCGCCGGACGGGAACCTCTACGGGCTGATCGAGCGGCTGCCGCGCTCGGGCTAGGTGTGGCAGGCTCGGACGACCCACGGGAAGGAGAGACATGGGCACCGTCTCCATCGACATGAGCATGTCACTGGACGGCTACATCGCCGCACCGAACGACGTCCCCGGGCAGGGGTTGGGCGAGGACGGCATGCGGCTCCACAACTGGGCGTTCGACGATCCCACGGTGTTCGAGCAGGTGTACGGGGACCTGGTCGAGGAGACGGGCGCGGTGATCATGGGGCGCCGGTCGTACGACAACTCGATCGACGAGTGGGGAGGCAAGGGCCCGATCGGCGATGTGCCGTGCTTCGTCGTCACCCATCGACCGATCCCCGACGCGGATCCGCTCTTCACCGTGGTCGACGATGGGATCGAGAGCGCCCTCGCGAAGGCGCAAGAGGCCGCCGGGGACAAGCGCATCGGGTTGATGGGCGCGAGCCTCGACCAGCAGTACCTCGCCGCGGGCCTCGTCGATGAGATCAGGATCCACATGATCGACGTGCTGCTCGGCGGAGGCCGGCGCCTGTTCGATCGGTTGCCGGAGCGCGTCGAGCTGGAGCTGACCGGGCTCAGCCAGACAGGTGGTGTTCCGCACCTGGCGTACCGCGTGCTTCGCTGACGGGCGACGACAGGCAGACACGTGGCGTCCGTGGCCGATGGTTGACGACGGTAGGCCCCGCCGGGCGCTCGTATGGGCCGAGTCCCAGGTCGCGGCCGCGCGTGACGATCCGGCCGCTCGGCTCGCGTTGATCGAGCGGACCTACCACGGGCCGACGGGCCGGGCGCCGCGCCAGCTCCCGTTCCGCCGGGCGGCGCTGTCCTTCCTGCGCTGGCAGGTCCGGCGCGGCGTCCTCGAGCCGGTCGACGCGTCGCCGCCGGGCAGCCCGTGGTGGCGCGCGATCAACGAGCGGCTGCTGCGGGACGGCTGCGAAGCCGTCGCCCTGGTCGGCGGCCTGGGCGGGCCGGCGTCGTCGTCCGCGGTGCGCCTGTGGCTCGGATTCGTCGCCCAGCCGACGGCTCACACGTGGTATCGCGCGCACAACGCCAGCATCGTCGGTGCGTACCTGGAGCATCGGGAGCTCGCCGAAACGGAGAGCGCTCCGGAACGCTTCTTCATGAACGTGGCGCTGGTGCGGGTCCTCTACGTCCACGCGCTGGTGTCCGCGCCGCGCCTGGCGGCGGGACGGCTGGCGCCGGTCGCCCCGCTGGCGGGCGATCCCCGGCTCGGCGGGGCAGGCGTCTTCCTGTCGCTCGGTCGGGTGCTCCCGAACCGCTATCCGCTCGACGGCAGCGTGGAGAGCTACATCGCCGACGAGCAGCGTCTGGGCCGGATGCTCGACTACGCCGTGATCGTCCCGCGGCTGCAACGACTGTACGAGTGGTCCGCCGACGAGCTCGGCGAACCGGGCCTGCTCGGCGCCGTCCGCGAGGGCAGCCCCGTGTACGCCTGGCCGTTCGAGGAACGGCACGTGTGGCGCCCGCGGCGCCCGCCGCCCGCGGCGCGCGCGCTCCGACGGCTCACCGTCCCACGGTGAGATGTGCTCACGCCCAACCCGTTTGCCCGTCGAACCAGGCGAGGGCTAGCATCGCGCGCAGGCAGGAGTGAGACCGCAGAGGGGGCCCACGATGCGGAGACCGCTGTCAGCGCTGCTATCCGTCGTCCTCGCCGTCGGTGTCATCGGGACCGGGGGGCCCGGTGCGCTCGCCGACTTCCCTCAGCGCCGGATCACGCATTTCGGCGCCGACGGGAACCTGGCGAAGCAGGCTTCGTTCCCGGACGTCGCCTTCAACCCGCGGACCAAGGAGTACCTCGTCGTCTACATGGCCGGC
>DATBJQ010000081.1:0-17199 GCA_036556385.1 Actinomycetota bacterium | reverse complement strand
GTGATCAGGGCGTCGACGCGATCGGGGTGGCTGGCGGCGTAGAGCGCCGAGACGGCAGCGCCTTGCGTCGGGCCGAAGAGGGCGGGCCGGGTCAGCCCCGCAGCGTCGATCACCGCGGTGATGTCGTCCATCCGTGCTTCGAGATCGGGCAGCGTGGCGACCCGATCGGACAGGCCGGTGCCTTGCTTGTCGTAGAGGACCACCCGGCTCCGGCTGGCGAGTCGCGAGAAGACGGCGGCGCACGCCGGCCACTCCCAGAGCACCTCGATGTTCGTCACCCACCCGGGCGAATAGATGAGCTCGTGCGGCCCCTCGCCGAACACCTGGTAGGCGATGCAGACCCCTTCGCGGGTGAGCGCGTACCTCGTGACCGGGATGTCCATCACGTGACGACCCGGTAGAGGCGCCAGCGGTCGGGGACGCCCTTCAGCTCGTGCTCGCCCGCGTCCTCGAAGGTCAGCCCGCTGCCCGCGACGAGGTCCTTGACCGTCTGGGTCACGAGCACCTCGGACGGCCCCCCGAGCGCGCCGACCCGAGCCCCGATCGCGACCCCGAGGCCGGACACATCATCCCCTTCGAGCGTCACCTCACCGGTGTGCAGACCGGCCCGGATCTGGATCCCGAGCGGCTCGACCCCCGCCGCGATGGCTTCCGCGCACCGCACCCCTCGTACCGGGCCGTCGAACGTCGCCAGGAACCCGTCGCCCATCGTCTTGATCTCGTGGCCCCGGAACCGGGCGAGGTTGGCGCGGACGACCTGGTCGTGCGTCTCTCGGATCTGCGTCCACGCCTGATCGCCGACGGTCGCGGCTCGTCGCGTCGAGTCGACGATGTCGGTGAACAGGACCGTCGCGAGCACGCGGTCGAACTCGGCCTCCTCGGCCTGGAGCGACGAGAGGAACCCGTCGATCTGGGGAACGGTGGCTCCCATCGCTCCGTGGTCGGCCCCGGGAAGCTCCAGGAACCGCGCCCCGGGGATGTGCTCCGCGAGGTACCGCCCCTCCTCGACCGACTCGATCCGATCGTCGGAGAAGTGCATCACGAGCGTCGGCGCCTGGATCAACGGAAGGACGTTGCGAACATCCATGTCTCTCCACATCCGCTCGGCGGCGAGCGCGTCCACCTTCCTGAGGGAGTGACGCATCAGGCGCGCGTAGTCGCGGACGAACCGATCGTCGGCGGCGCGGGTCGGATAGACCTGCTGCGCGAGCGCCTCCGCGTAGCCCTGCGACCCCCATCCTCGCTCGATCTCGGCGAGGTCCTCGGACCACTGCTCCTCCGTCCACAGCCATGGAGCGTCGGGAGCCCACTCCCCGCGGGATGCCGCCCCGATCGTGATGACCGCCGTTGCGCGGTTCGGATACGTGGCGGCGAACAGGAAGCTCTGGGCTCCGCCGTCCTCGATCCCGAAGAGGACGGCACGCTCCGAGCCGGCGGCGTCCATCACGGTCCGGATGTCCTCCACCGTCGTCTCGAGCGTGGGGATCCGCTCCCCGCTCACGCCGTCGGAGAGCCCAGCCCCCCGCCGGTCGAACATCACGAGCCTGCCCCGAGCGGCGAGGCCGCGGAACACGGACGCGATCGGAGCGAACTCCCAGGCGATCTCCATGTTGGACGCGAAGGCGGAGTTCACGAGCACGATGTCGCGGGAGCCCTCGCTCACGATCTGGTACGCGAGGGACACGCCGTCGGCCGTCGTCGCGAAGCGCGTCTCCGGCATGTCCACGTCAACCCACCACGCGATACAGCTGCCAGCGATCCGGCACGCCCTTCAACTCGTGCTCGCCGGCATCCTCGAAGACGAGCCCCGAGCCCGAGACCAGCCCCTCGACCGTGTGCGAGACGAGCACCTCCGACGGCGCAGCAACGCCCGCGATCCTGGCCCCGACGTTGACCGCGATGCCGCCCGCCTTGCCGGCGATCAGCTCGACCTCGCCGGTGTGGACCCCCGCGCGCACCTGGATCCCCAGGTCGGGCACCGCGTCGCGGATCGCCAGGGCGCAGCGGACCCCTCGGGCCGGCCCATCGAACGTGGCGAAGAACCCGTCGCCGGCGGTGTCGACCTCGGCGCCCCGGAAGCGCCCGAGCATGGCCCGCACGACCCCGTGGTGACGCTCCACCAGGTCCTTCCATCCCTTGTCGCCGAGCTTCGCGGCGACCGCCGTCGAGTCGACGATGTCGGTGAACACCACCGTCGCGAGCACCCGGTCGAGGTCGGCTTCATCGTCGCGGACCCGGGCCACGAACCGTTCGATCTCGTCGAGCAGGACGTTCTGATCGCCCCAGAAGATGTAGTGCTCGTCGCCGGGGTACGAGGCGAACCGGGCGCCACGGATCTGCTGCGCGATCCACTCGGTCTCCTCCATCGGGAAGTCGGGGTCGTCGTCCCTCGCGAGGACCAATGTGGGGACGTGGATCGCGGGGAGCGCCGAGCGGACGTCGATCCGGCGGTTCATGCGCGCGAAGGCGCCGGCGGCGCCGGGGCTCGCCGCGTTGCGCATGTAGTCCGCGAGCCAGGCGACGGCCGCCTCGTCGTCGGCCATCGAGGGGGCGAAGCCCTCGGCGACGTACCGTCGGGCGAGCGCTCGCGTCCCCCATCCGGTCTCCCGCTCGGCGGCGAGCTCCTCGAACTCCTCGTCGGAGCCGTACCGGGGCCACGGGTAGTCGGGTGCGCCGTTCCAGCACAGCCCCGTGCCGAACAGCACCAGGCCGATCGTGCGCTCGGGGTACGTGGCGGCGAACAGCGTGGCCATCGGTCCGCCCTCGGAGTGGCCGAGCACCACCGCGCGCTCCGACCCGGCCGCATCCATCACGGCGCGAGCGTCGTCCATCCGGATCTCGAGCGAGGGGAGCCGGTCCTCGGGCACGCGGTCGGAGAGCCCCACGCCGCGCTTGTCGAAGATCATCACCCGCGAGAACGACGCGAGCCGATCGAGGAACCGTGCGATCCGCGGCTCCTCCCACAGACGCTCGATGTGCGTCAGCCAGCCCAGGACGAAGAGCACGTCGATCGGACCGTCCCCAAGGACCTGGTAGGCGATGTGGACGCCGTCGGCGGTCTTCGCGTAGCGCGTCTCGGGCACGGTCACGGCCCCACCACTCGGTACAGGCGCCAACGGTCGGGAACACCCTTCAGCTCGTGCTCGCCGGCGTCGTCGAAGGTCAGGCCCGAGCCGGCCGTGAGGTCCTTGACGGTCTGCGAGACGAGGATCTCGGAGGGCCCGGCGAGCGCGCCGACGCGAGCTCCGATCACGACCGCCAGGCCTCCGACCTTCCCGTCGATCGTCTCGACCTCGCCGGTGTGGATCCCCGACCGCACCTCGAGACCGAGCGGCTGCACGGCCGACGCGATCGAGCCGGCGCATCGGACGGCCCGGGCCGGCCCGTCGAAGCTGGCGAAGAAGCCGTCGCCCGCCGTGTCCACCTCCAGACCCCGATAGCGGGCGAGTTGCCCTCGGACGCGTTCGTGGTGCGTCTCGACGAGCTCCTTCCAGCCGCGGTCCCCGAGCGCGGCCACCCGCTGGGTCGACCCGACGATGTCGGTGAACAGGACGGTGGCGAGCGAGCGTTGGATCTGCTCCTCCTGGTCGCGCAGGCCGCCGACGAACCGCTCGATCTCGCCGAGCATCCCGTCGTACTCGCCCACCCAGAAGAAGTGCTCCTCCCCGGGGAACTCGATCAGCTCGGCGCCGGCGATCTTCGCGGCGCCGCGCCGCACCGGCTCGATCGGGAAATCCCGGTCGCCCGTCTTCGCCAGGACCAGCGTCGGCACGTGGATCGCCGAGAGCGCGTGATCCGCGTTGATCTCGCGGTTCATGCGGGACAGCGCGATCGCGGCTCCGGGGCTCGCCGCCCGTCGGAGGTAGGACGCGAGCCACGCGACCAGGTGCTCGTCGTCCTCGTGGCCCGGCGCGCCCCACCCCGCGATCTCCTTGCGCGCGTGCTCGAGCGTGCCCCAGTTCGTATCGATGTATTCGAGGTACGCGTCGGCTTCCTCCAGGAAGGGGTCTTCGGGGAACCGCTCGGTGTAGTTGGCGAGCGTCCCGTAGAGGATCAGCCCGATCGTACGCTCCGGATAGGTCGCGGCGAACAGCACAGCCATCGGGCCGCCCTCCGACACGCCGAAGACCACCGCTCGATCCGATCCGGCCGCGTCCATGACGGCTCGCACGTCGTCCATCCGCGTCTCGAGGCCCGGCAGGCGGTCGGGGGGGACCCGGTCGGACAGGCCGACCCCTCGCTTGTCGAACAGGATCAACCGCGAGAACGACGCCAGCCTGTTCAGGTAGCGCGCGAGGTCGGGCTCCTCCCAGAGCGCCTCGATGTTGGATGTCCACCCGATCACGAACACGAGGTCGAGCGGGCCGTCGCCGAGGACCTGGTAGGCGATGTGCACGCCGTCGACGGTCTTGGCGTAGCGGGTCTCCGGGATCTCCACGCCCTGCATCCTCCGTCTCCGGCGCTCCCGGTCGCAACCATGGCTGGGTACACTCGCCGCGATGGCGGGCAAGCACCGTGTGATCGTGGCGAAGCCGGGCCTCGACGGGCACGACCGCGGTGCCAAGATCGTGGCCCGCGCCCTGCGGGACGCCGGGTTCGAGGTCGTGTACACGGGCCTCCATCAGACCCCGGAGCAGATCGTCGAGACCGCGATCCAGGAGGACGCCGACGCGGTGGGCCTGTCCCTGCACTCGGGGGCGCACATGACCTTGTTCCCCAAGGTGGTGCGGCTGCTCCGTGAGCGGGACGCGGGGGACATCCTGGTCTTCGGCGGCGGGATCATCCCGGCCGACGACATCCCGCGCCTCGAGGCCGAGGGCGTGGAGAAGATCTTCACCCCCGGCGCCACGACCCACGAGATCGTCGGATGGCTCCAGGAGCGCCTGGGGCCGGCCTCGGCGAACTGAGGGACCGCGTGGACCTGTACGAGCACATGGGCAAGGACCTGTTCCGCGCCCAGGGCATCCCGACGCCGGCCGGTGTGGTCGCCCGCACGCCGGAGGAGGCCGCCGAGGCGACGGAGGCGTTCGGGGGCGCTGGTGTCGTGAAGGTGCAGGTCCAGGCGGGCGGCCGCGGCAAGGGCGGCGGCGTGGTGCTCGTGGAAACCCCGGCCCGGGCCGCGGAGGAGACTCGCCGCCTGCTCCGCGACGGCTTCGGCGGGAACG
This sequence comes from Actinomycetota bacterium, assembly GCA_036556385.1. Taxonomy (GTDB): domain Bacteria; phylum Actinomycetota; class UBA4738; order UBA4738; family HRBIN12; genus AC-51. The sequence continues at coordinate 12,034 of DATBJQ010000081.1, read as the reverse complement.
CCGTGGACCGCGTCCTGATCGAGGAGCGGCTCCCGATCGCCCAGGAGTTCTACACGTCGATCGTCCTGGATCGCTCGAGGGGCGAGTACCTCGCGATGATGACCGCCGAGGGCGGTGTCGAGATCGAGTCGCTCGCCGAGGAGCGGCCCGAGGCCCTCCGGCGCGTCCACGTCGATCCGATGCTCGGCCTGCGCGCCTACCACGTGCGGGAGCTCACCGGCGTGCTTCCCGGGGAGGCCCGCGACGGAGCCGCGCAGATCTTGCACGCCCTCTACGACCTCCTGGTGGAGCGCGATGCCACGCTCGTCGAGGTCAACCCGTTGGTCCTGCTCACGGACGGCCGCGTCGTGGCGCTGGACGCCAAGGTCACGATCGACGACAACGCGCTGATGCGCCATCCCGACCTGGCCGAGCTCCAGGGGCAGTTCCCGATCGATCCGGTGGAGCGCCGCGCCCGCGCCGCCGGGCTCCAGTACGTGAAGCTCGACGGCGAGGTCGGCATCATCGGCAACGGGGCGGGCCTGGTGATGGCCACGCTCGACGTGGTCGCGCAGGCCGGTGCGAAGGCGGCGAACTTCCTGGACGTGGGTGGCGGCGCCAGCGCAGACACGATGGCGATGTCGCTCGAGGTGATCCTGTCCGATCCCGGCGTCCGCGTCGTGTTCATCAACATCTTCGGCGGCATCACGCGCTGCGACGAGGTCGCCAAGGGGGTGCTGGGCGCCCTCGACCGCGTGGACGCCACCGTGCCGATCGTGCTGCGGCTCGACGGGACGAACGCGGAGGCGGGGCGGCGGATCATCGAGACCGCGGCCCACCCCCGGATCGTCTCGGTCCCGACGATGGACGAGGCGGCGGCGACCGCCGCCCGGCTCGCGAGGGGCGAGACGCCGTGAGCGTCCTCGTCGGGTCGGACACGCGCCTGCTGGTCCAGGGCATCACGGGGAGCGAGGGGACCTTCCACACGCTCCGGAACGTGGACTACGGCACGAACGTCGTCGCGGGCGTCACCCCCGGCAAGGGCGGCCAGGCGCTGGAAGGGATCCCCGTGTTCGACACGGTCGCCGAGGGCGTCGCCGCCACCGGAGCCAACGCGTCGATGATCTTCGTTCCGCCGAGGTTCGCGGCCGAGGCGATCCTCGAGGCCGCCGACGCCGGCCTCGGCGTCGTGGTCTGCATCACCGAGGGGATCCCCGTCCGCGACATGGCGGAGGTCCATTCCTACCTGCGAGGAGCCGATACCGTCCTGGTGGGACCCAACTGCCCCGGTGTGATCAGCCCCGGCGAGGCCAACGTGGGGATCATCCCCGGCGAGGTCTGCACGCCGGGCCGCGTCGGCTTCGTGAGCCGCTCGGGAACACTCGTGTACCAGATCGTCCACGAGCTCACGACGCAGGGGATCGGCCAGTCGACGTGCATCGGGATGGGCGGGGACCCGGTCCATGGGATCGGGTTCATCGAGGCGCTGGCGCTCTTCGAGGAGGACCCCGACACCGACCTGATGATCATGACCGGCGAGATCGGCGGGGACGACGAGGAGCGGGCCGCGGCCTTCATCGACGAGGCGGTCACGAAGCCGGTGGTGGCCTACATCGCCGGGTTCGAGGCGCCGCCCGGCAAGCGCATGGGGCACGCGGGCGCGATCGTGACCGGCTCGTCGGGCACGGCGGCCGCGAAGGCCGAGGCGCTGGAGGCCGTCGGGGTCCGGGTGGGTCGGACGCCGAGCCAGGTCGCCCGCCTCGTCGCCGAGCGGCTCGTGCCATGAGCCCACCCGCCTCCGCGCTCGGGGTGGCGGAGACGCCGGTGGACACCCGTCCCGCGGCCCTCGTCCTGGGCGGGCTCCGGCGCGGCGCCCTGATGGTCTTCCTGCCGATCGCGGCGGCGGGCCAGGCGATCGCGTGGATCGAGTACGCGATCAGCGGCCGGTACCGACCAGTGGCCTGGATCAAGATCGGGCTCGCGTACGCGCTCACGAGCGTGCGCGTGCCGTTCGACGCGCTCGTCCGCGGGGACCGGACGCTCACGGCCCCGCCGCCGGTCGAGGAAGCGAGCCTCGAGGTCGCGCTCGGGGCGCTCACGATCGCGGTCGCCGTGCTCGCGTTCCGAGCCGGGATCGCCCAGGCGCGCGGGCTCGAGCGACATCCGCGGGACGCGGCGCTCGCCGGCTCCGCGGTGGGTCTCGGGTTCGCCATCCCGATGGCGATCGCGGCCCCGTTCGTCCACCTGGCGTTCCCGGGGCTCGGGGTCGCCTCGTTGGAGCCGTCGCTCGTGGCCGCGTTCGTCCTTCCGTTGCTGGTGGGCGGTGCGGTGGGCGCCGTGGGTGGCTACGGCGCCTGCGTCCGCGAGCGGCGGGCCGGCGTGGAGCGCGTCGATCACGCGCCGGCGGCCGTGCCCGCGCCACCTCGGCTCGAGGCGGCCGCCCGTGGGGGGTTCGAGGCGTTCTGGTGGGGCCTGGGGCTGGCGTTCACCGCGTTCCTGATCCTCGCGGTGCTGCAGACCGGGGCGACGCGAGCGTACGGCCGGGCGATCGGGTCCTGGGGCGAGGGAGGGGCGGTGGTGGTCGTGCATCACGCCCTGCTGCTGCCGAACCAGTCCGCGATGATCCTCGCGGTCACGATGGGCTCGCCCGTCGACCTCACGGTGGGCGACGCGCAGGCGGCCACGGTGTCGCTCGACGGCATCCAGGTCTTCGGCGATCTCCGCCGAGCGCTCGGCGATCCCGACGACGAGGGGACCGCCGTGACCTTCCCGGGCTGGTACCTGCTGTTCCTGGCCGTGCCCGCGCTCGCCACGGTCCTCGGCGGTCGCCGGGCCGGCTCGGGGATCCGCGCGCCCGGCGAGCGGGCCGTCCGAGGAGCGCTCGGCGGAGTGGTGTTCGCGCTGCTCTGTGGCCTGGCGACGTGGGCGGCGGCGATCGTCCTGCCGCTGTTCGTGGGGGCGCTGAACGGCGAGCCCGGCGTCGGGGCCGATCCCCTCAGGACGACCGTCGTCGCCCTGGGTTGGGGTGTGGCGGGCGGTGCCCTCGGCGCCCTGTTGCCGTCGGGCGGGCGACGGCCTCGCGCTCAGGCCTGACCGGGCCCCGGGCCGGGCTGCGGCGCCGCTGCGCCGGGCGCGCCCCCGTGCCCCAAGCCGACCTCGGCGAAGGTGTTCTCGATCTGCGTGTAGCGTCGCCACGCCTGCGCCCAGCCGTCGTCGGTCCGGGGGAAGCGCTCCAGCGGAGCGCCCGGGCTCTGCCGATCCCAGATCCCGAAGAAGGTCCGTCCGTAGCCCAGCAGGTACCGGCTGCCCGAGTGGGTGTACTGGACGACGGCCGTGTCGCTCGGATCGGTCTGGTCCGCTGGGGGCTGGGCGCCCGGCTGCGGGACCTCCACGTTCTTCGGCTCGAGGGCGACGAATCGGATCCATGCCTGGCGCCAACCGTCGTCGGTCCGGCCGAACCGCTCGGTGGGCACGCTCGGCGACTGGCGGTCCCAGATGCCGAAGTAGTCCTCCCCGTACCCGAGCACGTAGCGGTAGCCGGAGTGCGTGTAGCGGACGGAAGCGCCGGCGTCCGGGATGCCCGTAGGCGTCGGCGCGCCGGCGGCCGCCGCCGTCACGGGGACGGGGTCACCGGAGCTCACCGGCGCTCCATCCGGCCCGGTCGCCGGGGCCGGGGAGGGAGCGACGGAGGCCGCACCGGAGGAGGTCGCGGCGGCCGCGGGTTGCTGCCCGAGGGCCTCTTCGCGCGGGACCGTGAGGTCGCTGAAGCAGTACCGGCACTTGATCGCCTCGTCCTGGATCTCCTCCGCGCAGTAGGGACACTTCTTCACGTTCGGCCTCCGGCTCCGATGAAGCTGCAAGCTTAGCGGGGCGGCTTCCCCCCCGGAGCGACCCGCTAGCATGGCCGGCGGGATGGGGACCCAGGTGGCGGTGCTGGTGTCGGGGGGCGGGACCAACCTGCAGGCGCTGCTGGATGACCCCGTGATCGCCCCGCACATCGCGCTCGTGGTCTCGGACCGGGACGGTGTCCACGCGCTCGAACGCGCTCGCGCCCGGGGGGTCGAGACCGCGGTGGTGGATCCGGCCGGGTTCGAGGATCGGGGCGCCTTCGACGCGGCCCTGCTCGCCGTCGTGCAGGAACGCGGGATCGACGTGCTGGTGTCCGCGGGCTGGATGCGCCTGCTGGGCCCGACCGTCCTGGAGGTCTACGACGGCCGCTGGCTCAACGTCCACCCCGCGCTGCTGCCGTCGTTCCCCGGGATGCACGGCGTGGCGGACGCGCTGGCGTACGGCGTGAAGGTCACGGGGGTCACCGTCCACCTCGTGGACGAGGGGACCGACACGGGGCCGATCGTGCTGCAGGAGGCCCTGGCGGTCCGCGACGACGACGACTGGGGCTCGCTCGAGGAGCGGGTCCATGAGATCGAACACCGGCTGCTGCCGGCGGCGGTGCGAGCGATGCTGGAGGGCCGTCTCGAGGTCGAGGGCCGCCGCGTCAGGATCCGGGAGGGAGCATGAGCGAGATCCGACCGATCGAGCGGGCGCTCGTGGCCGTGTACGACAAGGGCGGCGTCGTCGAGCTGGCCCGGGGCCTGCGCGCCCTCGGCGTCGAGATCGTCTCGAGCGGCGGCACCGCCGCCGCCCTGCGCGAGGCCGAGATCGAGGTCACCGAGGTCGCCAACGTCACCGGTTTCCCCGAGATGCTGGACGGGCGCGTCAAGACGCTGCACCCGCGGATCCACGCCGGGATCCTGGCGGACCGGCGCAAGCCGCTGCACGTCGAGCAGCTGGCCGAGCACGGGATCGCGCCGTTCGACCTGGTCGTGGTGAACCTGTATCCGTTCCGGGAGACCGTGGCGTCGGGAGCGTCGTTCGACGACGCGATCGAGAAGATCGACATCGGCGGCCCCGCCATGGTGCGGGCGGCGGCGAAGAACTTCGAGTCGGTCGGGGTCGTCGTGCACCCGCAGCGGTACGAGACGGTGCTCGACGAGATCAAGCTCGAGGGCGGCCTGACGCGGGCGACGCGGTTCGCGTTGGCGTCCGAGGCGTTCGCGCACACCGCTGCGTACGACGCGGCGGTGGCGGGATGGTTCGCCGCCGAGCAGACCGATCCGGAGGATCTCCCGGGGTTCGTGGGACTGCCGCTCGAGAAGGTGCAGGACCTGCGGTACGGCGAGAACCCGCACCAGCGCGGCGCCCTGTTCCTCGAGGCCGCCGGGCCGGGGGTCCTCGGGGGCGCGGAGGTGCTCCAGGGCAAGGAGATGTCGTTCAACAACTGGCTGGACACGTGGGCGGCCTGGGACCTGGCGGCCGCGATGCCCGACGCCGCCTGCGTGATCGTCAAGCACAACAACCCGTGCGGCGCAGCGGCGCGGCCCACGCTCGGCGAGTCCTACCGCGCGGCCTTCGCGTGCGACGAGGTGAGCGCCTTCGGCGGGATCGTGGCCTTCCACGGCGCGTGCGACGTGGACGCCGCGGAGGCGATGCGCGACGTGTTCACGGAGGTGGTCGTCGCCCCCGCGTTCGACGACGGGGCGGTGGCCGCCTTCGCCGAGCGACCCAACCTCCGCGTCGTCCGGGTGCCGGCCACGCTCCCCACCGGCCTGGACGTCCGCAGTCTCCCCGGCGGAGCGTTGGTGCAGGACCTGGACCGGCTCACGGAGTCCCGGGGGGACTGGAAGGTCGTGTCGAGCCGCGAGCCGACCGCGAACGAGTGGGCCGACCTGGAGCTCGCGTGGACGATCGGGTGGCGCGTGAAGTCCAACACGATCGTGTTCGTGAAGGACGGCGCCACGGTCGGGATCGGGGCGGGCCAGATGTCGCGGGTCGATGCGTCGTGGATCGCGGCGCGGAAGGCGGGGGACCGGGCGCGCGGCGCGGTGCTGGCGTCCGATGCGTTCTTCCCCTTCCCCGATGCGCTCGAGGTCGCCGCCGACGCCGGCTGCACGGCCGTGATCCATCCCGGAGGTTCGAAGGGCGACGAGGAGGTCCTTCGGGCCGCCGAGGACCGGGGGATGGCGGTCGTCCTGACCGGGATCCGGCACTTCCGCCACTGAGGCCGCACGCGTGAAGCTCAAACGGCTCCGTCGTCGCAGCGGCGGCGGTGGCGTGATCGACCGGCGGTCGCAGGGTCCGACCGGAGGCGGGATGTCGATGCCGAACCTCGGCGGCATGCCGATGGGCAAGGGCGGGCTGGGGATCGGCGGCTTGATCCTGATCGTCCTGCTGGTGTTCCTCGTCCCACGATGCCTCGGCGGCGACGGGTTCGGGGGCCTGGGTGAGGCCCTCGATCCGTTCGGACCCGGCGGAGTGGTCCCGCCTGGGAACGAGCAGGAGGTGAACCCCGACGACCCGACGGCGAAGTTCGCGGAGGCCGTGCTCGAGGACGTCCAGTTCGCGTGGAGCGAGATCTTCGAGCGTGCGGGGCTCCCCTACGAGGACACGACGATCGTCCTGTTCCGCGAACGCACCCAGAGCGGCTGCGGCCCGGCATCCTCGGCGACGGGGCCGTTCTACTGTCCGGCCGACCGGCGCGTGTACCTCGATCTCAGCTTCTTTCAGGAGCTCGAGCGCCGGTTCGGAGCCGACGGTGACTTCGCGCAGGCGTACGTGATCGCCCACGAGGTCGGCCACCACGTCCAGAACCTCCTGGGGACGAACGAGGAGGTCCAGCGGCGCTCGCGCGAGGATCCCGACCTCGCGAACGTGCTCTCCGTCCGCCTCGAGCTGCAGGCGGACTGTTTCGCGGGGGTGTGGGGACGCTCGGCGCAGGCGGCGGGCATCCTGCAGCCCGGCGACGTGGAGGAAGGGCTCAACGCGGCCTCGGCGATCGGCGACGACCGGATCAGCGAGATGTCGGGGGGGCGCCTGCACCCCGAGGACTACACGCACGGCACGAGCGAGCAGCGGGCCGAGTGGCTGCGGACCGGGATCCAGGTGGGGAACCCCGATGCCTGCGACACCTTCTCCAACGACATCTAGGGTCCCAACGGCGGCGCGGGCTCGAACCGGATCGAGGCCGAGGTAGCATCCAGGACCGTGACCGCCAGGATCCTCGACGGGAAGGCCGTTGCCGCGCAGGTGCGCTCCGAGGTCGCGGAACGCGTCCGCGACCTGGCCGGGCGGGGGATCACGCCCGGCCTCGCCGCCGTCCTGGTGGGCGAGGACCAGGCCTCCCGGATCTACGTGGGCCAGAAACACAAGGCCTGCGCCGACGTGGGGATCCGTTCCGAGCAGATCGACCTGCCCGCCTACGTGACCGAGCACGAGCTGCTGGCGACGATCCGCCGGCTGAACCGCGATCCGGAGATCCACGGGATCATCGTGCAGCAGCCGCTGCCCACGCACCTGCACGAGCTGGAGATCCAGAGCACGGTCGCGCCCGAGAAGGACGTCGACGGGCTGCACCCGCTGAACATCGGGATGATGCTGCGCGAGGGGCACTGCTACCTGCCGGCGACGCCCTACGGGATCGTGGAGCTGATGCTCCGGTGCGACGTGCCGATCGAGGGGGCCGAGGTGTGCGTCGTGGGCTACGGCGACCTGGTGGGCGCCCCCCTCAGCGTGATGCTCACCCAGGACTCGGTGCGCGGCAACGCGACCGTCACGTCGACCCACATCAGGACCAAGGATCTGCCGGCGCACACGCGTGCGGCCGACATCGTGATCGCGGCCGCGGGGGTCCCGCAGATGATCCGCGGAGACATGATCACGCCGGGTGCCACGGTGATCGACGTCGGTGTCCACCGCACCCCTGAGGGCCTCGTCGGCGACGTGGCCTTCGACGAGGTGGTGGAGGTCGCCGGGGCGATCTCGCCGGTCCCGGGCGGCGTCGGCCCGATGACCGTGGCGATGCTGCTGGTCAACACGGTGCAGGCGGCCGAAGCCCAGGCCTACGCTTCGTGAGCGAGCCCTCCGGCCGCCTGGCGGCGCTCCTGCGATCGGGGACGTTCGCGGTCACCAGCGAGGTCGTCCCACCGCTCGGCGGGAGCGGCGAGGGGCTGGCGACCGCCGCACGCGGTCTGGTCGGCTACGTGGACGCCGTCAACGTGCCCGACAACCCGGTCGCCTCGGCGCACATGAGCCCCGTCGCCGGCGTCCGTCTCCTGGCCGACGCGGGCGTCGAGGCGACGCTCCAGCTGACGACGCGCGATCGGAACCGCCTGGCGCTGACCGGTGACCTGCTGGGCGGCTGGGCGATGGGGGCGCGCAACGTCCTGTGCCTGACGGGCGACCCGCTCGCGGTCGGCGATCACCCCGAGGCCCGCCCGGCGGACGATCTGTCCGTCACCGACCTCGTCCGTCTCGTTCGCCGCCTGCGCGACGATGGGGTCGGTCTCGGTGGGTCCGAGGTCGCGGACCCACCTCGCTTCCTGGTCGGCGTCGCCGACGTGCCGCTCGCCGAGCCGTACGACACCGATCGGCTCGCCGCGAAGCTCGAGGCGGGCGCGGACGTGATCTGGACCCAGATCGCTTACGAGCCCGGGGCGATCGCGGCCTGGCTCGAACGCGTGCGACCGCTGGGCGTCCCGGAGCGGATCCGGGTGCTGGTCGGCGTGGTCCCGCTGCGGTCGGCGCGCCAGGCCCGCTCGCTCGCCGAACGGCTGCCCGGCGTGACCGTGCCGGAGGCGATCGTGCGCCGACTCGACGAGGCGGGTCCGGCCGCGGAGGACGAGGGCCTGGCGATCACCGTCGAGGTCGTCGACCGGCTGCGGGCGCTGGAGGGCGTGGCCGGGGTCCACCTCATGGGGATGGGTCGCGACGACCTGGTGCGCTCGGTGGTGGAGCGGGCCGGGCTCTTCCCGCGCCCGTCGGTCTGAGGCGGTCGCGGGCCGTCAGCCTCGCTCGCCGATCGGCACGTACCGCCGGTCGCGGGGCCCCACGTACTCGCTGCCGGGCCGGATGATCCGGTTGTTCGCGTACTGCTCGCGGACGTGGGCCGTCCACCCCGCCATCCGTGCGGCCGCGAAGACCGGGGTCATCAGGTCCGTGGGGATCCCGAGCACGTGGTAGACCCCGGCCGCGTACAGGTCGACGTTGGGGTAGAGGCCCTTCTGATCGAGCGTGGTGCGCTCGAGCGCGTCGAAGATCTCGTACCAGATCGGGTCCCCGTGCCGCTCGCCGACCTCGCGGCAGAGCTCCTTCAGGATCGCGGCCCGCGGGTCCATCGTGCGATAGACCGCGTGCCCGAACCCCATGATCTTCTCCTTGCGCTCCAGTCGCTCGCGGACGACCGCCTCGGCGTTCTCGGGTTTGCCGACGATCTCCGCCAGCTTCATCGCGCCCTCGTTCGCGCCGCCGTGCAGGGGGCCCTTGAGGGAGCCGATCGCCGCGGTGATCGCGGAGAACATGTCGGAGAGCGTGGAGGCCACGATCCGCGCCGTGAACGTCGAGGCGTTCATCGTGTGGTCGGCGTAGAGCACGAAGGTCGTGTCCAGGACCGCCGCGTCCTCGGGATCGGGCTCCTCCCCGTGGAGCATCCACAGGAAGTTGGCGGCCTGCGAGAAGGTGGGATGCGGCGGCACCAGCTCCTGGCCCGTGCGCATCCGGTGGTAGGTGGCGATCAGGGTCGGGGTCTCGGCGATCAGGCGCAGCGCCTTGCGGTACTGAGCTTCGGCGCGCTCGTCCCAGCCGTCCGGGTCGAACGCCGACGAGGCCGACGTCGCGGTGCGCAGCATCGACATCGGCGAGGTGTTCTGGGACAGCGTCCGCATCGTCTTGGCCAGGAACGGGGACATCTCCCGCTCGCTCCGGAGGAACCGCACCAGCTCGTCGAGCTGCCCGCGGGTGGGCAGGTCGAGGTTGTGGAGCAGGTAGATCGTCTCCTCGAACGTGGCGTTGGCGGCCAGATCCTCGATCGGATAGCCGACGTACCACAGACGGCCGTGCTCACCGTCGATGTCCGAGATCTGCGTCTCGGCGGCGACGACCTCGCGCAAGCCCTTCTCGCTCACGGCAGCTCCTCGGTGGACATCCGCTCCGGGCGAGCGGGTGCGGCCCCCCAAGGATATCCGTCCCGCCCACGGTCGGCCCGAGCGCTCTACCCTGTGCCGCCATGGCCCATCGCATCACGCTGATCCCGGGGGACGGTATCGGTCCGGAGGTGATCGAGGCCGGCCGGCGCGCGATCGAAGCCACCGGCGTCCCCGTGACGTGGGATCGCCAGGACATGGGGGCGGGTGCCTTCGCCCGGACCGGGGATCCGCTGCCGGCGACCACCCTGGCCTCGATCCGCGAGAACCGGGTGGCGCTCAAGGGGCCGATCGAGACGCCGGTTACGAGCGGCCTGCGCAGCGCCAACCTCTCGCTCCGGCAGGGGCTGGACCTGTTCGCGAACGTCCGGCCGTGCAAGCTCTACCCGGGGGTCCCCTCCCGGTACGACCGGATCGACCTGGTCGTGGTGCGGGAGAACACGGAGGGGATGTACACCGGGGAGGAGCTCGAGATGGGGACCCCGGCGACCGAGGACGTGATCCGCTTCATCGCCGAGACGACCGGGCGCGCCGTGCGGCCCGACAGCGGGATCTCGGTGAAGGAGATCTCGGTCTCGGGGAGCGAGCGGATCGTCCGCTTCGCGTTCGCGTGGGCGGCGGACCACGGCCGGTCGCGCGTGACCGCCAGCCACAAGGCCAACATCATGAAGTTCTCCGACGGGCTGTTCCTGGAGGTGGCACGCAGGGTCGCAGCCGAGCATCCCTCGATCGCGTTCGAGGACCGCATCATCGACGCGCTGTGCATGCAGCTGGTCCTGGCGCCGGAGCGGTTCGACGTGCTGGTGATGCCGAACATGTACGGGGACCTGGTCTCGGAGCTCGGGGCCGGCCTGATCGGCAGCCCCGGGGTGGCGCCCGGGGGCCACTTCGGCGGCGAGGAGGGCCGCGGGCTGGCGGTGTTCGAGGCCACGCACGGCACGGCACCGCACCTGGCCGGGACGAACCGGGCCAACCCCGCGGGGGTGATCCTGTCGGGCGCGATGCTCCTGCGCCACCTCGGCGAGACGGAGGCGGGGGACGGGCTCGAGGCCGCGGTCGCCGAGGTGCTCGCCGACGGCGCCGTCGTGACCTCCGATCTGCGAGAGCCCGGCGACGACCGTCCGGCGGCCGGCACGCTCGCCGTGGCCGACGCGGTGGCCGCTCGGCTGTGAGCGCCCGGCCCCCCGCAGGTGGCCTCCGCTAGCCTGGGCGCCCCGACATGGCGAACGAGGAGCTGGACATGAGGGTCACGGTGGTGGGCAGCGGCTTCGTCGGGCAGACGACCGCGATGCGGATCCTGGAGCAGGAGCTCGGCGAGGTCGTCCTGATCGACATCATCGAGGGCAAGCCGCAGGGCCTGGCCCTCGACCTCCGGCAGGCGGCGGCGATCGAGGGGTACGAGCCGCTGATCGTCGGCACGAACGACTACGCGGACACCGCAGGCTCCGACCTGGTCGTGATCACGGCGGGGTTCCCGCGGCAGCCGGGCATGAGCCGGATGGACCTGCTGGCGAAGAACGCGGCGATCATGCGCGACGTCGTGACCCAGGTGGTGCCCGGCTCCCCCGAGGCGATCCTGGTCGTGGTCTCCAACCCGCTGGACGAGATGACGTTCCTGGCCGCGGAGGTGAGCGGGTTCCCCCGGCAACGGGTCATGGGCATGGCCGGGGTGCTCGACTCGGCCCGGCTGCGAGCCTTCATCGCGGAGCACCTCCAGGTGTCGCCCTCGTCCGTGGAGGCGATCACGCTCGGCTCGCACGGAGACGCCATGGTCGCCCTGCCGCGCCACGCCGTGGTCGACGGCGCGCCGCTCCCCGGTCTGGTGGATGTCCCCGTGCTGGAGCAGCTGTTCCAGCGGACGCGGGACGGAGGCGCCGAGATCGTGGGGCTGCTGAAGACGGGGTCGGCCTTCTACGCGCCCAGCGCCTCGGTGACGGCGATGGTGCGGGCGATCGTGCGCGATACGAAGGAGACGTTGCCGGTCTGTGCCTGGTTGACCGGTCAGTACGGGATCGAGGACGTCTACCTGGGCGTCCCCGCCGTGCTCGGGAGGACCGGCGTGGAGGCGATCGTGGAGCTCG
>DATBJQ010000080.1:0-7405 GCA_036556385.1 Actinomycetota bacterium | reverse complement strand
CCGGGACGGTGGCCGGCCCAGATGCGGCGCGCCGCCAGGTGATAGAGCGTCGCCGGGCTCAGCCGGAAAGGCCGCTCGGTGCCGGCCGGCGCCTGCTCCGCGAGCGGCGTGTAGTCGCCGCCCGCCCGTCGCACCGCAAGGCACCGGAGCATGAGCTCGGCGGCCCGCTCCTCGTCCGGCTCGATGGGGCCGCCCAGGCGGGAAGCGCTGTGGAACCGATATCGGTACAGCGCCTCCGGGACGACCAGGATCCGGCCGCGCGTCGCCATCCGGAGGTAGAGGTCGAGATCCTCCCAGTAGTCGCAGGCCACGCGGTAGCCGCCGACCGCCTCGAAGGCCTCGCGGCGGAACATGATCGAGCCGTGCGGGAACGGGGCGAAGGACGACCGCCGGGTCAGCCGCCAGCGATCCCGGGGCCGCACGAGCCGTCCGCGCCCGTCGATCCCCTCCCAGAGCGTGCCCACGAGGGTCGCGTCGGGATTCGCCTTGAGGGCCTCCCACTGGGCCGCCAGCCGCGCGGGGCAGGACACGTCGTCCGCATCCATCCGGGCGCACACGGCGGCCCGCGACTCCCGGACGACCCGGTCGCTGCCTCGGGGGAGGCCGAGCCTGACGGGGCTCTCGACGAGCCGGATCCGTGGATCGCGCTTGGCCCAGTCCCTGAGCTGACCGGCGGACCCGTCCGTCGACCGATCGTCGAGGACGACCAGCTCGAAGTCGGTGAAGGTCTGGGTGAGAACGCTCTCGATGCTCGCGTCGAGGTAGGGCCCCGCGTTGTGAACCGGCATCACGACGCTGAGCCGCGGAGCGGACGGGCCGCTCACAGAGCGCGGTTCAGCACGACAGGCGTGGATCCCTTCGGATCGGCCGGCATTCGGCGTTCCTGGGCGTCATCTTCGCCCGCGCGCAGAGCGCGAGTCAAGGCGCGGCGGTCGCGTCGGGGCGTCGCGGCGGTCCCTGCCGAGCGGGACCGGGCTCGGGCGTTCGGCGGGGCAGGATCCTCTAGCTCGGATCCAGGATCCAGACGGTCACGGTCGCGGGGCTTCCGAGCGCGGCGCCGCCGGCCGCGTCGTGGAGCACCACGCGGAAGCTCCGGGGGCCCTGAGTGTCCGGCCGCGGGAGGAGCGAGATCTCGACGGTCTGGGTGAGAATACCCGCGTCGAAGGTCAAGGGCGTCACCGTGACGACCTCGTAGTCGACGCCCGCCACGGCGTCGGCGCCCGGCGTGTCATCGTCGCCGTCGTGCGCCTGGAACTCCACCGTGACGTCGCTCGCCGTCCCGCCGGTGCGGGTGACGGTCAGGACGAGGGTCGTCCCTTCCTCGCCGCTCGCGTCGGCGGCGCTCCAACGGAGCGTGCCGCCCAGCTCGTTGTCGGTGATGCTCACCGTCGCGGCATTCGGCGTCGCCAGCGTGGCGCCGACGGGGTTCTGAAGCGCGAGGCGGAACCTCTCCAGCCCTTCCGCTCGCGTGTCCCCGCAGAGTGTCACCGGGACAGTCTTGAAGGTCTGGTTGGCGTTGAGCGTCACCGGGATCACGCCGTCGGCGAAGTCCGCCCCGTTTTCTCCGCACATGTCACCGGTGGCAGTGTCGTTCTGCTGGGGGTGGAGGTCGACCGTCAGGGGCGCCCCCGCGGGGCCTGCCCGGAGCACGGTGACGTTGAAGGTCGTATTCGTCGTGTTGGCCTCGCCGACCACGTAGCTCGCGCTGTTGAGCCGGAGGGTGGGTTCGTTGTCGTTGAGGGTCAGGGTGGCAAGCACCCGGGTTCCCAGCGACGCGAGCCCGAGGGGCAGCGGATTCGAGAGCTCGACCAGGATGGTCCGCGGGCCGTCGGCCGCCGTCGTGTTGACGAGGGGGATCACGATCGGCTTGCTCGTCAAGTTGGCGAACTCGAGATCTCCCTCGGTCGGTCCCGTGAAGTCGACGCCGTGCTGCGCGGTGCCGCCGACGACGGCCCAGTGCACCTTCGCGCCGAGTCCGGTGCTGGTCCGGGTGACCGTGGCTATCCCGTTCTGGCCCTCGCTGGCGCTGTAGGTGAGGCTCGAGAACTGGATCACGCCGGCGAGGTCGTTCTCCGTGATCGTGAGCGTCGCGGTGTCGCCGGAGGGTCCGATGATGGCGGGCCCGCTCACGATCGCGAGCGTGATGTCGACCGTCTCGTCGCCCTCGACCACCAGGTCCCCGCACAGCGGGACGCTGAATGTCTTGCTCGGCTGGCCCGGGCTGAAGACGAGCGTGCCGGTCACGGGACGGTAGTCCGAGCCCGGCGAGCACGCGATCGGCGTCGAGGCTGGCGTCGCCGTGCCGGCGGGACCAACCGTGTACTTTACGGTGACCGCCTGGGTCGTCAGGCCGCTCCGGGTGACGGTGATGGTCCGGCTCCCGCTGCTCTCGCTCACGAGGAGGGGCAGCCCCGAGAACTGGATGGTGCCCTCGACCAGGGACAGGGTCGCGTTCGACACGGTGCCGAGAGCCCAGCCTGTGCTCGGGCTCTGGAGGACGAGCTCCACGGATTCGTTGCCTTCCACGAGCGTGTCGAAGCTGACAGGGACCGTCAGGGGAGTCGTCGGTGTGACCTTGCCGGCCTCGAAGCTCAGGACGCCGCTGGCCGGGGCGACGTAGTCGACGCCCGCGCCTGGGGAGTCGCCGCGAGTTGCGCGGCCACCGGTGATGGCCCACTCGACGGTGGCCGGCTCGGTCAGGTCCCCGGTGCGCGTGACCGGGATCGTGGCGATGACGTCCGCCTCGGCAACGTTGGTGAGCGGCGCCGAGAACTGGATCGTGCCCTTGCGGTCGTTGTCGACGATCGTGAGTGTCGCGATCTTGGGGCTTCCCAGCAATCCGCCCAGCGTGGGCGTGCCGAGCTCGAGGATCAGCGTCTCGTTGGGCTCGAAGTCGGCGTCGTTCACGATGGTGACCGGGATCACCTGGCTCGGCACGTTCGGGCCGAACTGCAGGACGCCGCTGGCGAGCCCGACGACGTCGTCACCCACGGCGGGTGGGCCGTCGCCGCGCGTCGCGGTGCCGCCCGTCACGCTCCACGGGACGTCCACGGTGCCCCCCGAGCCACCCGACCGGGTCACCGTGATGTTGACGAGCGCGGTGCTCTCGTTGGCGGTGACCGTCGCGGTGGTGAATCGGAAGGTCCCGGCGAAGTCGTTGTCACCGACGGTGATGGTCGCCGCGTGCGGCTCGCCGAGCTCGGCGCCGATGCTCGGCGCCGAGAGCGCAAGGTTGACGGTCCGGGCCCCGTCGAGCACGGTGTCGTTCTTCAGGAAGACGGTGAAGGTCTTCGAGATCTGGCCGGGGAGGAACATGAGGACCTGGCTGGCCGGCGTGTAGTCGGTGACGGGGACGGCGGTGCCGGCGCCGGCGTCCGGCGGGTTCACGGTGCCGACGGTGACGTTCGCCGCCGCCTGCGTGGGGCCGGTCCGCAGGATGGTGACCGTGATGCTCCCGTTGGCCTCCGTCGCGCTGTAGGCGCTCTGGTTGAGACGGAAGCCGACCGTCTCGTCGAGGACGTTCACCGTCGCCGTGCCGGCGCCGAGCTTCGCCCCGCCCGTCGGGTCCTTCAGCTTGACCTGAATCGTCCGGGTGCCGTGAGCGCCCGGCCGGTCGATGAGCGGGATCGTGATGGGCTGGCTCGGGCCGGTGTCGAAGCTCACCGAACCGGTGAGGGGCGAGTCGTAGTCCGTGCCGGATTGCGCGGTGCCGCCCGTGATCTCCCACGTCGCCCCCGCGCCCATGGCGGCGCCGCCCGTCCGGGTCACGGTGAGCACCGCGTTCCCGTCGGTCTCGAGCTTGCTGATGGTGGTCGGACTGAACTGGATCGTGCCCCCGACGTCGTTGTCCCCGATCGTGATCGTGGTCGTCGAGGGAGACACGACGCTCGATAGACCCAGCGGCTCCGAGCTCAGCAGCTCGAGCTTGATGGTCTTCGCCACAGGCTCGTCCGTGAGGTTCGAGCTGGTCAGGAGCGTGATCGCCACCGTCTTGGACGTCACGCCGGCGAAGTCCAGGACCTGGTCAAGGGCCTCGTAGTCGGTCCCGGGCACGGCGGTGCCGCCGGGAACCGTCCGGATGCGGACCTTCCCGTTGCTGGCGCCCCCGCCGGTGCGGGTCACCGTGACATTGGCGACGGCGTTAGCCTCGCTCGCGCTGTAGCTGGACGCGCCGAACTTGAACGCGCCGCCCGCGTCGTTGTCGACGATCGTGAGCACCGCGGTCGACCGAAAGCCGAGGATGGCCCCGCCCGTCGGGTTCGAGAGCTGCAGGAGAACCGTCTCCGGCCCCTCGGCCAGCGTGTCGTTCACGATCGTGACCGTGAATGTCTTGATCGTCTGGTTGGCCGCGAACTGGAGCACGCCGGTGTAGGTCCCGCCGTAGTCGGCCCCTGGGGTCGCCGAGCCCCCGAGCACCGTGTACGGGACATTGACCGGGAGCTCCTTCGGTCCCATTCGCGTGACACTGATCGTGGCGATCCCGGCCGACTCGCTCACGCTATAGTTCGCCTGGCTGAACTGGAAGGCGACCTCGTCGTCCACGATGGTCAGGACGGCCGTCTTTCGGATTCCCAGGACCGCACCACCCGTCGGCGTGTGGAGCTGGAGATTGACCGTGCGGTTGCCATCGGGCAGGCCGTTGCTCAGGATCGTCACCGTGAAGGTCTGGGTCGTCGCGCCGGGCCCGTTCGGATCGAAGGTGATCGTGTTCGCCGCCGTCTCGTAGTCGGTGCCCGCCTTGGCCGTCCCGTCGCTGGTCGTGTACTGGACGGTCACGTCACTGGCGCTGCCGCCGGTGCGGGTGACCGTGATCGTCGCCGTGATGCCGTTCTCGTTGACGCTATAGGCGCTCGCGCTGAGCTGGATCGTCCCGCCGACGTCGTTGTCGCCGATGGTGAGATCGGCGGTGTTGCGCAGGCCGAGCAGGGCGCCGCCCCCCGGATTCGACAGCGTCAGCTTCACCTTCCGTAGGCCGTCGACCTTCCCGTCGTTGAGGATGGGGACGGTGAAGGTCTTTGACGTCTCGCCTCCGAAGAACTCAAGCGTGCCGGAGGTCTCGACGTAGTCTCCGCCCGGGATCGCGCCGTTCGGGCTCGTGGCGTACTCGATCGTCAGCGGCACGGAGTTGGGCCCGAACGTCGAGCCGTAGCGCGTCACGGTGATGACGGCGTTGTTTCCGGTCTCGGCGACGTTGTACGCGCTCGCGCTGAACTGGAGCAGCGTCGCCGCGATGCGAAAGAACGTCAGCCCGTTGCCGGGATCGACAACCGGTTTCCCGGTGTTCTTGAAGCCCGCCAGGATGTCGTCCACGGACGCGGTGGGGAACGCTTGCTTCGCGAGCGCCCAGGCGCCCGCCACGTGCGGCGCCGCCATCGACGTGCCCTGGAAGGCCGCGAAGCCGCCGCCCGGGACCGAGGAGGTGATCCACTGACCCGGAGCGAGGAGAGAGAGGAAATACGCGGTATTTGTGAACAAGGATACGGCGTCCGTGGGCGTGCCCCCGGACCCCGAGCCGTCCTTCGTCGATCCGACGCTGATGGCGGTGGAGATACAAGCCGGGAACGAGATGGCGTCGACGAGCCCATCGTTGCCGGACGCGACGACCGTCGCGACGCCGTCCGTCTTGAGGTTCCCGATCGCGAGGTCCATGTCGGGCATCTCGCCGTCACACGGACCCGTGGACTCGCCCGCACCGAGGCTCATGTTCGCGGCCGCAATGTTGTGCGTCGCACCGAGGTCGCGCACTCGCTCCAAGGCCGCGACCAGATCCATCCATGAGGCGCGCGCGCATGGCGTGGGGTCAGGGTCGCAGTCGCCCGGGTCGTCGTCGCGGTGGAAGACCTGGATGGCGATGATCCCCGCGCCGCGGGCGATGCCGTCCGCCCCCGGGCCGTTGCCGGCAGCGATGCCGGCCACGTGGGTCCCGTGGTCGCAGTCGCCGGGCGCGAAGGTGCAGGGAACGGCCGCGCCGGCGCCGGTGTCCGAGGTGAGGCCGTTCGGGCAGGTCGAGACGCCCGAGGAGTCGTAGCAGGCCTCCGCGACGACCTTGCCGGCGAGGAACGGGTGGTTCTTGTCCACGCCGGTGTCGAGGATCGCGATGACCTGGCCGGTCCCGTCCCAGCCGGCGCTCCAGGCGTCCGGCGCCTTGACGAGGGGCCCGCTCTGCGCCAGGGTCGGGCGGAGCAGGACGTCCTCGTGCACGCGCGTGGCGAGGCCGGGCAACGACTCCAGGACGCGGAGCGTGTCGTGGTCCACCTCGAGCCCCACGTACGGGACCGTCCTGAACTCGCGAAGCACGCGGTGGCGAAGGCCCTGGAGCGCCGCACGGAGCGCGGCGCGGTCCGACGCGATCCGCGCGCGCTGGGCGATCACCGCGGCGTGGCTCGAGAGACGCCCTTCGGGGGCGGCCCGGACGTTCCCAAGCTCGACGATCACGCGGACGGTGCCCTTGTTCCACGCCTTCTGGAGGAGCTCGGGCGGGACGGCCCGGCGCGCCTCGTCGGCGGGAGCTCCGGTGGTGAGGGCCAGGCCCAGGAGCGCCGTCACGAGCCACCCCGAGATGGCGCCCACCCGGCCGCCGCGGCGCGGGCCGGTTGCCCGCGCGTCGCCGATCGTCATGGGGTGGCCCGGAATCCCTGGGGGCGGAGCATCGTGTCCTCGCGGATCCCGCCGACGAAGAGAGACCCGGCGAGACGCCGCAGGGCGTCGGCTGACACCGCGAGACCCAGGAACGGGATCGTCGTGAACCGCCGGAGCACCCGGTGGTTTGTGCCCACAAGCTCCTGGAGGACGCGGTCCTGAGCCTGAGTGATCGCCTCGCGTGTGTAGGGGGCCGATCCCTCGGGCAACACCTCCACGATCACCCGCAGCGTGCCCTGGCGCGCGGCCTTGGCGAAGAGCTCGTCGTAGGTGGGTGGCGCCGCTTGGGCCGCCCCCGCCGTCCGCGCGCCGAGGAGCAGGATGATCCCGAGACAGAGACCCAGGCAGGACGGTCGGCCGGGCGCCCTCCGCTCCCCCCTCACCCGAACGGAACCCGATCCTCCCACTCGCCCCTCCGTGTTGCGGCTCCTCGGTCCTTGACAGCCGGGCTGTTCACGGTGCAGCCGCTGTGCCACCGCGTGGGGCAGCATAACCCCTTGGAAAGACGGGAGTGAGACGACTTCGTCGTCGACGTGACCGAGCCCCGGGGAACCAATTCCGCGGAGATTTCCCCCAGCACCCGTCGGACCCGCTGTGCTCGACGAAGACCGGGCGCCAGCGAATTGCCCGCAAGATAGGCCGACCGCGCCGAACTGCCCGGCTCATCCGGCCCCGGATCTAGGTGGCTCCAGCCGATCGCCGGAGCGCTTGGCGCAGCACGGTACGTCCTCGCTGACCCCCGGTCAAGGAATTCCTGGCCCCGTGT
>DATBJQ010000079.1:0-1641 GCA_036556385.1 Actinomycetota bacterium | reverse complement strand
GATCCGCTGCTGACGTACGGCGGGAAGCGGCTGCTCCAACGATCCCCCAGGCGCCGAGTGAACGAACGGGAGCGAGTCTGTTGCTTTCCGATCGGGAACGCAAGCCGCGGAGCGGGGGCGCCCGATTCGCAGGCCGGAAGGCTGCGTGGCAGACTCGGCCGTCCGACGATGAGGGGAGGGTCTCGTGAAGCGGACCATGACGATCGTGGCGGTCGCCGCCGTCGCGTTGCTGGTCGCGGGCCTGGTGGCACAGGCAGGCGCCGACGCCCGGCGTACGGTCACGATGACCGTGATCGAGCACGCGACCACCGACAAGGTGATCGACACGGGCAAGGCCGGCGACTCCGCCGGCGACCTGCTGACGTTCCACAACAAGGTCTACGACGAGGCGGACGCGGTCCAGGTGGGCACGGACGTCGGCGACTGCATCCGGATCAACCCGAAGCGCGGGTCGTGGGAGTGCCGATGGATGACGAACCTCGAGGGCGGCTCGATCACCATCGAGGGGACCTTCTTCGACACGAAGGACAGCACCTTCGCCATCACGGGCGGGACCGGCGTGTACGTGACCGCGCGGGGGTCGATGGACATCACGGCGGTGGACGGCGGCTACGCGTTCACCTTCAACATCGAGCCGTAGCCGCCGCGCTCGTCGGCTCGGCGGGCCCCTGGTCCGAACGGACCAGGGGCCCGGTCGTCCGCCTCGAGAACTCACGCCGCCAGGGAAGCGATCGAACCGCCCAACGAGACCGGCTGCCTCGCCCCACGACGCCGCGGGTCGGGGGCTCTCGCTCGAGCCCCCTCGGCACTACGTACTATGTACCGTCGCCCGCCGCGGAAGGAGCGCCTCCCGGGTGAAGGCCGCCCTGCTCACCGAGCCCGAACGGATCCGGATCGACGAGGTCGCCGCGCCCACGCCCGGGGACGGCGAGGTGCTCGTGGCGCCGCGATCGCTCGGCGTGTGCGGGACGGACCGCAAGATCTTCTCGGGCTCGATCCCCGTGGCGTACCCGAGGATCATGGGCCACGAGATCGTCGGGGAGGTCGTGGCGCCCGCCGACGGACTCGCGGCCGGGACCCGGGTGATCGTGGATCCGTCGATCACGTGCGGTCGCTGCGCGCGCTGCCTGGAGGGACGAGGCAACATCTGCGAGGCGGGGGGGCTGCTCGGCCGCGACCGAGATGGCGGGTTCCGCCAGGAGATCGCCGTCCCGAGCGCGTACCTCCACGTCCTGCCGCCGGAGATCCCCGACGACGTCGCGCCGCTCGTCCAGGTCCTGACGACCTGCGTGCACGCGCAGCGCCGCGTCGGGATCTTCCCGGGAGACGCCGTGGCGATCGTGGGGATGGGCGTGACGGGGCTGCTTCATCTGCAGCTCGCGAGGCTCCGCGGCGCCTGGCCCGTCGTGTGCGTGACCCGTAGCGAGCGCAAGCTCGAGCTCGCCCGCGAGCTCGGCGCCGACGAGACCGTCACCGCGGACGAGCGAGCCGTCGATCGTGTGCGCGAGCTCACCGGTGGCGGCCCGGACGTGGTGATCGAGTGCGCCGGGCTCGTGTCCACGCTCGCGTCGTCGGTCCGGATGGCACGGCCCGGAGCGCGGATCCTCGCGTACGGCACGATCGCGGCCACCGAGGGTGCGT
>DATBJQ010000078.1:0-3119 GCA_036556385.1 Actinomycetota bacterium | reverse complement strand
TGCAGGTCGAGCGGCAGGATCCCGATCCCGTGGTAGTCGTCCAGGAACGACAGGGCGCCGCGCTCGCGGGCGAGCCTGCAGACCGCCTCCGCGTCCACGATGGCGCTCGACCGGTACAGCACGCGGTTCACCATCACGAGCGCGGTCCGTTCGTCGATCGCCGCCTCGTACGCCTCGAGCGGGATCGTGAGGCCGTCCTCGGAGCGGAGCCACACGAGCTCCGCACCGCGCCGCTCCTGCGCGAGCCACACGTGCCCGTCGGTGGGGAAGTCGAGCTCCGACAGGATCACGCGACGTCGCGGCCCGGTGAAGTCGAGGCACGACGCGATCGTCGAGAGCGCGATCGAGATGTTCGTGGTGATCGCGAGCTCGTCGGGATCGCAGCCCGTGAGGCCGGCGAACGTCCGCTTCAGGTCGCGCATCGCCGGGAAGACGTCCTCGAACCATACGAGGTCCGGGGCGCCCTTCGTCGCCCAGGCGTCCAGGTACGCGTCGAGGTTCGCGCGCGACCGATGCGAGATCGGGCCGAGGGAGGCGCTGATCAGGTAGGTCGTGCGGTCCAGGACCGGGAACTCGTCGCGGTAGTCGGCGAGGTCCCGCGCCGCCGTCACGGGGCGTCGGAGTCGTCGAGCTCGTTCAGGGTCTCGACGTCCTCCTCCGCGTCGTGCAGCCCCCCGTGCTCTTCGAGGTAGTCGATGTAGAAGGGCCGCAGCGCGTCGCCGACGGGCCCCTCGTCCGCCTCGTAGTAGGAGTTGATCAGCGCGAGGGGCCGCATCACGTCCAGCCGTCCGCGCTCCTCGTCGCCGGCGATCTCCTCGGCCACGGGCAGCGCCTTGACCAGGTCCCACAGGAACCCGACGTCCAGGCGGTGCTTCGCCACGGCCATCGCGCGGTCGTGGAGCTCCTTCGTGGACAGGGCGTCGAGGTCGTCGCGGAGCGTCATGGCGGGCAGCCTAGCGGCTGGCCGGAGCGACGGGCAGGAACCGCTCGAACCAGCCGAGCGTCCGGGTCGTGAGGTCGAGGATGCCCGGGAACGTCCGCACGCCGTGGCCCTCGAGCGGGTACAGCGCCAGGTCGGTCTGGACCCCCTGCTCCCGCAGGGCGCGATGCATCTCGACCGCCTGGCCGAGCGGCGTCGCCCGGTCCCGGTACCCGGCGGTGAACAGGGTCGGGGTCCGGTTCGTGCCCGCCCGCAGGACCGGGCTGCGCTCGTGGTAGTGGCCCTGGCGGTCGTGGGGGTCGCCGCCGAGGAAGTCGGCGGACCAGACGCCGAGGTTGCTCCCGTACCGCTCCGAGTACCAGTCGGTGACCGGCGCGACCGAGACGGCCGCCTTGAAGCGCGGGTCGATGCACGGCAGCCATGCGGCCATGAAGCCGCCGTAGCTGCCGCCCATCACGCCGATCCGGTCGGGGTCCGCGAGCCCCTCCGCCACGGCGTGGTCGACGCCGGTCAGGACGTCCTGGGCGTCCGCGCCGCCCATGTCGCCGACGACCGCCCGAGCGAACGCCTGCCCACGGCCCCAGGAGCCGCGCGGGTTCGGCTGGAGGATGGCGTAGCCCCGCGACACCAGCAGGCCGGTGAACACCCCCGGCCAGAAGTCCTGGTAGGCCCAGACGGGGCCGCCGTGGACGGCCAGGATCGTCGGGAACGGGCCCTCGCCCTCGGGCAGCGTGATCAGCCCCTCGATCGCCAACCCGTCGGGCGCGGTCCACGTCAGGCGTCGACGGTCGCCGATCCAGGACGTCACCAGGTCGGTGCCCTCGTGGGAGCTGGGGGCGATGCTCTGACGCTCGCCCGCCTCGCCGATCGCGACCAGCTCCGTGGGGTGTCGCCACGACTCGGTCGTGATCGCGAAGCCGTCGTCCAGCGGGACGGGGGGCGCGACGAACAGCGCCCCGCACGCCTCGGGGGTGGACCATCGCTCCTGGGCCGTGGCCGTCTTCGCGTCGACGTCCAGGACCACGGTGTCCAGCCCGCGGATCGCGGTCACGCACAGGTGGCCCTCGTCCGCCCAGGCGGCGGCCGCCACGTCGCCGCCCGACGTGTCGACGAGCCGGGCCTCGCCGTCGGAGGGATCGATCAGGTAGAGGTCGCCCGCCACGACGAGCCGGTCGCTGCACACGGCCTCGACGACCGCGACCACCGAGCCGTCCGGGGAGCCGGACACGACACCGAGCTGCACGTCGCTCTCGCGGAGCGTGCGTGCGGTCCGCGTCGCGGGCACGATCAGGCTCAGGCGCGCCCCGTACCAGTCGTCCTCGAAGGGGCCTTCGGACACGATCGCGACGATCCGGTCGTCGCCGCACCAGGCGGCCTCCCAGACGTTCAGCCCCTCGGGCGCGGCCGCCTCGGCGACCCCGGTGGCCACGTCCAGCACGACGAGCCGCCTCCGCGCCAGCTCGATCCGTTCGGACGACTCGACCTCGGGGATCCACGGGGGCAGGTCGGCGTCCGCACCGATCGTCCCGGAGCCGACGGCGTCGGACTGCTCGGCGTCGGGGCCGGCCACGATCACGAGCACGCGTGAGCCGTCGGGCGACCAGGCGTACTGCTCGGCCACGCCGTCCTGGAAGGAGGTGAGCTGGCGGGCCTCCCCGATCGCGTCCAGCTCCAGGGCGTAGAGCTGGACCTTGCCCGGCTCGCGCCGGTCGGACAGGAACGTGAGCGTCCGCCCGTCCGGCGACCAGCGGGCGCCCCCGTCGTCGTTCGGGCCGTGGGTGATCATCCGGGCCTCAACCGAGTCGTCGGCCGACACGAGGAAGATCCGGCCGTGCGGGTGGCCCTCGAGCCGTTCCAGCACGGGGCCGGTGAAGGCCAGCCATCGCCCGTCGGGGGAGCGCTGCACGTCGATCGCGCCGGTCGAGGTGCCGAACCCGGGCTCCAGGGCCCGCCGGTACGCGTCCTCGACCTCGCGGTACCGGTCGGTCTCGCGGAGGTCTCGATCCATGGGCGGCAGGATAGGCCGAACGCCGCGAACGGGCGTGTCGCCGTCCCCCTCTACACTGGGCTCCGTATGGGCACCGATCGACTCGTGATCCACGGCGCCCGTGAGCACAACCTCAAGAACGTCACGCTCGACCTCCCCCGTGACCGCCTGATCGTGTTCACCGGCCTGTCC
>DATBJQ010000077.1:0-26976 GCA_036556385.1 Actinomycetota bacterium | reverse complement strand
GCTCGACGCGGCCGGGACCGACGAAGCGCTCGTCGGGCGGATCCGGCAGGTCCCCGGGCGCGACGACGCGCTGCTGCTGTTCAGCTGCGCCGACAACCTGCGGATCGGCGCGGCGCTCGACGCCGTGCACATCGCCGAGCACCTGTTCGCGCGCTGACTCAGCTGTCGTCCCGGACCGGCTCGCCGCTCGGGGCGATGTCGTCCGTCAACGGCTTCACGAACCAGGTGCCGTAGTCCTCCCACCCGCCCCGCGTGTAGAAGGCCACCGCGTCCGTGCGCCGAGCCGCGGTCACGAGCGCCATGCGGAAGCATCCCCGCCGACGCGCCAGCTCCTCGGCCCGACGCAAGAGCTCCGTGCCCGCGCCGCGCCCGCGAGCCGTCGCGGTGACCACCAGGTCGTTGACCCTGGCCTGCGGCCGATGATCGCCCAGCCGCTGGTGGTACTCCATGTCGACCATCCCCACGATCTCGCCGTCCGCCTCGGCGATCAGGGTCACCTGCTCGATCTGGCCGAGGTGACCCGCGAACTGCAGCTGGTGGGTGGCGTCGTGCGCCGTGCCCGCGGCGACCCCGCGCCCCAGCTCCACCAGCAGGCCGGCCACGGCCGGCCAGTCGCCGGGCCGCGCCGATCGCACGGCGATACCTGGTCCTCGACTCACATCGGGCACGCGCAGGGGACGGCGCCGCACTTCGGGCACCCCGACGCGTAGCGGGCGCACACGGTCTCGAGGTCGACGTCGGTCAGGTTGGCCAACGAGACCAGCCACGCCAGCGCATCCGAGAACTCGAGCTCGAGGTTCGCCCGATCGTCTTTCCGGATCGCTCTGGCGAGCTCGCCGACCTCCTCCGTGAACCATCGGAACGTGGCGTCGACGCCGCGCGTGCGGTCGCGAGCCAGATAGGTGTCGCGGATCACGCCCTGTAGCTCGGTCAGCTCCATCGGAGGCCGAAGTCTAGAGGCCAGCGGTCGCTTCGAGCGTGCGACGTGCGCGCTTGTTCTCGTACATCTCGGTGTCGGCCCGGCGGATCAGGTCGTCGATCGACCGATCGAGGTTCGGGTCGTGCACCGCGATCCCGACCGAGGCCGAGAGCTCGTAGGTCCGGCCGGGGAGTCGGTTCGCGAGCTCGAAGCCGCGCCGGAGGCGATCCTGCGCCGCGTCGAGGCCGCCCTGGGAGTCGGTCGTCACCAGGACGCAGAACTCGTCTCCCCCGACCCGCGCCATGATGTCCGCGGCGCGGAACGTGTCGCGGATGATCGACCCGCACTCGGCGATCAGCTCGTCGCCCACCGCGTGCCCCTGCGTGTCGTTGACGTGCTTGAGCCCGTCCAGATCGATGAACAGCATCGCCAGCAGGCTGCCGGTGGCCGAGGCCGCGACGAGCCGCTCCTCCGCGAGGGGGAGGAAGCCGTGGCGGTTCTGCAGGCCCGTGAGCGCGTCGACCGTGGCGATCCGCTCGAGCTGCGAGCGGAGCTCCATCACGCGCGTGCCCGTCTCGGTGAAGGTGCGTTCCAGCATGCCCAGCTCGTCCCGAGCGGTCATCGGCGACTCGAGCAGGGGCATCCCGTGTTCCAGCCGGCCGATGTTCTCGAACAGGGAGTCGATGCGGCGCAGGAGCCGTCGTGTGAACGTCAGGACCACCACGCCGACGAGGAGCATGCCGATCGGGATCACCACGACCTGGATGAGGAACGACGTCCGTTGCGCGTCCTCGAGCGCCGCCGCCCGTTCGGCGAGCAGCCCGTCCTCGAGCCGCCGGAGCTCGCCGGCGACGCTGCGGACCTCGCCCATCACGGCGCTGCCCTCCGCCATGACCTCACCGATCGTCCCGAGCTCCTCCGCGTCGAGCGGGGCGAACCCCCGCAGCTCCTGGAGCCGCGCGATCCGATCCCGCACGAGCCCGTCGAGCTGCTGGACGAGCGCCTGCGCCTGCGGGTCGACCACCAGCCGTTCGAGATCACCCAGGGGCCGATCGATCGTCGCGAGCGCGTTCTCGTAGGGCCAGAGCAACGCGGGGTCGTCGGCGACCAGGTAGCCGCGCACCGACGACTCGGCGGCGGACAGGTCGCGCACGACCTGGTCGATCCTCGAACGGATCTCGTACGTCAGCCGGACC
The DNA here is from genome assembly GCA_036556385.1 of Actinomycetota bacterium. Classification (GTDB taxonomy): domain Bacteria; phylum Actinomycetota; class UBA4738; order UBA4738; family HRBIN12; genus AC-51. The sequence goes on along the minus strand of DATBJQ010000077.1, from coordinate 24,861 downwards.
AGGTCCGCGCTCTCGCGCTGACGGACGGTCGCCCGGTACCCGAAGGTGGTCGCGACGAGCAGGACGATCGCGGGGATCGCCATGACCGCGAACAGCTTCTGGCGGAGCGACACGGCATGCGTCCTTCCTGGGACCACTGGCCCGGGGGTGTGCCCCCTGGTGGCATCGGTCGGATCAGGGGTGGGGTTGATGGGGGAGGGCCGGGTTGTCTACCAGGTGGTAGAGAGCGCATAATCTGCCGCGTGGTAGAGAAACGAACGGCGTCCTCGATCGCCGACCGGCTCGCCGGCAAGACGATCCTGCTCACCGGGGTGACGGGGTTCCTCGGCCAGGTCGTGCTCGAGCGCCTGCTCCTGGATCTGCCCGAGACGCGGGTGAACGTCCTCGTCCGGTCGCAGCCCTCCGCGAGCGCCCACGAACGGGTCGTGTACCTGCTCCGCAAGCCCGCCTTCGAGGTCCTGCGCTCGCGGCAGGGCTCCCAGGAGGCCCTGGTCGAGCTGCTCGAGGACCGCGTCACGGTCCTCGAGGGCGACTTCACCCATGGCGAGCCCGAGATCCCCGACGGCATCGACATCGTGATCCACTCGGCGGCCACGGTCAGCTTCGACCCTCCGATCGACGAGGGCTTCCAGACGAACCTGCTGGGCGCGCAGAACCTGTACCGCGGAGCGATCGCGGCCAACCGGCCCCATCTCGTCCACGTGTCCACCGCGTACGTCGCGGGGGTCCAGAAGGGCGTGATCCCCGAGGGCCCGCTGGAGCATCGCGTCGATCACGCCCTCGAGGCCGAGCTGGCGCTGCAAGCACGCCGCGACGTCGAGGCCCAGTCGCGCAAGCCCGAGATGCTGCAGCACTTCATGGATCGGGCCGCGAAGGATCATTCGCGTGCCGGTCCGAGCACCGTGTCCCAGGACGCCGAGGAGCGCAGGAAGGAGTGGGTGCAGGCGCGCCTGGTCGAGTACGGGCGGCTGCGAGCACGGACCCTCGGGTGGCCCGACGTCTACACGTTCACGAAGGCGATGGGCGAGCGGGTCGTCGAGGATCTCGCGCACGCCGAGGGCCTGTCGCTGTCGATCGTGCGGCCGTCGATCATCGAGTCCGCGCTCGAGCATCCGGCTGCCGGCTGGATCGACGGGTTCAAGATGGCCGACCCGATCATCCGCGCGTACGGCTTGGGACAGATCCCCGAGTTCCCCGGGATCCCGGAAGGGATCGTGGACCTGATCCCGGTGGACTACGTCGTGAACGCGATCCTCGCGGTGGCGGCCACGCCGCCACCTCCGGGGGAGCCGGCCCACTACAACGTCTCCAGCGGCGACCGGAACCCCCTGCGCTTCTTCGAGCTGTACGAATACGTGCGGGAGTACTTCGAGGCCCACCCGCTCCCGGAGCGTGGCAGGGGGGAGCACAAGGTTCCGGTGTGGAAGTTCCCGGGGACCGCGACCGTGGAGTCGATGCTGCGGCGTGCGGAGACGCTGACCGACGTCGCGGAGAAGGTCGTGACCCATCTGCCCAAGTCCCGGCGGATGCGCGAGGCGGTCGCCCGCGTGGACCGCGACAAGGCGCGCGTCGAGTTCGTGAAGCGCTACTCGGACCTGTACGGGATGTACACGGAGACCGAGGTGGTCTACACGGACGAGCGGGTCGTCGCGCTCTGGGGATCGCTCACGCCGGAGGACCGCGAGCGCTTCCCCTTCGACGCCGGCACGATCGACTGGCGTCACTACCTCCAGGACGTCCATTGCCCCGCCGTCACCCAGAGCCTCCGCGAGCTCTCGAAGCGCGACCGTGAGCGGCCCCGCGTGACGATCGGCCGCCGCGACGAGCCGGTGCTCGCCGTGTTCGACATGGAGGGGACGATCATCAGCTCCAACGTCGTCGAGTCCTACGTGTGGACCCGATTCGCCGACCTGGAGCCGGAGGACTGGCCGGCCGAGCTGGTCTCGGTGTTCGGGCGGATCCCCGGGTATCTGCAGACCGATCGCCGGGACCGGGGCGACTTCCTGCGGACGTTCTTCCGGCGCTACGAGGACGCCTCCGTCGAAGGGGTGGACGCGCTGATCGACGGGCACGTGAGCGAGTTCATGCTGCAGAAGGCGTCGCCGGCGGCGCTCCGCCGGATCCGCGAACACCGGGCGGCGGGGCACCGGACCGTGTTGATCACCGCGGCCGCAGAGCCGTTCGTTCGCGTGCTGGCTCCCCTGTTCGACGTGGTGATCGGCGCGCAGCTCGAGGTGCGCGACGGCCGGTACACGGGGTTCATGTCCGCACCGCCGCTGGTCGGCGAGGCACGCGCCGCGTGGCTCCGACGTTCCGCCTCGCAGGAGGGGGTGGATCTGCGGCACTCCTACGCCTACGCGGATTCGTACTCCGACCTGCCGCTGCTGCGCGTGGTGGGCAATCCCGTGGCGGTGTCGCCCGACTCGCAGCTCTACCGACACGCACGGCGTCGGCGCTGGCCGATCGAGGAGTGGGCGATGTCGAAGGGGATGCCCCGCGCACGGTTCCCGAAGGCGGCTGCGAGGTGAGGGCGTGACCACCCTCGCGCTCGAGTTCTTCCGGTCGGCGCCGCGGTACGTGGGCGCCCGCGCTCTCCGCGGCAAGGCTCCGGGGCTGGTCGCGGGACCGCTGGCGCCGCTGCGTCTGGTGAACCGCCGGGACCCCCAGCCGCCCGCCGGACGGTCGGGATGGGCCCGCGTCCGGCCGACGCTCGCCGGCATCTGCGGGAGCGACCTGGCGACGATCGCCGGTCGGTCCTCGTTCTACTTCTCGCCGCTCGTGTCGATGCCCTTCGTGCCGGGGCACGAGGTGGTCGGCGACCTCCTGGACGACTGCGAGGAGCTCCCGACGGGCACGCGCGTGGTCCTGTCCAGCGTCCTGGCCTGCGAGGCCCGCGGCGAGGATCCCCCGTGCCCGAACTGCGCTGCGGGGATGGCCAACCGCTGCGACCGCGTGACGGTGGGACACCTGAAACCAGCGCTCCAGACCGGGTACAGCACGGAGACCTCGGGCGGGTGGGCGCGACAGATGGTGGCGCATCGGTCGCAGCTCTGGCCGGTCCCCGACACGATGGACGACCGGACCGCGGTGCTGGTGGAGCCCCTGGCCGACGCGATCCACGCGGCGCTGCGGGCCCGGATCGAGCCCGGGGCGACGGTGCTGATCGTGGGGGCGGGCACGGTCGGGCTCCTGACCCTGCTCGCCGTCAAGCTGCTGACGCCGGCGGGGCACGTCACGGTCGCGGCGAAACACGAGCGGCAGCGCGCGGCCGCACGGCTCGCGGGCGCCGACGAGATCGTCCGGCCGGAGCACGCCACGAAAGCGGTCCGTCGTCGCGCCGCCGCGGTCAAGCTCACCCCCGAGCGAGGACAGGACTTCCTGCTGGGAGGTGTGGACGTCGCCCTCGAATGCACGGGCTCCCGCTCCGCGCTCGATCTCGCGCTGCGGACGACCCGTGCCGGCGGGCGGGTCGTCGTGAGCGGGATCCCGGGATCCGGCGCGGACCTCACGCCGCTGTGGTTCCGCGAGCTCGAGATGGTCGGCGCGTACACCACGTCGATCGAGGCGCTCCCCGACGGGACGCGGAAGCACGCGTTCGAGCTGGCGATCGAGATGGCGACGAGCCTCCCGATGCTGGCCGACATGGTCGGGGCCACGTATCCGCTCGATCGCTGGCGGGACGCCCTGGACCACGCGATGTCCGCCGGCTCGCTCGGCACGTTCAAGGTGGCGTTCGCACCGCAGGCTTGAGGAAGCCCACAGGACGAGACGGAACAGGAGACGACCAACCGATGCCACGACCAGGATTCGTTCTGGAGGTCGACGAGCGGACCCCCTCGCTGCTCGTGCACGAGGGCGAGGGGTACCGCCTGCAGCGGTTCCCGCTGGGGACGAAGGTCGTCTATCCGCCCGACCCGCTCCCCGGGCTCAAGGACCTGAACGCGCACGTCCGCCATGCCCTCCTGCACCCGGTGGGCGACGCGGAGCCGTTGCCCGAGCTCCTGTTCCCCGGCATGAAGCTCACGATCGCGGTCGACGACATCTCGATCCCGCTGCCCCCGATGGTCACGCCCGATATCCGCCAGCGGATCCTGGAGCACGTGATCGAGCTGGCGGCCCGCGCCGGCGTGGAGGACGTCGAGATCGTGGTGGCGACCGCGCTGCACCGTCGGATGACGGCCGACGAGATCCGCCGCATGGTCGGCGAGCGCGTCTACCGATCGTTCTGGCCGAAGCACCTGTACAACCTGGACGCCGAGGACACCGACAACATGACGGTGCTCGGGAAGACGGACCAGGGTGAGGTGGTCCAGATCCAGAAGCGCGCGGCCGAGTCGGACCTGATCGTCTACGTCAACATCAACCTCGTGGCGATGGACGGCGGCCACAAGTCCGTCGCCGTGGGGCTCGCCGGCTACGAGAGCCTGAAGCACCACCACAACGTCAACACGATGCTCCATTCGACGTCGTACATGGATCCGCGGCCCGGGCACTCGGCGATCAACGACAGCGTGACGCGGATGGGTCGGTTCCTCCGCGACCAGGGGCTGAAGATCTTCCAGGTCGAGACCTCGCTCAACAGCGACACGTTCCCGTCGCAGCTCGGGTTCCTGAACAAGCGGGAGTGGGAGTGGTCGACGAAGGACCAGGCGTTGATGGCGGCGGCGAAGAAGGCGAACGACCTGGCGCCCCCGCGCGTGCGGCGCTCGATCTTCCGAGGGATCGAGGCCCCCTACAAGGTCACGGGGATCAACGCCGGCGAGGTGGAGGCCGTCCACGACCGTACCCTGGAGAACCTCCATCGCCAGCAGCTCGTGGAGGTCGAGGGGCAGGCGGACGTCGCGATCTTCGGACTGCCGTACCTGGGCCCGTACAACGTCAACTCGATCCTGAACCCGATCCTCGTGCACTGTCTCGGGCTCGGCTACCTGTTCAACATGTACCGCAACAAGCCGCTGGTCCGGGAGGGCGGGGTCGCGATCCTGTACCACCCGGTGCCGTGGGAGTTCCACACGATCCACCACCCCAGCTACATCGACTTCTTCGAGGAGGTGCTGGCCGACACCACCGACCCGAAGGAGATCGAGGCGCGATACGAGGAGCGGTACGCGACCGATCCCTGGTACATCCACCTGTACCGGACGTCGCACGCGTACCACGGGGTGCACCCGTTCTACATGTGGTACTGGGGCGCACACGGCCGCGACCACTGCGGCGACGTGATCTTCGTGGGCGGTGAGCCGAAGAGCGTGCGCCGGCTCGGGTACCGCCGTGCCGATTCGCTCCGCGACGCCCTGGAGATGGCCAAGGACACCGTGGGGTCGTCGCCCTCCATCACCTACTTCCACGCGCCGCCGATCATGATCGCGGACGTGCGGTGAGGTTCCGCGCATGGTGAAGGTGCGCGACGAGCTGAAGGAGATGGCCCGGGGGTTCCGGTGGGGCCGCCGCTCGCTGGTCCCCCGCTCGGCGGAGCCGTTCGTGGAGGAGACCTACGACGAGGGGTTCCCCACCGACTGGGCCCGGAGCGAGGGCGGGGTCCTGGCCCGCCAGGTGATCCTGAACGGGGTGATGCAGCCGATCGTCCGCACCGAGCTCTCGCTGCGCATCCACGGACTCGACAACCTCCACGGATACCCCGGACCCGTGCTCTTCTTCTCGAACCACTCCAGCCACCTGGATGCGACGTTGATCCTGTGCTCGCTGCCGGACCGCTGGCAGCGGAAGACGGCCGTCGGCGCCGCGCGCGACTACTTCTTCGACGTGTGGTGGCGGCAGGCGTTCACGGCGCTCGTGTACGGGGGCTTCCCGATCGATCGGGCGAAGGGCGGGAAGGGCGCGATCGACAAGGCGCGCGAGCTGGTCCGCGACGGATGGTCGATCGTCGTGTTCCCCGAAGGCACTCGCTCGATGGACGGCCACCTGCAGCGGTTCCGCCACGGCACGTCCCGCCTCGCCCTCGAGCTCGGCGTCCCTCTGGTCCCGATCGCGATCGTCGGTGCCTACCAGGCCATGCCGAAGGGGCGATGGTGGCCGGGCCCGGGCCGCCCGGTCGTGACGATGCGCTACGGGAAGCCGATCGAGGCCCAGGAAGGCGAGACGCATCAGGCGTTGTCGCTGCGGATGCAACAGGCGGTGTCCCAGATGTTCGACGAGGATCGGACGACCTGGTGGGAGGCGCTGCAGCGGGCCGAACGGGGGGAGACGCCGTCGCTCGCCGGACCGCCGGGACCGTCGTGGCGCCGGACCTGGGAGGGGATGCGTCCGGTGGCGCGGAGGGGCCGCCCCCAGGCCTGGGACTGAGGAGGGTACGGATGCCCAGGACCGGCGGCGAGCAGCGGCGGACGACGATCGTCGAGGAGGCGATCCGCGCGTTCGGCCGGGAGGGGTACCAGGGAGCATCGCTCGATCGGATCTCGCAGGCGGTCGGGATCCGCAAGCAGACGCTCCTGTACTACTTCCCGACGAAGGACGACCTGCTGGAGGCATGCCTGGCCGCGGCGGGTCAACGCGTGGCCGAGGAGATCGCCACGGCGCTGGAAGCGCCGGCCGAGCCCGGGGCCCGTGCGGAGCGGGTGATCCGGGCGGTGTACGCGCTCGCCGAGGAGTGGCCGGAGTTCCCGATGTTCATCCGTGAGGCCGGGCGACTCGGCCCCAACGCGTTCGACCGGTTCGCGGGGGCCCTCGACCCGCTGCGCGATCGCGCGATCGAGTTCCTCCAGGCGGGGATGGATGCGGGGCAGATCCGGAAGCAGGACCCCGCGCTCCTGCTGTTCACGCTCTACACGGCGGTGATCGGCTCGCTCACCGAGGCCAGCGTGCTCTCCGCCTTCGTGGGCGCGGACGACGCCCGGACGTCGTTGCGCCGACGCGAGGACGAGGTGGTGGCGTTCGTGCGGGCGGCGCTGCGGCCGCCGGATGCCTGAGCCCTACGAGTAGAACTCGACGATCATCCGCTCTTCGACCGGCACGGGGAGCGGGATCTCATCACGTTCCGGGTACCGCGACAGCGTGCCCGAGCCCTCGTCCTTGTTCCGGTAGAGGTACGCGGGCGGGTCGGGCGTGATCTCGAGGGCCTCGCGGACCGACACGAAGTTGCGGGCCTTCGACGAGAGCTCGATCGTCTGGCCGGGCTTGACGTGGGCGCTGGGAACGTCGATCCGCCGTCCGTCCAACGCCACGTGGCCGTGCGAGACGAGCTGCCGGGCCTGCGACGTGGTCAGCGCGAACCCGAGCCGCAGGCAGATCGTGTCCAGGCGGGTCTCCAGCTGGCGGAGCATCTCCTCGCCCGTGACACCGAGCTGCTGGTTGGCGCGCTCGTAGTAGCGGCGCATCTGCTTCTCGTTCACGCCGTAGATCGCGCGCAGCTTCTGCTTCTCGAGCAGCCGCGTCTGGTACTCGGAGATCCGCTTGCGGCCACGGCCGTGCTGACCGGGCGGATACGGTCGCTTCTCGGCAGGGCAGTTCGGGCGCCCGCACAGCGGGGCGCCGACTCGCCGGCAGGTGCGATGCTTGGGTCCGTTCTTGCGCACGGCCGCCCAGGCTACCAGACGTTCCAAGGCTGTGACCTGCGACGATGCGACCGGAGCGCCTCAGATGCAGTCGCCCGGCGTGACCTCGGGTCGGGCCAGGATCGCCGCGATCACCAGGACGACGGCGATCGGCACCAGCACCACCATCACCGTCGTCATGATGCGGCGGGGTCGGTCCGGGAGGCACCTCGCGAAGCCGAACCCGAACGCCAGCACGCTGCCGGCGAGGGCCGGTGCGGCCCAGACGCTGACCGACGTGCAGGCCTCGAGGTCCGGCCCCAGGAACCGAGTGGCGACGCCGAGCACGAGGCCGACGGCGATCAGCCCGATCCCGAGGGGATCCAGGCGGAAGCCGGTCGACGAGGGGGCGTCCTGCATCGTCGCTAGCATGCGGGGGTGAACGACCCGAGGCAACGAGCGATCGGCTCGATCCTGGGTCTGGCGGTGGGCGATGCGCTCGGCGCGCCGTTCGAGTTCCTGCGGGCCCACCAGATCCCGTCGCCGGTACCGGCCTTCGAGCTCCCGTGGGCCGGCTCGCCACCCGGAACGTGGACGGACGACACGGCGCTGGCACGGAACCTGTGGCGGTCGCTGATCGCTCACGGTGGCGCGCTGACACTCGTGGACGTGCTCGCCCGCCACATCGCGTGGTTGGAGACCGGGCCTCCGGACGTCGGTCACCAGACCCGCGCGGCGCTCGTGGAGGCGGCGGCCGGCGCGCCGGAGGCGGCCCGCCTCGTGTTCGAGCGGCGCGGCCCCGAAGTGAGCGCCGGCAACGGCTCGGTGATGTACTGCGCACCGCTCGGCGTCGCGAGGGCTCACGATCCCGGACGGCTCGACCAGGAGGCGCCTGCCCTCTCGCGCCTCACCCATTGGGACCCGCGGTGCGCGACCGCGTGCCTGGCGGTCACCCACACGGCGGCCGCACTGGTCCGCGGCGACGAACCCCGGTCCGCGGTCGTCGATGCCGTGCGAGCCGTGCTGGATCGCGAGGGTGGCGAGGAACTGGAGCACCTGGTCGATGCGGCCGGCCGGGCCCGACCCGTGGATGGGCCCGACCAGGGCTTCACGCTGTTCACCGCCGGCCTCGCGTTGCAGGTGACCGGCGAGGATCGCGGCTTCGAGGAGGGCCTCCGGCACATCGTGGCTCTGGGTGGCGACACCGATACGAACGCGGCCGTCGCCGGGGCGCTGCTGGGTGCCCGCCACGGGGTCGCCGCGATCCCGGAGACGTGGCTCGCTCGGCTGGCCGAGGCGGAGGCGCTCATCGGCGAAGCCGAGTCGCTCGCCGCGCTCGTCTAGTCCTCCGGAACGGCCGAGATGAACTCGCCGTCGACCTGGAGCACCAGGCCGATCGTCAGGAGATCGTCGAGCACGCGCCGAACGGTGGCGACCGGCAGCGCGAGCGTCGACGCCAGGCCTTCGGCCGTGAAACCGGCCGCCGGCTGCCGGTCGAAGGCTCGGCGGATCAGCGCGCGCGCCTCGATGTCGTCGGCAGGGGGAAGGTCGGTGCGCATCGTTCCTCTCCTCGGGACGCGTCCCCGACGATCGTCCTGGTGTGGGCGCTCGGGCGCTACCCGTCGCCGCGATCGTTCGACCCACGTTCCCCCGCTGTTCGCGTGGCCGCGTTCGGCCTCGCGGCTCGCGACCATCGGCGGTAACGTCGGGCGGCATGGATCCGTCGACGACCCCGCCCGCCGGCTCGATCGAGCTCTACGGGGCGAGCTGGTGTCCCGACTGCCTTCGGGCCAAGCGATTCCTCGCCGACCAGCGGATCCACTACCTGTGGCACGACATCGACGGGCGCGACGACCTCCAGCGCTTCGTCGAGGAGAAGAACGACGGGAAGCGCATCATCCCGACGATCATCTTCCCGGACGGGTCGCACCTGGCCGAGCCCACGAACGAGGAGCTCGCCGAGAAGCTCGGACTGGCCCGCATGGCCGCGATGCACGTGTACGACCTGGTGATCGTCGGCGGCGGACCGGCCGGGCTGACGACGTCGATCTACGCGGCCCGCGAGAACCTGGACACGTTGGTGATCGATGCGAAGGGGCTGGGCGGGCAGGCGGGCGTCACCGAACGGCTCGACAACTATCCGGGGTTCCCGGACGGGATCGGTGGCGCCGAGCTCGCCGAGCGGTTCGTCCGGCAGGCCGAGCGGTACGGCGTGGAGATGCTGCAGGCGGTGTCCGTCACGGGGTTCGCCACCGACGACGAGGGCTTCGACATCGCGACGGCGACGGGCGATCACTACCACGCGAAGGCGATCCTGCTCGCGACCGGTTCGTCGTACCGACGGACGGGCGCGGTGGGGGAGGACGAGCTGATCGGTGCCGGCATCCATTTCTGCGCGACCTGCGACGGCCCGTTCTACCGGGGCTCAGGGGAGCTGATGGTGATCGGCGGCGGGAACTCCGGCCTCGAGGAGGGTCTGTTCCTCACCCAGTTCACCGACCACGTGACCGTGGTGGAGCACGGCGACGCGCTGCGCGGATCGCAGCTGCTGCAGGACAAGGTGCGGAGCGATCCCAAGATGTCGGTGCTGCTGCGCACCGCGGTGGTGGAGTTCCGAGCGAAGGGGGATGGGAGCGGGAAGCTCGGCGCCGTCGTGGTCGAGGACCGGGAGACGGGTCGCCGACGGGACGAGCACCCGGCCGCGGCGTTCGTCTTCGTCGGCCTGGATCCCAACACGGGGTTCCTGGACGGCGCCGTGACCGTGGACGAGCGAGGGTTCATCGGCACGGACGCGGCCTTCATGACCGATGTTCCGGGGGTCTTCGCCGCCGGCGACGTCCGCGGCGGCTCGACGAAGCAGCTCGCGAGCGCGGTCGGCGAGGGTGCGGCGGTGGCGATCCAGATCCGAGGCTACCTGGACCGCGTCGGCTCCCGGGAGCACCAGTAGAGCCGGAACCGGTAGGAGGGAGGGAGCGGTGGAACCGTCCGAGATCTTCGAGCTGATCGTGAAGGCGGACGAGCGCCTCAAGTACGCGACCGCGGCGCGCGGGGATCAGCGCGCTCGGCAGGCCGGCGAGCTGCTCGAGCAGGCTCGTCGCGAAGCCGAGTCGATCGGGAACGAGGCGCTGGTGCAGCAGGCGACCGTGCGACTCGCCGATCTGGCGGCGATGCTGGAGGGTGGGGCGGAGGACGACGCGACGTGAGGTTCAGCTGGCGACGCGGACGGCGCCCCACGGATCGTCGTACCCGTACATCGAGCTGACCTGGACCGCGCCGCTCGGGCTGGGGTTCCGTGCGTGGACGATCTGCCCGCCGCCGATGTAGAGCGCGACGTGGGGGCCGAAGTTCCCGTAGTAGATGATGTCGCCGACGACCACCTGCGAGAGCGGGATGTGGGGGAGCGACGTCCACTGTCCGACGGCGGAGTGGGAGATCGAGACGCCGGCCTGGGACCACGCCCAGGCGGTGAGCCCCGAGCAGTCGAACCCGACGTTGGGATCGGACGACCCCCACACGTAGTGCGTCCCGAGCACCGAGAGGGCCGCCTGCTTCGCGATCTCCCCGCCGGAGAGGTTGGGGTCGGGGACGAAGCCGTCCCACCCCCCGTCGCCTCCGGACCCGCCGGTCTCGCCGTTGTTCTGGTCGGCTTGATCCTCGGCGGCGGCCGCGGCGGCCGCGGCGCGACGCTGAGCTTCGAGGTAGTCCTGGTACTCGAGGTTCAGCTTCTCGTACAGGTCGGCCTGCTCGTCGAGCATCCCCTCGATCTTCGCGCGCTGGGTGCGCATCTCGTTCACGTACTGCTTCGCCTCGCCGACCGCCTTCGCGTAGTCCTGGGCGGCCCACTCGGCGCGCTGGCCGGCCGCGTCGGCGGTGGCAGCGAGGTCGGCGTCGGACTGCGCGATCGCGCCCATGAACTCGAGCTGGTCGGAGAACTCCGAGAAGCTGTTCGCGCCCAGGAGCCCGTCGATCTGGCTCCCCATCCCCGTGAAGGCGGCCACCGCGCGCTCGGACAAGCGTTTGCGCGATCTGGCGGCCTCGCCCTCGGCGGCGGCCTTCTGATCCTTGGCCGCCGACAGCTTGGTCTGGATCTGCGCGAGCTTGAGCTCGGCGTCGTTGTACTTCTCGATCGCCTGCTCGAGCTCGTGCTGCAGCTGACCCAGTCTCGCCTTGGCCGCTGCGACCTCTTCCTCGGTTGGCGCAGCGCTGGAAACGCTGGAGAGGGAGACGAGAGCGGTGGGGATGACGATCAGGGCGGCTACGGTGAGCCGCTTCAGCCTGGTGGGCGTACCGCGCATCGTCCTCCGCATGGGCTGGATAGGCCGAAGGCTCGGTCGCCCGAGCCCTCCGGCTCAAGACCCTAGCCGCTGGCTCGAACGGGCGTCAAACGGGGCTCGAACGGGCGTTCGGACGGGCCCTGCGGTAGCGCGAACGGCCGAGGGCGGGTCGCCGCCGGCGAACCCGCCCTCGATCCCCCGGTCGGGACGGCGGGATTTGAACCCGCGACCTCAGCGTCCCGAACGCTGCGCGCTACCAAACTGCGCCACGTCCCGGAGGAGCCACCAGTCTACCCACCACCCGTGGAGGGCCGGTCTACCCACCGCCCGTGGAGGGCTGGTCTACCCACCGCCCGTGGAGGGCTGGCCGGAGGGCCGCTGCGTGAGTTCGAGGAGCGTGGCCTCGGGACGGCACCAGAACCGGAAGGGGGCGTACTTGCTCGTGCCGAGCCCCGGCGAGGTGTGGAGGGTGGCCGACCCCATGCTGATCAACCCGGAGACGAGCCGACGCGGCATCGAGCAGTTGGTCACCAGGGCGCCGGCGCCGGGCACCCGGACCTGCCCGCCGTGGGTGTGCCCGGCGACCAGCAGGTCGTACCCGAGCGCCGCCGTCTCGGGTGCGGAGTCCGGTGAGTGCATCACGGCCATGCCGAAGCGCTCCGGCGCGCGCCGCGGCGCGACGCGGAGGTCGTGCCAGCGGATGTGGGCGTCGTCCAGCCCGAGCAGCTCGATCGGCAGGCCGTCGAGCCGCGTCTCGTACCGCACGTTCGTGAGGTCGGTCCATCCGTCGGCGCACAGTTGGTCGACGAGCTCCGGCGCGCGGCCCCGCGTGGCCCGGCGGTGCTTCCGTCGGCGGCGGAAGTACGCGAGGTAGTTCAGCGGACGAGGCTGGAAGTGGTCGTTCGACCCCAGGACGAACCAGGACGCGAGACGCCCGCGCACGGGGCGGACGCCCGCCACCGCGGCCTCGACGGCCTCCGGCTCGGCCAGGAAATCGCCCGTCACCACGGTGACGTCGGCGGCCGGGAGCGACGCGAGGAACCGCACCTTCTTGGCGTCGCCCCGCAGGAAGTGCAGGTCCGACAGGTGGAGTACCGTGAGATCGCGTGGGCCGTCCGGAGGCAGCAGCGCCAGCCGGTAACGCACCAGGCGGTACCACGAGCGCTCGACGACCACGCCCCAGGCCACGCAGCACACGCCGATCACGAGCACGATCAGGACCAGCGCGACCACGAACGAGGGCAGCACGGAAGGGAGTGTACGGATGCCCCCCACGCTCAAGGACCAGCTCCGCGACGACATCACCACGTCGCTGAAGGCCGGCGACAAGCTGCGCGTCAGCGCCCTGCGGATGTTGTCCGCCGCGGTCACGAACCGGGAGAAGGACGTGCTGCACCCGCTGACGGACGACGAGCTCCGGGCAGTGGCGGGCGAGGAGGTCAAGCGACGGAACCAGGCGATCGAGGCGTTCGAGGGCGCGGGACGTCGGGAGCTGGCGGATAAGGAGCGCGCCGAGCGCGAGGTGTTGACCGCCTACGCTCCGAGCCAGCTCTCTGACCAGGAGGTCGCCGCGCTGGTCGACGAAGCGATCGCCGAGACCGGCGCCGGCTCGATGCAGGACATGGGCGCGGTCATGGGCTTCGTGATGGGGCGCGCCAAGGGTCGTGTCGACGGCGGGGCGGTCCAGCGCATGGTCCGCGAGCGGCTCGACTCCTGATCAGTCCGCGGGTGTCGGCGTCGCGGTCGGCTGGTCCTGGTCCTTCTCCCGCGGCACCCCCACGAACAGGGTGACCGTCGTCCCCTCGAGCACCACGGTCCCCGCGTGGGGCTCCATGTCCAGGACGATCCCCTGGAGGTCCTCGTCCTTCGTGGTGACCTCCGCGACGGTCACGAACAGGTGCAGGGCGCCGAGCGACGCTCGAGCCTGCTCGAGCGTGGCGCCTTCGAGCGCCGGGATCTTGACCTCGGGCGCGTCGCCCGTGCTGATGAACAGCGTGACCGTGGCGCCCTGGATCGTCTGCGTGCCCGAGGACGGATCCTGTTCGGCCACCGTGCCCGCCGTCCGGTACGAGTCCACGATCTGGGACCGCGCCTTCAGCCCGACCTCGCGGAGCGCCGCGCGCGCCTCCAGCTCGGTCATGCCGACCACGTAGGGGACCGTGATGAGCTCGGCCTCCTCGAAGGGCACCGCCGACATCCCCGAGAGCACGCGGAGCATGAAGGCCTTCCAGATCGGGGCGGCCACCGTGCTGCCGAACACGTCGGAGCCGAAGAACTCCCGGAGGGGATAGGGCTGACCCTGGGACCCCACCCAGACCGCGGTCGAGACCTGGCGCGTGTAGCCCACGAACCAGACGTTCGTGTTCAGGTCGGCGGTCCCCGTCTTGCCGACGATCGGCCAGGGGCCCCAACCGCTCGAGAAGACGGACGCCGCGGTCCCGTGGCTCACGACGCCCGCGAGGATCGTGGTGATCAGGTCGGCGTTCGCGCGGCTGATCGCACGCTCGCAGTCGGGCCGGTGACGGAACAGGATCTGCTCTCCCCGGTGGATCTCGGCCACGGCGTAGGGCTCGCAGTGCACGCCACCGTTCGCCAGCGTCTGGTAGCCGGTGGCCTGGTCGAGCGGGCTGATCCCGACCGAGCCCGTGGCCAACGAGCAGACGGGCACGAGCGGGCTCTCCACGCCCATGCGCTGGGCGACGTCGACGGTGTTCTCGAGGCCGGCGTCCAGGATCAGCCGTGCGAACACGGCGTTGACCGAGTCGGCGGTGGCCTCGTAGAGGTCGAGCTCGCCCCGGCTCGAGCCCTCGGCGTTGATCACGGTCCAGGGTTCGCCCTGCGTCTCGCAGCGTTCGTCGTCGATCACGCCTTGGACGCCCGAGTAGCGTGCGGTCGGCGGGATCCCGTGTTCGAAGGCGGCGGCCAGGACGTAGGGCTTGAACGAGGAGCCGGGCTGGTGCGGCGTCGTGACCGTGTTCACGCGGTCGTGCTCGTAGTCCTTTCCCGACAGCATCGTGAGGATCGCACCGGTCTTCACGTCGACGGACACCAGGCCCACGTCGGCGGGCGGGTCGTGGTTGGGGTACAGCGGTGTCCGGGCCCACGGCATGTTGGCCGCCCGCTCGGCTGCGTCGAGCCACTCCGGATCGAGCGTGGTGACGATGTCGAGACCCCCGCGCTGGAGTGAGCGCTTGCGCTCCTGCGGCGTGTCGCCAAGGACCGTGTACCACTCGTTGGGGTCCTCGACGATCTGGTCGCGCACGTAGTTGACGAGGAACGGCGGCGTGGGGAGCGTGACATCGCCGACGTTCTCCGCCAGACCGAGCGGCTCGCTCTTGAGCCGCTCGACGCGCTCTTCGCTGATCCAGCCGAGAGCCCGGATCCGGTTCAGCACGTCGTTGCGACGCAGCTTGGCCTTGTGGGGACGCTCGAGCGGGTCGTAGTAGGCCGGGGCCCGGATCAGACCGGCGAGCAGCGCACCTTCGAGCAGGGTGAGCTGTGCCGCCGGCTTGTGGAAGTAGAACTCCGAGGCGGTGCCGACGCCGTAGACGTTGTTCCCGAGGAAGACGTAGTTCAGGTACATCTCCAGGATCTTGTCCTTCGAGTAGCGCTGCTCGACCTGGATCGCCAGCGCCAGCTCCTGGAACTTCCGCTCGAAGCTGATGTCGTTCGGGTCGAGCCCCAAGGTCTGCTTCACGAGCTGCTGGGTGATCGTCGAGCCGCCCTGCTCGATCTCTCCCGATTTCCAGTTGTCGATGAACGCGCGGGCGGTGGATCGCAGGTTGATCGCCCCATGCTGGTAGAAGGTGTCGTCCTCGATCGCGAGCACCGCCCGCCGAGCTGCCTTGCTGATGTCGTCCAGCTGGACGATGTCGCGGTTGTCCAGGTACACGCGCGCCAGGACGGTCTTCCCGTCGTTCGCGTAGATCGTGGAGCGCTCGGGGAACTGCGGGATCCGGGTGAAGTCGGCGCCCGCCTCCTTCAGCCGCCGGTCCAGCTCCTGGACGCCCATCCCGGCGCCGATGAACGGAGGCGCGATCACGACGGCCGTCAGCCCGGCAGTCGCCAGGACCACGGTCACGAGGAGCACGATCGCGACGGGCTTGAACGCCCAGCGATCGTTGAACTGGCTCCGCGGCGGTGGAGGACCCGACCGCGGACCGTGCGGGGAAGCGTCCTCGCTGCGTGCCATGGGTGTGAGCACCGAGGATACCCCGAGCCGTCGATACCATGGGCACCCGATGCGCCGCCTGCGTCCCCTCGTCCTGCTCGTCTTCGCCTCGGTCGCCGTGCCGGGCTCCGCCGCCGCGCAGGCGCCGGGCGCGTCGCCGCCGATCGACGTGATCAAGGTCGAGGGAGCGCTCGACGGTCCGCTCGTCGGGTTCCTGCACGACCGGCTCGACGAGGCGGTCGCCGAGGGCGCGGTCGTCGTGCTCCAGCTCGACACGTCGGGGACGTTGGACGAGGACGGGGTCGCGCTGGCGCGGCGCATCGCCGAACTGCCGGTGCCGGTCCTCACGTGGACGGGGCCCGTGCCGGCGCGCGCGAGCGGGGCGGGGCTGCTCCTGCTCTACGCGTCGTCGCTCGCGGGTGTCGCTCCGGGCTCCCAGACCGGTCCGCTCGAGCCCCTCGACCTGCTGCACCCCGGCGAGGTCCCACCCGACCTCGACGAGGAGATCGACGGATGGCTCGCGGCGCGCGGCCGGTCCGTGGACCGCGCGGAGGAAGACGGAGCGCTGACGGCGCAGCAGGCCCTCGATGGACGCTTCGCCGAGGTCGCCGCGACGTCGGTCCTGGACTTCCTCGACGCCGTGGACGGCCGGGAGGTGCAGACGTCCGAGGGAACGGTCACGTTGGACACGGAGATCGTGGCCGAGGACGAGGTCCCGACCGATCAGGTCGACACGATCCGGTTCCACGAGCTCGGGCCGGTGCGACGTCTCCAGCACGCGGTCGCCACCCCCACGATGGTCTACGTGCTCCTCGTGCTGGGCCTGGCCTGCCTCGCGTTCGAGCTCACGCAGCCGGGGTTCGGGTTCGCGGGGTTCGCCGGCGTCGCCCTGCTCGGGCTGGGTATCTACGGGATGCTGATCGCGCCGCCCTCGTGGCTCGGGCTGGCCGTGCTGCTGCTGTCGATCGGCATGCTGACCGCGGATGTTCGCCTGCGCCGGCTCGGCGTGCTCACCGGGCTCGGCCTGGTCGGGTTCGTCGCCGGCTCGGTCCTCCTCTATCAGGGGGTGGCGGAGCCGATCCGCATCTCACCGTGGCTGATCGCGGGCATGACCGTGGCCACGCTCCTCTACTACGGCTTCGGGCTCACGGTGGCGATCCAGTCGCGCGACCGGATCCTGTCGACGCAGCGCGGGTTGATCGGTCTGGTCGGCGAGGCCCGGGGCCGGCTGGCCCCCGACGGCCCCGTGTTCGTGAAGGGCGCCCTGTGGCGAGGCCGGAGCGTCGGGGACCCGATCGACCCCGGCTCGCCGGTCCGGGTCCGGGGCGTGGACGGGCTGATCCTGCAGGTCGAGGCCGAACCAACGCCGCCGTCGCCGGGAGGCCGCGAGCCGGTGACCTTGGCGGACTAGGTTCCCCGGGGCGGCTCTTCCGCCCCCGGCCGGGTTGTGGCGATCCGATGTCGGGGGTCCCGGACCGAACCCTCCGGGCCACTCTTCCCGAATCACCGGGTAGAGATGGACGTCGCGACCGAGGATTGGTGGGCCGGCGCCGCGTGTCGGGATGAGGACGCGTCCTTCTTCTTCGCGCCCGCCTACTTCGAGAAGCGCGCCGAGAAGGCCGCCCGGGAGGCGGTGGCCAAGGGGTACTGCCTCCGATGCCCCGTGCGTGAGCCCTGCCTCGAGTTCGCGATCCGGATGCGCGACCCCCACGGCGTGTGGGGTGGTCTGAACGAGATGGAGCGGCGGCGCTTGGTCAGGCTGCGCACCGTGGAGTTGGAGCCCCGCGCTAGCTGATGCGCGCCCTCGGCGTTCCTCGCCGCATGCGAGGATGCCCGGATGAACGACGACGCGATCCGGGCCCGCCTGCACGACCTCGGCATCGAGCTGCCCCCGCCACCCACGGCCGTCGCCGCCTACGTCCCGTGCGTGATCCATCGGGGCCTGGCTTTCGTCGCCGGCCAGATCCCGATGGTTGACGGACAGCTCCTGCATCCGGGCCGGATGGGCGAGCGGATCGACGCGGCCGAGGGTGTGGAGGCGGCCCGTCGCGCCGGGCTCCAGGCCCTGTCCGCGCTGCGCGACGGCCTGGGCGGCTCGTTCGTCGGCCTCGAGCGGATCCTGCAGCTCACCGTGTTCGTGGCTTCCGCCGAGGGGTTCGTGGATCACCCGGTCGTGGCCAACGGCGCCAGCGAGCTGCTGGTGGAGGTCCTGGGGGACGAGGGACGTCACGCGCGGGCTGCGGTGGGGGTCGCAACCCTCCCCTTGGGTTCCTGCGTGGAGGTCGTCGTCACGGCGGCGGTCGCCGCCTGACGGGTGCCGGTCAGCGCGGGAACCGCAGATCCCCCTGACGACGGGTCAGGCCCTCGCGGTCCATCCACTCCAGCAACGGGACCGCGTACTTCCGGCTGGTGCCCAGCTCTTCGCGGAGGGTGCTGACGGTTACGCCCGTCTCCGCGTGCGTGCGCACGACCGCCGCCGCGCGGTCCACGAGCGCCGTCGTGACGACGAGGTCGGGGGTGATGCGGACGATGGCGCCGGCGCGGGATGCCGCCTCCACGACGTCGCGAGGGATGCCCGTCGCCACCAGCTCCTTCACGGTGGGGGGCGCGGCCTCCTGCTCGCCACCGATCGCCGCGAGGAGGCGCCCGAGATCCTCGGCACGCCCGCCGAGATCGACGCGGTGGGTGTCCAGCCGGACCGTGGTGGCCGTGCGGCTGGTCCCCGGCGCTGCATCGATCAGCGCGTCGACCAGCGAGGCGTCGGTCGGACCGCGGGCGGCGCGCAGCCGATCGCGCATCGCGCGGCGGACCTCGCTCAGCGGCGCGCCGTCGTCGAGGGGGTGCGCCGCGTGGTGCGCGGCGAGCAGTCCGGTGAGCGTCTCGGCCGCGGCCGCCGTCAGGGGAGCGGCGACGCACCATCCGTCGAGGCGGAGGTCGGATGGGGCGCCGACGCCCACCAGCCGGGCGACCTCCTCGACGGCGACCGCTCCCCGCTCCTCGACGAGGAGCCGCGCCAGCGCCTCGCGGTCGGTGGCTTCGGATCGGGCGCGCAACGCCGACCGACGGTCCTCGCTGCCGAACCGTCGCGGCGGAGCCACGTCGAGCACCACGCCGCCACCCACGGTGGCGCGGCGTCCCGCCTCACGGAGCACGAACCGATCGCCGACGTCCAGCGCGAGGGGTTCGCTCGTCGTGATCCGGGCGAACGAGCGATCCCCCTCGTCGACCAAGCGGATCCTGGCGTCGACTTCCGCGGCCCCCACGTAGACCTTGTACGCCCCGCGGGCGGGGATCGTGTCGCGACCACGGACGGGTCGGATCGATCCCTCGAACGTGGTCGTCGGCCGCCATGCGCCCCGGGTGCCCAGCACGGCGCCGCGCGCGAGGTCCGACCGTTCCACACCCGCCAGGTTCGCGGCGACCCGGGTCACTGGGCAGGCCGTGGGCTCGGCGCGCCGGTGGGTCTGGAGACCGCGGATCCGGGCCGCCGCTCCCGACGGCAGGAGCTCCACCTCCTCGTCGACGGCGAGGCATCCCCCGGTCAGGGTGCCGGTCGCCACCGTGCCCGCCCCACGGATCGTGAACACGCGGTCCACGAACAGACGGGTCCGCGCGTCCTCGGGAGGAGGGGCGGCGGCCACCATCGCGTCCAGGGCGTCGCCGAGATCATCCAGCCCCTCGCCGGTGGCGGAGGAGACGGGCACGATGGGAGCCGTCTCCAGCACGGTGCCGGCGACCTGCTCACGGACCTCGTCGAGCGCGATCTCGAGCGTCTCCCGATCCACCAGATCCCGCTTCGTCAGGGCCACCACGCCACCGGCGATCCCCAGCACGTCGAGGATCTGGAGATGCTCCTCCGACTGCGGCCGCCACCCCTCGTCGGCCGCCACGACGAACAGGACGAGCCGGACGGGGCCGACCCCGGCGAGCATGTTGGCGATGAACCGCTCGTGACCGGGAACGTCCACGAACCCCACCTCGCGACCGGACGGCAACGTGCACCACGCGTAGCCGAGGTCGATCGTGAGCCCGCGCCGCTTCTCCTCGTCCCAGCGGTCGGGGTCGATCCCCGTCAGGCGGATCAGCAAGGAGGACTTGCCGTGGTCGACGTGCCCGGCGGTCGCCACCACGCGGAGCTCGCCGGTCACGGCTCAGCTCTCGTCGTCGAGGTCGTCGCCCTCCAGGGCGTACTGCACGGCGCGCGCCAGGTCCGCGAGCTGATCCTCGGTGACCGTCCGGACGTCGAGCAGCACGTGATCCTCACCGACGCGGCTGAAGACCGACGGCGACCCGGCGCGCAGCCGTGCCGCGAACGAAGGAGGGTCCGGCACCCGGAGCCGCACGCCCCAGGAGGGCATCGACGTCCCGGGGGTCGCGCCGCCGCCGACGACCGACTCCGTCCGGACGACGTGGGCGCCTTCCAGGTCGCCGTCGAGCGACTCGCTCAGTCGGTGCGCGCGCTTCGCGAGCGTGTCCGCCGGCGCGTGCAGCGACCGGTGGACCGGCACCTCGTCGTGCTTCCCGGTGGCGTGGAGCATCAGGGTGGCCTCGAGCGCCGCCACCTGGAGCTTGTCGACGCGCACGGCTCGGGCGACCGGATGCCGCCGGAGCCGTCCCAGCAGGTCGGCGCGGCCGACGACGCACCCCGCCTGCGGGCCCCCGAGCAGCTTGTCGCCGCTGAACGTGACCACGTCGGCGCCTTCGCGGAGCGCCGTCCTGACGCTCGGCTCGCCCGGCGGGAACCCGCGCTCCTCATCCAGGAGGCCCGACCCGACGTCGTAGATCAGCGGCACACCCTTCGTGGCGGCCAGCGTCGCGAGCTGCGGCGCCGTGGCTTCGGCGGTGAACCCGACGACCCGGTAGTTCGAGGGGTGGACCTTCAGGATGGCGGCGGTGCGCGTGTCGAACGCCGCTCGATAGTCCGCGAGCCGCGTCCGGTTCGTGGTGCCGACCTCCACGAGCTTGGCCCCGGCCGCCGCCACGATGTCCGGGATGCGGAACTCCCCGCCGATCTCGATCAGCTCGCCCCGGGAGACCACGACCGGCTTGCCCTTCGCGAGGGCGGCGAGCGTCAAGAGGAGCGCGGCCGCGCAGTTGTTCACCACGAGGGCATCCTCGGCGTCGGTGAGCGCAGCGAGGATCGCCTCCGCCCGCGCCCCCCGTCGGCCCCGCACGCCGCTGTCGCGGTCCACTTCCAGGTCCGAGTAGCCCTGGGCCGCCTTCGTGACGGCGCGGACGGCCGCGGGTGCCAAGGGCGCGCGGCCCAGGTTCGTGTGCAGGACCACGCCGGTCGCGTTGATCACGGGCGTCAGTCCGAAGGCCACCACACGAGCCCGGGCGACGGCCGCCGCCAAGATCTCGTCCGCGATCGGAGGCTCCTCGCCGGCGGCGACCCGCTCGCGGATCTCGTCTAGCGTGGCCGTCAGCGTCCGCTTCACGAGGGCACGGCCCAGGACCCGCGACGCCCGCGTGCCGGGGCCCGAACGCAGCATCGCGTCCACCGAGGGCAGCCTGCGGCGCGTGTCCGCCATGACCGTGAGTGTAGGTTCCGGCCGAACGCTTGGGTTCCGGTCCACGAAGCAGTGACCGTAGGATGACCGAGGGTCGACCCGTGGAGGATCGGATGCGCCGCATCGTCGTGACGTGCGCCGTGGTGGCGGTGATCCTGGCTGCCGGGTCGGCGCCCGCCGGTGGTCAGAGCGCCACGCCGTCGCCCGAAGAGAAGGTGACCTTCACGGTCGGCGTGACCTACGACCTCAACTCCGCGAACCCGATCTGGTCGCTCGATGGCAACGAGTGGATGGTGCACGGGCTCGAGTACGACGGCCTGCTCCGCTACGGGCGGGAGGACTACGCCCTCGAACGCGAGATGGTCGACAGCTACGAGACCAGCGCGGACGGGCTCACCTGGACCTTCCACTTGAAGGACGGGCTCACCTGGAGCGATGGCCAGCCCGTCACCGCCGACGACTTCGTCTGGACCGCCAACTTCATCATCGACAACGACATCGCGTTGTGGAGCGACGGCTACCGCTACACGAAGGACATCGTCGCGCGCGACGACCGCACGATCGTGTGGACGACGACCCGACCCTCGTTGGCGCCCGGATGGCCCGGCTACAACCTCACGCTCCCGAAGCACGTCTGGGATGGGATGTCGAAGCAGGACGCCAAAGACTTCAAGAACTTCCCGGATCCCGTCGTGTCGGGCCCGTACCGGCTCGTGGAGTGGGAGACGGGGGAGTACTGGAAGCTGGAGGCGCGCGACGACTACTACGGCGGTGAGCCGCTGATCGACGAGCTCGTCTTCCGTGTCTACAACAACGACGAGGCGGTCATCCAGGCGCTGCTGAAGGGCGCGATCGACTACACCGAGGTGCCCACATCGGAGTTCCACGAACGGCTGAAGGACGAGCCCGGCATCGAGTCGGTCGCCACCGCGGCCGAGGGTTTCTACCAGCTCTCGTTCAACCTCGCGAGCGATCCGTCGTCGACGGCGAACCCGGCCGTCCTCGACCCCGAGGTCCGCCGCGCCGTGGATGCGGCCATCGACAAGGAGACGCTGATCGATCGGGTGCTTGGCGGATACGGCGCGCCGGCCAACTCTCCGATCGCGGCCGTGTACCCGTTCTGGCACTGGGATCCACCACCGGATCAGCTGGTCACGTTCGACCCGGCGCGCGCCCGCTCGATGCTCGACGACGCCGGCTACCTGGACAGCGACGGCGACGGGATCCGCGAGCTCCCGGGATCCGGGGAGCCGCTCCAGCTTCGACTGTTCACGTCCGCCGACGACAAGGATGGCAATGACGCCGCGGAGTACATCCAGTCGTGGCTCCGCGACGTCGGGATCGACACGGCGTACCGGACGATGGCGTGGTCCAAGCTCCTGAACATCTGGTACGACTTCGACTGGGACCTGCTGATCTCGTCGTGGTCGAACCTGCCCGACCCCGACTGGCTGCTGTCGAGCTTCACCACCGGACAGTGCGGCTCGTGGAGCGACACGTGCTACAGCAACCCCACGTACGACGATCTCTACGCCGAGCAGCAGGCGACGCTGGACCGCTCCGCCCGCCAGGCGATCGTGTTCGAGATGCAGGAGATCCTGTATCGCGACATGCCCGAGATCCAGCTCTGGTACCCGAACTTCTTCGAGGCGTGGAGGAGCGATCGGTGGACCGGCTTCCTCCCCTGGCCCGAGCCCGACGGACTCCGGTTCCACCTGTACTCGATCATGAACATCCGACCGGTGACCGGCGTCGCCACCACGGGTCCGGACGCGGGCCCACCCGGCGTGTTCTGGATCGCGGTGGTCGCCCTCACCGGTCTGCTGGTCCTCCTGACACGGGTCCGGCATCGTCGCGCCGACGCGTACTACGCCTAGGAGGCCCGTGAACGGAACGAGGTACCTCCTCCGAAAGGTCTCGGAGGCGTTGCTCACCCTCGCGTTCGTGCTGGTGTTCAACTTCTTCCTGTTCCGGATCATGCCGAGCGACCCGATCCGGATCCTGACGCGACAGCGTGGCGCTCGCCTGACAGCCGAGGCGCAGGCGGAGCTGGCGCGCGAGCTGGGTCTCGATAAGTCCCTCCCCGGCCAGTTCGTCGACTACCTGGGCGATCTGGTGCGGGGGAACCTGGGCAACTCCTTCATCTACCGGGGCGAGCGGGTGATGTCCGTGTTCCTGAGGTTCCTGTGGCCGACCGTCCTGCTGGTGGGCACCGCGACGGTGCTGATGATCGTGATCGGCCTGTACCTGGGGATCCGCGGCGGGTGGCGCCGGGGGAGCGGCATGGATCGCGCCTCGATGGGCCTGTCGATGACCTTCTATTCGACGCCCGACTTCTGGCTGGCGATGATGCTGCTGATCGTCTTCTCGACGCTCCTCGGATGGTTCCCCTCGGGCGGGTACGCGTCGCCGAACAGTGACCTGACCGGCATGGCGCACGTCGTCGATGTGCTGAACCACATGGTGCTGCCCGTCATCACCCTCACGGTGGGCTACGTCGGCGAGTACTACCTGGTGATGCGGTCCTCGCTCCTCGACGTGATGGGAGAGGACTATCTGACGGCGGTTCGGGCGAAGGGGATCCGCGAGGAACGAGTGCTTTGGCGGCACGCCGCCCGCAACGCGCTCCTGCCCTCGATCTCGTTGATCGCGCTCTCGTTCGGATTCGTGATCGGCGGGGCCATCACGGTTGAGCTCGTGTTCTCGTACCCGGGTCTCGGACTGCTGACGGTGCATGCGCTGGATGCGCAGGACTACTGGCTGCTCCAGGCTCTGTTCCTGTTCTTCACGCTCGCCGTCCTGATCTCGAACCTGATCGCCGACGTGTTGTACGGCTACCTCGATCCTCGGGTGCGGGAGGCGTAAGGGTGGCCGTCGTCCGATCCGAGCATCCCACCGACGAACCCGTCGCGCCACGGGGTCCCCGCGACGTGAGGCGAGGGCGCCGGCGCGCCACCCGCGCGCGGATGTGGTCCTCGTACCGCTCCAGCGCGATGGGCATCGCCGGGCTCATCATCCTGGTCGCCTTCGTGGTGATGGCTCTGGTCGCGCCCCTCGTCGTCGATCCGGACGATCTGGACGTCACGAAGGTGTCGGGCGAACCGCTCGCCCCGCCGTCGTTGGCGTATCCGATGGGGACCGACGAGGCCGGTCGCTCGGTCCTCGATCTCGTGATCTGGGGCTCCCGGATCTCCTTGACGGTCGGGCTGCTCGCGGCAGTGGTGTCGATGGCGGTCGGATCGCTGATCGGCATCTTCGCCGGGTATCGCGGTGGGTTCTGGGACTCGGCGTTGATGCGATTCACGGACTGGTTCCTGGTCCTGCCGCTGGTCCCTCTGTTGATCGTCCTGTCCGGCGTCCTCGGCCAGTCGACCGCGGTGATCATCCTCGTGATCGGGCTCACCTCGTGGCCCTGG
>DATBJQ010000076.1:0-9023 GCA_036556385.1 Actinomycetota bacterium | reverse complement strand
CCCGGCCATGGTGCAGCTCGAGGAGAACGTCACCCGATGGCTCTGCGCGCTGTTCGAGCTGCCGGCGTCGTCGCAGGGGCTGCTCACGACCGGCGGGTCCCTGGCCAACCTGTCCGCCGTGGTCACGGCGCGGCACGACCGGCTGGGGGAGGATTTCCTGGACGGCACGTACTACGTGACGGAGCAGACACACGCCAGCGTCACCAAGGCGGCCGCCATCGCGGGACTGCCGCGACGAGCCCTCCGGCTGGTGCCGACCGACGCCGAGCTCCGTATGGATCCCGACGCGCTCCGCGCGATGGTGCGGGACGACCGGGTGGCGGGACGCCGACCCTTCCTCGTGGTCCCAGCCGTCGGCACCACGAACACCGGCGCGGTCGACCCCGTGGACGAGGTCGCGACCGTGGCTCAGGAGGAGGAGCTCTGGCTGCACGTCGACGGCGCGTACGGAGGGTTCTTCCGCCTCACCGAGCGCGGACGGGCGCGGTTCCGCGGGATCGAGCGGGCCGACTCGATCACCCTGGACCCGCACAAGGGCCTGTTCCTGCCGTACGGCACCGGGGGGCTGGTCGTGCGCGACCGAGAGCTGCTCCGCGCGGCGCACTTCGAAGGGGCGGCCTACCTCCAGGACCTGCCTCCCTCCGGCGACCTGCCGAACTACTCGGAGCTCTCGCCGGAGCTGTCCCGGGACCTCCGGGGTCTCCGCGTCTGGTTCCCGCTGGTGCTGCACGGGGTCGGGCGGTTCCGCGACGCGCTCGACGAGAAGCTCGACCTGTCCGACGAGCTCGACGCCATCCTGCGTGAGGATCCGCGGCTGGAGCTGCCGTGGACCACGCAGCTGACGATCACGCCCTTCCGGCTGCGGGACGCGGACGAGGACGCGAATCGGGAGCTTCTCGCACGGATCAACGCGACGAAGCGGGTGTTCCTGTCGAGCACCGTCGTCGGGGGGCGGTACACCCTCCGCGTCTGCATCGTGAGCCACCGCTCGCACCGCGACCGGGTCCTCGAGTGCGCCGAGATCATCCGGGACGCCGCCGCGGCGATCGTCGGGTGAGACCGCCGTGCCGGAGCTCCCCGAGATCCGTGCCCTCGCCGAACGGCTCGACGAGACGGTCGCCGGGGCGGCCTTCGAACGGGCCGACGTGCTGCAGTTCTCGTCGCTGAAGACCTACGCCCCGCGCCCCGACGAGCTGGCCGGCGCTCCCGTGGAGGCGGTGGGCAACCGGGGCAAGTTCGTGGTCGTCCGCTTCCCGGACGAACGTCGCCTGCTGATCCACCTGTCCCAGGGCGGACGGATCGACGTGGAGCCCGCTCCGAAGACGACGAAACCGCGCGGCTCGGTCGTGCGGCTTCGGTTCGCCGGCCGCCCCGCCGTCCTGGTCAAGGAGTTCGGCACGCAACGCAAGGCCGGTTGGTGGGTGCTGGCGGCCGACGACGACGGCCCGCTGGCCAAGCTCGGCCCCGACGTGCTCTCGCCGGAGGCCGACGAGCTCCTGCGATCCGCGGCCGACAACCGCCGGGTCCACACGCTCTTGCGCGACCAGCGGACGATCGCCGGCCTGGGACGGGGCTACACGGACGACGTCCTGCACGAGGCCCGGCTCTCGCCCACGTCGCAGCTCGCCAAGCTCGACGCGGCGACGCGGGACGACCTGGTGGATGCCGTGCACCGGATCGTCGAGGAGGCCGTGGAGGTCGAGCGCCGCCGCAGCGGGGGTCTGCCCACGAAGCTGGGCGACCATTTCACGGTGCACAACCGGTACGGGCAACCGTGCCCGCGCTGCGGCGCGGACCTCCGCCGCGTCTCGTACGAGGACCACGAGGTCACGTACTGCCCGGACTGCCAGACCGGCGGCAAGGTGCTGGCCGACCGGCGGCTCTCCCGACTCCTGCGGTAGCGTGGTCGGCCGTCATGGCCGAGCCGGGACCGCCCCCCGACGGACGCGACGACGATCCTCCGGAGCCGACCGACCAGGGGGTCCTCGCGCGCGCCCGCTCGCACCTGATGGACGTCACGCCCCTGAAGGTGTCGCGCGACTTCCGCCTGCTCTTCTTCGGGCGGTCCGTCTCGGACTTCGGCGACGAGATCGTCGGCGTGGTCGTGCCGTTCCAGGTCTACGAGATCACGGGGTCCACCCTCGCGGTGGGGATGCTGGGGCTGGCCGCCCTGATCCCGGTCTTCGTCTTCCCGATCGTCGGCGGCGCCGTGGCCGATGCCGTGGACCGTCGCAGGCTCGCCCTGCTCACGCACGTCCTCCTCGCTGGCCTGTCGATCTGCATGGCGCTGAACGCGTCGCTCGAACGGCCCCTGCTGTGGCCGCTGTACGTCTTCACGTTCCTGGCGGCCGGGATCTACACGTTCAACCGCCCGAACCTCTCGACCTGGCCGGCGCGCTTGGTGGAGCCGGAGCTCCTGCCGTCGGCGAACGCCCTCGAGGCGGGGTTCGGCACGTTCGACGGGCTGGTGGCGCCGGTGGTGGCCGGCGTGACGCTCGCGACGATCGGGCCCGTGGGGGCCTACGTGTTCGACGCGCTCACGTTCGTGCTCGTGATCGCGATGGTCTGGCGGATGCGGCCGTCGCCGCCCACGCACGACGAGGCCGAGATCAGCTGGGCCGCGATCGTCGACGGGTTCCGCTTCCTGCGAGGCAAGCGCAACGTCCAGGCCGTGTTCCTGGCCGACCTCAACGCGATGATCTTCGGGTTCCCGATGGCGCTGTTCCCGGCGATCGCGCTGGAGCTCGGGGGGCCGGAGCGCCAGGAGTGGGTGCTGGGCCTGCTCTACGCCGCCCCCGCGGCCGGAGCCTTCGCGGCCACCCTGGTGTCGGGCCGTGCGAGCCACGTCCGGCGGCAGGGCCGCGCGATCCTCGTGTCGATCCTCGTCTGGGGCGCCGCGATCGTGGTCTTCGGGTTCTCCTCGGTGCTGTGGTTGTCCCTGGCGATGCTCGCGCTGGCGGGCGCGGGGGACATGGTGAGCGGGATCTTCCGGATGACGATCCTGCAGGCGGCCGTCGAGGACCGCTACCGCGGGCGGCTGGACGGGATCGGCATGGCGGTGTGGGCCACCGGGCCCTCGCTCGGCGAGGTCGAGTCCGGCGTGGTGGCGTCGGTCGTGAGCGTGCCGTTCTCGGTGATCAGCGGCGGGATCCTCACGATCGTCGGGGTGGGCCTCCTGCGCTGGTTCGCCCCGGGGATCTGGCGCTACGACGCCCGGGCGCCGGTCGCGTAGACGTGCTCGCCCGGGGTGCCGCGATGGGATAGGGTCCGCAGGCGCTCGGGCGTGCCGAGCGCGTGGAGGAGGACCGTGCTCGGGCTGTCGTCGACCGGCTACAACTCGCTGAAGCTGATCCACGTGCTCGCGGCGATCGCCTGGGTGGGCGCGGGTGCGTACGCGCAGGTGTACGCGAGCAGGCTGAGCGCCACGCGGAACCTGCCGGGGCTCGCCACCTTCGCCAAGCAGCTCGAGAAGATCGCGCTGATCTACATCATGCCGGCGTCGATCCTGGTGATCGTCTCCGGCGTCGTCCTCGTGTGGCTCAGCACGTGGAACTTCTCCGACGCCTGGATCCTGCTC
Organism: Actinomycetota bacterium; assembly: GCA_036556385.1. Classification (GTDB taxonomy): domain Bacteria; phylum Actinomycetota; class UBA4738; order UBA4738; family HRBIN12; genus AC-51. The sequence continues at coordinate 5,446 of DATBJQ010000076.1, read as the reverse complement.
GGCCTGCTCGGCTACGCGGCCACCTTCGTGACCGGCGCCTTCTTCCTGGGCCCCGAGGCCGGGAAGCTCGGGAGGATCGTCGACGAGCGCCCGGCCGACGACCCCGAGGTCCGGGCCCGCATGCACCGCATCTTCGTGATCTCGCGGATCGACCTCGTCGTGCTGATCCTCGTCGTGGCCGACATGGTGTTCAAGCCCGGCGTCTGAGCCGGGCGGTGCGGCTGCGGATCACGCGACGGCGAGCGCCTCGGCGTCGGCGTGGTGCTGCTCGATCGTCTCGCGTCCCGGGATGAAGCGGTTCGCGACCACCGCTCCCAGGAGCAGGACGACCCCACCGATCACCAGCGCCACGTGGAACCCGTCCATGAAGGCCGTCGAGAAGGCCTGGGCGATCGCCGCCTGCTGCTCGCCGGGGATGCCCTGCAGCAGCGCGGGGTCCACCTGCCCGTGTCCCGCGGCCTCGCCGATCGCCGCCACCCGGTCCGGGCTCAGGCCGAGGCCCTCGATCGCCGGCAGGAAGGCGGACTCCAGCCGGGTCGTGAGGATCGTGCCGAGCAGCGCGATCCCGAGGACGCCGCCCACCTCGCGGCTCGTGTTGGTCATCGCCGAGCCGAGGCCCGCGCGCTGTGGACCCACCGCGTTCATCACCGCGGCGGTCATCGGCGCCATGGTGGCGCCCATGCCGTGGCCCATGATCAGGAAGAGCGGAGCCATCCAGGCGTAGGACGTGTCGGTCTGCAGCGTGAGGCCCAGCAACAGCAGCCCGCCCCCCGCCAGGACCAGCCCGTAGGTCATGGGGGCCCTCGAGCCGTGCTGCGACGCGTACCGCCCGGCGAGCGGCGCGGTGACCACGATCGCCAGCGTCATCGGCAGGAACCGCAGCCCGGCCTGGAACGGCGAGTACCCGTGGATCCCCTGCATGTAGAGCGAGAGGAAGAAGAACGACGCGAACATCCCCAACGACACGCAGAAGGCCACCGTGTTGCCGGCGGAGAACGCGGGGATCCTGAAGTAGTCCAGCGGCATCATCGCGTGGGGGTTGCGCCGCTCCCACATCAGGAACAGGACCAGGAGCACGGCGGCCGCGCCGAGCGACCCCAGGATCAGCGGGTCCCCCCACCCCCGCTGGTTCGCCTCGATCAGGCCGTAGGTGGCCAGGAACAGGGCGAACGTCCCCATCGCGAGGCCGGGGAGGTCCAGGTACCGCGCCTGGTCGGACCGGGACTCCCGCACCACCCACACCGCTACGGCGAAGGCCACGATCCCGATCGGCACGTTGATGAAGAACACCGACTGCCAGCCGACGTGCTCCACCAGGTAGCCGCCGAGGGTGGGCCCGAGCGCCAGCGCCAGCCCGGACACGCCGGCCCACAGGCCGATCGCCTTGGCCCGCTCGCGCGGCGGGAACGTGACCGTGATGATCGACAGGGTGCCCGGCATCAGCAGGGCGGCGCCGACGCCCTGGAGGGCGCGGGCCACGATCAGTTGGCTCGTGGAGCCCGACAGCCCGCAGAGCAGCGAGCTGGCCGTGAAGATCGCCAGCCCGGTGAGGAAGACCTTCTTGCGGCCGAACTTGTCGCCCAGGATCCCGCCGGTCAGCAGGAGCGACGCGAAGGCCAGCACGTAGCCGTCGACGATCCACTGCAGACCCGAGAGCCCGGCCTCGAGCTCGTCGTTGATCGCGGGCAGGGCCACGTTGACGACGGTGTTGTCGAGCATCGCCATCGCCAGCGCGAAGCACATCGTGAACAGGACGATGACCTTCTCGCGGGCGTTCTCGCCTTCGAATCCGAGCACGCGGGTGCGTCTCCTTCCTCGTGGGACCGGCGACGCCGGCCCCGGGTACAACGCGATCGAAGCCCCGGGGCTTCCCGCCTCAGGTCAGCTTCCGGTACAGGCGGATCGACAGCGGCACGAAGATCGCCAGGATGATCCCCATCCAGATCACGGACTTCACCAGGAGCGCCTCGGGCGAGTCGGTGGTCTGTCCCACCAGCGCCTGGTCCCCGAGCGCGAAGTAGCGACCGAGGTTGGCCCAATACGTCACCGGGTTGTGCTCGGCGATCCACTCGAAGACCGGCGCCATCCCGGCCACCGGGACCAGGGCGGACGAGATGAACACCACGGGGAAGATCCACGTGAAGGTGGCGGCCTGGACCGCCTCGACCTCCTTCAGCCACAGACCGACGGTGGCCGAGATCCACGAGAACGTGAAGCCGACCGCAAGCGTCAGGATCACGAGGGCGATCGCTCCCAGCAAGCCGTTCTGGAAGTTGAACCCGACGAGGTACCCGACGGCGATCACGATCAGCACCAGGATGAAGTTCTTCAGGACGTCGGCGGTGGTGCGGCCGGCCAGGACCGCGGACCGAGCCATCGGGAGCGATCGGAAGCGGTCGATCAACCCCTTCTTGAGGTCGTCGGCGATCCCGATCGCCGTCGTGGTGGACCCGAAGATCGCGTTCTGGATGATGATCCCGGGCATCAGGTAGTCCACGTAGGGGATCCCGTTCAGGTTCGTGATGTTGCCCCCGAAGACGTAGACGAACAGCACCACGAACATCACCGGCTGGACCAGCTCGAACACGAGGACGGTGGGGATCCGCCAGAGCTGCACGATGTTGCGATAGGTGACGACGATCGCGTCGCCCACCGCGCGGCGCACCCGTGCCCCGGGGTCCATCCGGTGCTCGATCGCGATGCTCATCCGACCTCCTCGCGCTTGCGGTCGCGGCGCGAGCGCTTGCCCTTCGGGGTCTCGGACCCCTCCTCGGCGGCGGCCTCCTCGGCCAGGTGGCCGGTCAAGGACAGGAAGACGTCATCCAGGGTGGGGCGGTGCAGCCCGATGTCGGACAGGTCGACGCGGGCCTCGGCGAGCCGGCGGACGGCCTCGAGCAGGGCGTTGGGGCCGTCCGATCCCACGGGGATCCGGATGTGGCCGTCCTCGACGTTGGGCTCGGCGGTGCCGATCCCGGCGAGCAGCTGCGCGGTCGAGAACGACCTGCTGCCGTCCTGCATCGAGATCTCGAGCACCTCGCCCCCGATCCGGTCCTTGAGCTCGTCCGAGCTTCCCTCGGCGATCACCGTGCCGAGGTCGATCACGGCGATCCGGTCGGTGAGGTTGTCGGCCTCCTCCAGGTACTGGGTGGTGAGCAGCAGGGTCATGCCCTCCCGCTGCAGCTCGCGGATCAGCTCCCACAGGCCGAGCCTGCTGCGAGGGTCCAAGCCCGTGGTCGGCTCGTCCAGGAACAGGATCTGCGGCCTGCCGACGAGGCTCGCGCCGACGTCGAGCCGGCGCCGCATGCCCCCCGAGTAGGTCTTCGCGGCGCGGTGTCCCGCGTCGGCGAGGCCGAACCGCTCCAGGACCTCCTCGGCGCGACGCCGAGCTTCCTTGCCCGGGAGGTGATACAGGCGTCCGACCATCTCGAGGTTCTCGAGCCCGGTGAGGGTCTCGTCGACCGCCGCGGACTGCCCGGCGAGCCCGATCTTGGACCGGAGCACCTCGGCGTCGCGCACCACGTCGAGGCCGTCGACCTCGGCCAGGCCGTCGTCGGGTTCGAGCAGGGTGGTCAGGATGCGGACGGCGGTGGTCTTCCCGGCCCCGTTCGGACCCAGCAGGCCGAACACGGTGCCGCGTTCCACGTGCAGGTCGACGCCCTTCAGGGCCTCGACCTCGCCGAACCGCTTCCGGAGCCCCTCGGTCCGGATGATCGCGTCGCTCACGTCGTCTCCACCCTACCGACGGGTCCCGGCATCGACACCCGGACCGTCGCGTGAGCGCACCCGATGGCGTTCGGTAAGGTCGAGACGTGCATCTGCGCCAGTTCCATCTGGAAGGCCTGGGGCATGCCTCCTACCTCGTGGGCGACGAGCGCACGGGCGAGGCCCTGGTGCTCGATCCCCGTCGCGACGTCGCCGACTACCTCGCCGAGGCGCGTGATCGCGGCCTGCGGATCGCGTACGTCCTGGACACGCACGGTCACAACGACTACCTCTCCGGCATCGGCGAGCTGCTGGCCGCGGTCCCCGGCGTCCGTGCGCTGGCGCCGGACACGGGGGACTACGGGTACGACCACCGACCGCTCGCCGACGGCGAGACGATCGAGCTGGGCCAGGTCCAGCTCGAGGTCGTCCACACGCCGGGCCACACGCCGGAGCACGTCAGCCTCCTGGTCCGCGACCTGGCGGTGAGCGAGGAGCCCGCGGTGCTCCTGTCCGGCGGCGCGCTCCTCGTCCACGACGTGGCGCGCCCCGACCTGCTCGGCGACGAGGCGTCCACGCGCGAGAGCGCCGAGACGCTCCTGCGCACGCTCCGGGACCGGATCCTCACGCTGCCCGATCACGTCGAGGTCTACCCGACGCACGTCGCCGGCTCGCTCTGCGGCGGCACGATCGGCGCGCGGCTGTCCACCACGATCGGGTACGAGCGCCGCACGAACCCCGTGATCGGCCGTGCGCTCGCCGAGCGGCCGATCGAGGAGGTCTTCGGTCTCGCCACGCTCCCGGCCGTCCCGCCGTACTGGCACCGGATGCGTGCGCAGAACATGGCGGGACCCGCGGCGCTCGGCGGGCTGGCGGAGCCCCCGGCCCTCACCGTCGAGCTGTTCGCGAAGCTGCGCGACGGCGGGGCCGTCGTGCTGGACACCCGGCGAACGGAGGCCTTCGCCGGCGGCCACGTCCCGGGGGCCCTCCACGTGGCGATCGAGGGGTCGTTCGCCACGTGGGCCGGCACGGTCCTGCCCGACGGGGCCGAGACGCTCCTGGTGCTCGACCGTGCGGAGGACCTGTGGGAGGCCACCTGGGGGCTGTTGCGGATCGGGTACCCGCCGCCCGCCGGCTGGCTCGTGGGTGGGATGCAGGGATGGCGGACGACGGGGATGGACGTGGAGGGCGCGGCGCAGCTCTCGGTCCGCCAGGTGGCCGCCGGCCTGACCGATGGCACGCTGACCGTGCTCGACGTCCGCCAGCCCGACGAGTGGGCGGCCGGGCACATCGACGGAGCGTGGTACATGACCGGCGCCGACGTGCCGGGCCGGATCGGCGAGCTGCCGGAGCCCGACGGCCGGCCGCTCGCGGTGATCTGCGGCGGCGGGTTCCGCTCCTCGGTGATCGCGAGCCTGCTCGTGGCCAAGGGCCGTGGCGATGCGGCCACCGTCGTCGGCGGGATGGGGGCGTGGCGCGCCGAGGGCCTCCCCGAGACCACGGGCTGAGGCATGCAGCTGGTCGTGTTCGGGGGCGCGGGTCGCACGGGCCGGGTCGTCGTGGATGCGGCGCTCGAGGCGGGCCATCCGGTCACCGCCCTGGTGCGGCGGCCGGGCGCCTTCCCGTCGCCGCCCGAGGGGCTGCGCATCGAACCCGGCGACGCGATGGACGCCGGCGCCGTGGCGCGCGCCGCCGTGGGGGCCGACGCGGCGATCTGCGTCCTGGGCGTCGGCGACGACGCGCC
>DATBJQ010000075.1:0-22745 GCA_036556385.1 Actinomycetota bacterium | reverse complement strand
CGGGGTCGACGATCGTGGGGTCGGCGTACTGGTCGAAGTTCGGCCGGGCGCTCGTGTCGAGCGGGATCAGGAACCCGAGATCGATCATCTCGCTGAGCTCCTTGCCGTTCGTGATGACGATGATGTCGTCGCCCGTGTAGTCACCGGCCTCCAGGGCAGGGCGGATCTGCGCGTAGAACTGGGCGTTGTCGTTGATGTCGGCCCGATAGGTGACATCGATCCCGGTGGCGTCGGTGAACGCCATCAGGGTCGGGTAGACGCGCTCGTCGTTCACCTTCGCGACGTCGATGTACTGGGGCCAGTTCGTGAAGTTCACGTGGTCGCCCGCCGTCTGGGCGGCCCACCAGGCGGCCGAGCCGGGCTGGTCGGCGCCGGTCGGCGTCCCGGTCGACACCTCCGCGGCGGTCCCACAGGCCGCGAGGATCGAGGAGAGGCTGAGCGCGCCCGCACCGACCCCTGCGTACTTCAGCAGGTCGCGGCGCGAGAACCTCGGCATCGTGGCACCGCGCAGGAGGGCCGGGTCCGGCACCTTGCGGGGCTCGCTCATTCCTGTTCCTCCTCATCGCTCAGGGACTCCGACGGCTTGACGACGAACGTGTGCTCGGGGCGCCACACGAGCCGGACCTGCTCGCCGGGGTGCGGCGGAGACGTGGCGCCCAGGTTCTGGACGTAGACGGTGAGCTCGGTGCCACCGGGTCCCTCGACCTTGTACTGGTGGCTGACGCCGATGTACGTGGACATCCGCAGCAACCCGCCCACCCAGTTCGAGCCGGCGGCGGGCTCGCCCGCATCCGCCTCGAGCGTGATCTTCTCGGGGCGCACGCCGACCTTGACCGATCCGTTCACGTCGGCAGGGACCCGCGAGCTCGGCACGGTCACGTCGTGGCCGGTCGACAGGTGGACGGTGGTGACGTCGTTGCTCGACGCCGCGAGCGTCCCGGGCAGCAGGTTGGAGGCCCCCAGGAAGCCGGCCACGAACTCGGTCGCCGGCGACTCGTAGACCTCCTCGGGCGGCCCGATCTGCTCGATCTTCCCGTGGCGCATGACGGCGAACCGGTTCGACATCGTCATGGCCTCTTCCTGGTCGTGGGTCACGTAGATGAACGTGATCCCGACCTCCTGCTGGATCCGCTTGAGCTCCAGCTGCATCTGCTTGCGCAGCTTGAGGTCGAGCGCGCCGAGCGGCTCGTCCAGGAGTAGCACCTTCGGGTGGTTCACCAGGGCCCGTGCCAGGGCGATCCGCTGTTGCTGCCCGCCCGACATCTGCGGCGGCTTGCGATCCTCGAACCCGGTCATCTCGACCAGCCGGAGCGCCTCGGCGACCCGGGTCGTCACCTCGTCCTTCGGCGTCCTCTTGCGCCGGAGCCCGAACGCCACGTTCTCGAAGACGTCGAGGTGCGGGAACAACGCGTAGGACTGGAAGACGGTGTTGACGTCGCGCTTGTAGGGCGGGAGATCGGTGACGTCGCGGCCACCCAGGTAGACGGTCCCGTAGCTGGGCTCCTCGAACCCACCGATCATGCGCAGGGTCGTCGTCTTCCCGCAGCCCGACGGGCCCAGCATCGAGAAGAACTCGCCCTCGTCGATATCGAGCGACAGATCGTCGACGGCCGCCATGTCGCCGAACAACTTCGACACGCGGTCGAGACGCACGTCGATCTCGGCCACATCCACCCCCTCCCGCGCCCAGGCGGGCGTCGCGCCTTCGGAGGCCGGGATCATCACACGATCGGCCGACCCTTGGGTAGATACGCGGGGAGGCTCCCCCCGGGTCGGGGCCGGATCGGCGTCGCCGGGACGCTCAGGGAGCCGGCCGCGTCCCGGTCCGCGGTGCGGAGGCCGGAGCGCTCCCCCCGGGGCCCTCCTCGTCGTGGCCGTTGCGTCGTTCGGCCAACCGGGGACCCACGGTCACCAGGAACAGGACGCCGCTGCCGATCAGGATCATGCCGACCACGAACCGTCCCTCGACCAGGCCGATCGCGAGCCCGCTGAGGGAAAGCAGCAGGCTCCACAGGTACATCAGCAGGACGGCCTGCCGGTGGCCGTGCCCGATGTCCATCAGCCGGTGGTGCAGATGCTGCTTGTCGGCGTGCCCGATCCCCACGCCGCGACGGGTCCGCCGGATCACCGCGAGCGCCACGTCGAGGAAGGCGATCCCGAAGATCAGCAGCGGCACGAGCAGCACGCCGAACGTCGCGGCCAGGTCGCCCGCGCTCGGTGGATAGGGATTGCGGCCCACGCCCGAGATCGTCGCCAGGGCCAAGAGCATCCCCAGGAGCATCGAGCCCGTGTCCCCCATGAAGATCTTGGCCGGATGGAAGTTCCACGGCAGGAAGCCGATGCAGATCCCGGCGGTGATCGCGGACAGGAGGGCCGCCTGCGATGCGTCGCCGAACAGGCTCGGGCTCCGCACCATGAACACGAAGAACACGCTGCTGGCGATCGCGACCATCCCTGCCGCGAGACCGTCCAGGCCGTCGACGAGGTTCACGGCGTTGGCCACGAAGACGATCCAGAGGATCGTGAGGATCACCGACAGGTCGGCGGAGAGCACCACGATCTGCGCCACCGAGTCCCCGCCGAGCAGCGGGAGCACGAAGTAGGTGAGCTGGACGCCGAGCAGGACGACGACCCCCGCGATGAACACCTGAGCGGCGAGCTTGGCGACCGCGGAGGCGCCCCGCGTGTCGTCGATCGCGCCGAGCCCCACCATCAGCGTGCAGCCCACCACCGCGGCCAGCGGCTCGGGGCTCGCGGCGTTCAGGTCGCGGAAGAACGGGAGGTAGCGGGACAGCAGCAGCGCGGCCAGGAACCCCGCATACATCGCGAACCCGCCCATCGTCGGTGTCGGGTGCGGATGGACCTTCCGGTCCGAGGGGCGGTCGATCGCTCCCCTGGCGATCGACACGCGCCGCACGACCGGCGTCGCCAGGAAGGTGACGCCGGCTGCCGTCAGGAACACCCAGAGGTAGGCGCTCACGCTTCCGGCAGTCTCGGTCGGGGACCTGGCTCCGACAACCTCACGCGTACAGGGGGAACCGCTGCGTCAGCTCGGCGACGCGCCCGCGGGCCTTCTCCTTGGCTCCCTCGTCCTCGGGTGACCGGAGCACGTCGCCCATGATCGAGGCGATCTCCCGCATCTCGGGCTCGTCCATGCCCAACGTGGAGCAGGCCGGCGTCCCGACGCGGATCCCCGAGGGCGACGACGGCGGGTTCGGGTCGTAGGGGATCTGGTTCTTGTTGAGCGAGATGTCGACCTCGTCGCACACGGTCTCCGCCCCGCGGCCGTCGACGCCCAGGGGGCGCACGTCGACGAGGGCAAGGTGCGAGTCCGTTCCCCCCGAGACGATCCGCAGCCCCTCGTCCGCGAGGCCGGCGGCGAGCGCCCGGGCATCGCGTACGGTGCGCTCGGCGTACGCGCGGAAGTCCTCGCCCATCGCCTCCTTGAGCGCCACCGCCTTGCCGGCGATGTTGTTCTCGATCGGTCCCCCCTGCATCATCGGGAAGACCGCCTTGTCGATCGCCTTCGCGTGCTCCTCGGTGCACAGGATCATCGCTCCGCGCGGACCCCGCAGCGCCTTGTGGGTGGTGAAGGTGACGACGTCGGCGTGGGGCACGGGGCTGGGGAACGCTCCGCCGGCCACCAGGCCGATGAAGTGCGCGGCGTCGACCCACAACAGCGCACCGACCTCGTCAGCGATGCTTCGGAACGCGGCGAAGTCGATCGTCCGCGGGTACGCCGTGTAGCCGGCGAGCAGGATCCGCGGCCGATGCTCCAGCGCGAGGTCGCGGATCCGGTCCATGTCGAGCTGCTCGGTCTCGCGGTTGACCTCGTAGCCGACGAAGTTGAACCACATCCCGGAGACGTTCACGGGCGAGCCGTGGGTGAGGTGGCCGCCGTGCGCCAGGACCATCCCGAGGACCGTTGAGGACGGGTCCTTCGGTTCGAGGAAGGCCCCGAAGACGGCGAGGTTCGCGGAGGCCCCCGAATGCGGCTGCACGTTGGCGTGCTCGGCGCCGAACAGCTCCTTGGCGCGATCGATCGCCAGCTGCTCGACGACGTCGACGAACTCGCAGCCGCCGTAGTAGCGGCGGCCCGGATACCCCTCTGCGTACTTGTTGTTGAGCGTGGAGCCGACGGCGGCCAGGACCGCGGGGCTCGCGTAGTTCTCCGACGCGATCAGGCGGAGCGTGCGCCGCTCGCGCGCGAGCTCGTTGCCGACCGCCTCCGCCACCTCGGGGTCGGTCGCCTTGAGGGCCTCCCAGTCGGCTGCGTACTCCCGCATCGCTCGCTCCCTCCGCTCGTTCGCTCCCGGGGCGTCGCGCCGCCCCCTCGGCAGCCTCTCACGCCGGCGGGTCTCCCGGCTGGGGGGGCGCCGGAGGCCGTGCCAGCTCGGCCGCCAGACGGTCGGTCCAGTCGACGAGCTCGCGGGCCATCGCCCGGTAGGTGTCCAGCGGCTGCCCGAGGGGGTCGTCCACATCGAGGTCCGCGGCCGGGACGCCGACCGAGGCTCGCCAGGCGGCCGCGGCCGCGACCCGGTCTTCGAGCCTCGGAGCCGAGGCGTCCGCGGGCAGGGCCTCGAACGTCAGCACCAGCTCCTTCAGCGTGAAGATCCGCGGCTCTGCCGACGGGACGGCCGCCGTGATCGTGTCGGCATGCCCGGCCGCCATCACCAGCAACAGCCCCGCTCCGGCGAGCATGTCCGTCGTGAGGGATCGGGCGACGTGGCCCGTGAGGTCGAGGCCGAGCTCGCGAGCCGCCACCACCGATCCGTCGGTCGCCGGCGACCCGTCCCACCCCTCGGTGCCGGCGGACGAGACCCGCGGCGCCCGCGCTCCGAGCCGGCGGTCGAGCGACCGCCGCAAGCTCGCCTCCGCCACGGGAGAACGACAGATGTTGCCGGTACAGATGACGAGGATCGACGATGTCGGCGTCATCGATCCTCGGGGCTCGCGCCGGGGAACGACGGGTCTCCCTCCTCCTCGAGGAGGCGGCGGACCTCGTCGCCGCCCAGGCGTCCCTCGCGGAGCACGACGGCCTCCCCGTGCGCGAGATCGACCACGGTCGAGGACGCACCTTCCAACGGCTCGTCCTGACAGAGGTACACGGCCACCTGGTCACCGAAGGCGGCCACGAGCTCGTCGCAGGTCCGGGCCGGCGGGTCGCCCGACCGGTTCGCGGAGGTGACCGCCAGAGGTCCGGTCGCGGCCAGGAGCGCCAACGCCAAGGGGTCGGCCGGCACCCGCAGCCCGACCGTGTCGCGATCGCCCCCCAGGTCCCACCCCGCCGACGCGGAGCTCCGGGGGACGACCAGCGTCACGGGACCGGGCCAGCACGCCACCGCCAGACGCTCGGCCCGCTCGTCCAGGCGCCCAACGCTCCTCGCGGCGCCGACGTCGGGCACGAGCACGGGCAGCGTGAGATCGCCGGGACGTTCCTTCGCGGCGAACAGGAGTCCCGTGGCCGCCGGGTCGTCCGGGCGGGTCCCGATCCCGTAGACCGTGTCGGTCGGCAGGACGATCAGGGCCCCGCGCCCCACGGCCGCGACGGCTTCCGCGATCGCCGGTTCGGCCGAGGGCTCGGGCTCGGTCCCGCTCACGCGCATCGCCCCACGACCACCCGGTCCCTCGCGTTCAGGTCCGGCCGGACGTCCACCTCGGTGAAGCCGGCGTCCCGGGCGATCGCCGCCACCCGTTCCCCGAGGTGCTCCTCGATCTCGACGACGGCGGCCCCCCCGGACCTCAGCCAGACCGCCGCGCCCGGCAGGATGCGCTCGTAGATCTCGGGCCCACCGAACACGGCCTCGGGGGGGTCCGCGAGCACCTCGGCCGGCAGCGCCGGCGCCGATGCGGGCGCCACGTAGGGCGGATTGCTCACCACCAGGTCCACGCGACCGCGCAGATCGTCGGGCAGGGGCGCGAAGAGATCTCCCCTGAGGACCTCGACCTCCAGGCCGAGCCGCGCGGCGTTCTCACGGGCGAGCTCGACCGCCGGCCCGGCCACATCGGTCGCCCACACCTGCGCGCCGGGCCGCTCGTGCTTCAACGCCAGCGCGATCGTGCCCGCACCGGTCCCCAGGTCGACGACCCGCGGCCTGCGGCGGCCCCGGAGCTCCCCGAGCGCCGCGTCCACCACGACCTCGGTCTCGGGACGGGGCACGAACACGCCCGGTCGCACCGTGAGGAGCAGGTGGCGGAACCCCTGCTCCCCGGTCAGGTGCTGCAGGGGGGTGCCGGTGCAGCGCCGGCACAGGACCCGGCCGTACGCCTTCGCCTCGGCCGGAGTGAGGGGCTCGCTCCGTCGAGCGAGCCCGGCCCGGTCCGTCCGCAGCACCGACGCCATCAGGAGCTCCGCGTTGACGTCCGGGCTCGGCACACCGTGACGGGCGAGGTACGAGGTCCCGCGGCGGACGACCTCGACCGGTCGCATCGGTCAGCCGGACCCGGCGGCGGCGTCGCCCCGGCCGACCGCGCCGTCGCCGTCGGCATCCAGCTGCGCCGCGCGCTCGGCCGCCTGGAGGAGGTCGGCGAACCGGTCGAGCTCCTCGCCGCCGCCCAGGACGTCGTCGAGCTGATGCGAGGTGTGCTTGATGCGGTGGTCGGTGACCCGACCCTCGGGGAAGTTGTACGTGCGGATCTTCTCGGCCCGCTCCCCGGTCCCCAGCTGGGCGCGTCGCTCGGCGGCCTCCTTCTCACGGGCCTCGTCGAGCGCAAGCTGGTACAGCCGGGCACGCAGGTACCGCATCGCCTTCTCGCGGTTCTGGAGCTGCGAGCGCTCCTCCTGGACCTCCACCTTGATCCCGGTCGGTCGGTGCACCACGCGCACGGCCGAGTCGGTCGTGTTCACCGACTGTCCCCCGGGACCGCTCGACCGGTAGACGTCGACCTGCACGTCCTCGGGACGGAGCTCGACCTCGATCTCCTCCGCCTCCGGCATGACCGCGATGGTCGCCGTGGACGTGTGCAGCCGGCCCTTGGACTCGGTGACGGGGACCCGCTGGACGCGGTGGACGCCCGCCTCGTGCTTCAGTCGTCCGTAGGCGTCCTTGCCCCGCACCTCGAGCGAGACCTCCTTGTAGCCACCGAGGTCGCTCGGGGAGGAGGCGAGGATGTCGGTCCGCCACCGGTGCCGCTCCGCGAGCCGCCGGTACATCTCGAACAGGTCCCCGGCCCACAGGGCCGCCTCCTCACCTCCGGCGCCCGCGCGGATCTCGACGATCAGATCCTTGCCCTCGTTCGGATCCTTCGGGACGAGTAGCAGCTCCAGGTGCGACCGGAGCTGCTCGGCGCGGGCTCCCTGGCGCTCCGCCTCCTCGCGGAAGTAGGCGGCCAGCTCGGGATCCGACTCGGCGGCGGCCAGCCCGCCGGCCTCCTCCGCCTGCGCCAGGGCCTCCCGGTAGGTGCGGTAGGGGACGACGACCTCGCCCAGCTCCGCGAACGTCTTGCCGAGGGTGCGGAGGCGGCCGGGATCGCCCGCCACCTCGGGCGTCCCCATCTCGGCCGCCACCTCGTCGTAGCGAGCCTCGATCGCGTCGAGCTGCTCCTCGATCCCGCGCGTCATGGACCTATCCTGCCAGCCCGGCGCGAGCCGAGGTCACTCCGTCCCGAGGATCACGTCACTCCGTGCCGGGGGTCTCCTCGTCGAAGTCCAGATCGAGCGGCTCGAGGTCGGGGATGTCGACCGAGCTGCCGTCGCCGGATACCCACAGGTCCTCGTACTTGGGATCGACCGGGTCCGGAGCGGTCCCGGCGCCTCCGGCGGGATCCTCGGCGGCGGCCTCGTCCAGATCTGGCTCGTCGATCCCGATCTCGAGGTTCTTGGCGACCGCGAGCAGCTTGGACTGCATCTCGTGCATCTGGGTCACGAGCGTCTCGCGGCGATCGGCCAACCCGCCCAGGATCCTGTCGGCCTCCTCCTTGGCCCGGGCGAGCTCGTCGTCGCCCTCGGCGCGTGCCTCCTCGGCGCGTGCCTGCGCGTCGACCCGCACGCGGTCGGCCTCGGTCCGCGCCTCCTCCAGGATCCGCTCGGACTCCCGACGCGCCTCCTCGAGGACGCGCGTCGACTCCTCGTCGGCGTTGCGGATCATCTCGGCGAAGCGCTCGGCGAGGCGCCCGTAGGCCTCGTCCCCGGGCACCGCCTCCGGCGCGGCGACGAACGAGGGGTGGTCGGCCGCCTGGTCCTCACCGCGTTCGTCCACGGTCGTCGCGTCGCGCGACGCCTTGGTGTCGGCGCGCATCTTCGCGTCGCGCAACTCCTGCTCGAGCGTGGCCACCTGCGCGGACACGTGCAGCAGGTACTCACGGACCTGGTCGGGATCGTAGCCGCGACGCACCGTGGCGAACTCGCGGCGACGGATCTGCTCCGCGCTGGGCAAGAGCGGCAGATCGAGGTCGCTGCTCATCGGGGGAACCTCCCGCGTCGTCGAGGGAACATCCATCTTCAGGGTCGCAGCCGGCGGATGCAACGACCCGAAAGACCTACGCTCGACGGTCCTCTCCCGCGTCGGCAGCCTCGGCCTCGCGACGCAACACCTCGGTGAACGAGGCGACGGCCACGTCGATCTGCCCCTCGTCGGGTTCCTTCGTCGTGATCTTCTGGAGCCAGATCCCCGGCTGCATCAGCGCCCGCATCACGATCGACGTGGGGTACCGCGCGCCGAGCCGGAGGGCCTCGTACGCCAGTCCGGCGATGATCGGGATCGCGATCACGCGGGACAGGACCCGCCACAGCAGTCCGGGCGTGCCGAAGAGCGTGAACACGAAGATCGTCACGATCATCACGATGATCAGGAAGTTCGTGCCGCAGCGGACGTGCTCCTTCGGATACGTGTCGATCCGTTCGGGCACCAGCTGGTCATCGTGCTCGTAGGCGGCGATCGTCTTGTGCTCGGCGCCGTGGTACTCGAACACCCGCCGGATCTCCTTGGATCGGCCGATCAGCCAGAGGTACCCGACGAAGAGCAGGACCCGGAAGACACCCTCCAGGACGTTGACCACGACGCCGCTGGCGTCGATCCGGTCCTCGACCCAGGTGAACAGCGTGGTGGGTCCCAGGATGAAGACACCGACGAAGAACACCATCGCCAGCGCGAGCGAGACGCCGATCTGCCGCGAGGTCAGCTGCTCGTCCTCGTCGAGGGAGCGGTTCGCCGACACCATCAACGCCTTGACGCCGATCGCGAGGGATTGACCCAGCACGATGATGCCGCGCAGGAACGGTTTCTTGAGGAACGGGTGGCGGTTCGCGATCGAATCGATCGCGTGCGACTCCACGTGGATCTGGCCGGCCGGCTCGCGCACGGCGACCGCCCAATGGTCGGCGCCGCGCATCATCACCCCCTCGACGACCGCCTGGCCGCCGTAGAGGTGGGCGGGTGGCGAGCCGGGGGGGACCGGGGGTCGGCTGCCCACCCGGCTCAGCTCTCGGCCGCGGCCTTCTGCGCCTGCTGGGTCTTGGCGTAGCGGCGCTGGAAGCGCTCCACGCGACCCCCCGTGTCCACGAGCTTCTGCTTCCCGGTGTAGAACGGGTGGCAGTTGGAGCAGAGCTCCGCCCGGATCTCGCTCACCGTGGAGCGCGTGGTGAACGTGTTCCCGCACGAGCAGTGCACGTTGGTGATCTGGTACTCGGGATGGATGCCCTGCTTCATCTCTCGATGTCTCCTCCGCGCGCCTCAGGCCGGCAGGCTACCGGGGTCGTCCGCGCCTCGCATCTGTTCCAACGCGCGGGCATTCCCGGATCAGCCTCCGGTCGGCGCCTTCGCGATGTCCTTGAGGAACTGCTCGTTGGACTTGGTGGCCCGCAGCTTGTCGACCAGCAGCTCGAGCGCCGCGCCCGCCTCCAACGCGTGGAGCACGCGCCGCAGCCGGATCACGAGCGCCAGCTCCTCGGGCGGGAGCAGCAGCTCCTCCTTCCGGGTGCCCGAGGCGTCGACGTTGATCGCGGGGAACAACCGCTTCTCGGAGAGCTGCCGGTCCAGCCGCAGCTCCATGTTCCCCGTGCCCTTGAACTCCTCGAAGATCCCCTCGTCCATGCGGGAGCCCGTCTCGACGAGGGCGCTGGCGATGATCGTCACGGACCCGCCCTCCTCGATGTTCCGCGCCGCACCGAAGAACCGCCGCGGCGGGTAGAGGGCGGCGGAGTCGATGCCGCCGGTGAGGATCTTGCCCGACGCCGGCATCGCCAGGTTGTAGGCGCGGGTCAGCCGGGTCAGGGAGTCCAGGATGATCGCGACGTCCTGGCCCATCTCGGCGAGCCGCTTGGCCCGCTCGAGGACCAGCTCCGTGACCTGGATGTGCTGATCGGTGGGCTTGTCGAACGTCGAGTACACGACCTCGGCAGCCTGGACCGTCCGCTGCCAGTCCGTGACCTCCTCGGGCCGCTCGTCGACCAACAGCACGATCACGTGGGTCTCCGGGTTGGAGTTGATGATGCCGTTGGCGATCTGCTTGAGGATCGTCGTCTTCCCGGCCTTCGGCGGCGAGACGACCATGCCCCGCTGCCCCTTGCCGATCGGAGCGATCATGTCGACGATCCGCTCGGCGATCGCGAGCGGGCCGTTCTCCAGCCGGAACCGATCGTTCGGGAACAGCGGCGTGAGCTTGTCGAAGACGGGGCGCTGCGCCGCGACCTCGGGGTCGGCCTCGTTGACCGCCTCGACCTGCAGGAGGGCCGGGTACTTCTCGTTGTTCCGTGCCTCGCGGACCTTCCCGCTGACGGTGTCGCCCTTGCGCAGCTGGTGCTTCCGCACGTGCGACAGCGAGACGTAGACGTCCCCCGGCCCCGGCAGGTAGCCCGCCGTGCGGAGGAACCCGTAGCCCTCGGGCAGGATGTCCAGGATGCCCGAACGCGTCGGCGCGGTCTTCAGCTCCTCGACCCGGTCGGCCTCCTCGCGCTGGCGGCGCTCCTCCCGCTGACGGCGGCGGTCCTCGCGCGAGGGGCGTCGCCGCCGGTCGCGATCGAACCCTTCGGAACGCTCGCCCTCGGCGCGCTCGGGACGATCGCCGCGGTCGCCGCCGCCACGACCCCCTCGGTCGCCACCCCGGTCGCCGCCGCCGTCACCGCGGCCGCGGTCGCCCCGGTCCCCGGAGCCGTTGCCGCCTTCTGCAGGCTCGGGGGCCGACGGTGGGTCTTCGACGGCCGTCGCGGTCCCGGAGCCGGCCTCGCCGCCGTCCCCGGCCGCGGCACGAGCCGAGCGGCGGGCGCCGTCGCGCGCCCGGGGCGCGGAGGCCCCGTTGCCCTCGCCGGCGGTCCCGGAGCTCTTCTCGACGATCGCGTCGATCAAGCCGGCCTTCCGGAGCTTCTGGGCTCCCTCGACGCCGAGCGCCTGGGCGATCTGCTGCAACTCGGGCAGCAGCTTCGTGCCGAGGGACTCGCGGTTCATCGTGGTGTCCATCAGGCAGGTGCCTCTCCCTCCAGCCCGCGCTGGAGATCGGTCCAGTCGGCATGGAACTTCTCCAGGCCGAGGTCGGTGAGCGGGTGCTTCACGAGCTTGGTGAAGACGTCGTACGGCATCGTCGCGATGTCCGCGCCGGCCAGCGCCGACTCGACGACGTGCATGGGGTGTCGGAGCGATGCTGCCAGGACGTTGGTCTGGTAGCCCTGCACAGCATAGAGGTCACAGATGCTCCGCAGCACGGCCATGCCGTCGCTGGCCACATCGTCCACGCGGCCCAGGAACGGCGACACGATGTACGCCCCGATCTCGGCAGCCAGGATCGCCTGTCCGGGCGAGAAGACCAACGTCACGTTGATCCTGATCCCCTCCTCGGTCAGGCGCTTGCCCGCGGCCAGCCCGTCGGGGGTCATCGGGACCTTCACGACCGCGTTGGGAGCCATCCCGGCGAGCCGATGGCCCTGCTCGAGCATCCCGTCGGTGTCGGACGCCGTGACCTCCAGGGACACGTCGCCCTCCACCTCGGTCAGGATCTCCTTCCAGACGGCCTCGGGATCCTGGTGCTCCTTGGCCAGCAGGGACGGGTTGGTGGTGATCCCACCCAGGACGCCCCATCGGTTGATCTCGCGGATCTCCTCGATGCTCGCGGTGTCGAGGAACAGTCTCATGCGCTCTCTACCTCTCTTCGGATCTCGGCGCCGGTGCCCTGGATCTGCATCGCGTCGTCGTCGGTGCCCTGGGCCGCGGCGCGCTCGGTGACCCGCTCCATCACCAGGTCGATCACCGTGGCGATGGACTGGTCGAAGCTGTAGTTGGGGATCACGGGCACCCCGTGGGCCAGCGCCTGGCTCTTGATGTAGCCCTGGAGTCGGCGGATGTTGTCGAACCCCGACACGTAACGCTTGGCCGGTCGGGCCCCCACCGCATCCTCGCGGGCGGCGAAGTGCGCCAGGTGGCGGTCCTCGTCGGTGACCGTCACCACGAAGGGTACCGCGAGGATGCCGCCTGCGTGGTGCTCCACGTCGAAGAATCCGGGGACGACGTGCGCGCCCTCGATCACGACGCTGGTCCGTTCGGTGGCAGCCCGCTCGATCAACGACTCGATCCCCACCGAGACCGCCTGCGTCTGGCGCCAGAACCCCAGCAGGAGGGCGTCGGACGGCTTGACCGGTGCCTCGCGGACCGCCTCGTCCGCCGTGTAGGTGGACGTGTGGAGGCTGGGCATCAGCTCGGGGGAGAGCATCCCTCGCATCACCTCGCGGATCGCGTCGGTCGCCACGACGCGGACGATGCCGAGCCGGGCGGCGAGCTGGGTGGCGATCGTCGACTTCCCGACGCCCGTCGCACCGCCGATCAGGATCACGAGCGGCACGTCGAGGTCCTCGACCTGCCGCCACCGCGTGAAGTTGGTGGCGTAGCGCTCCCCGGCGAGCTCGCGGATCACCTCGTAGGCCTCGTCGGCGAGCTCGACCGACGTGAGGGACGAGCGACGGCGCTCGTGCAGCCGCAGCTCCACCTCCTCCGCGACCTGGTAGGCGCGGAACGGGGACAGCCCCGTGACCATGACCTGCGAGGCCAACAGGCCCTTGGAGAAGGGCAGGCCGGGCTCGCGGTCCGTGATCGTGATCTGGGGTGTGCGCGTCCGTTCGGTCACCCGGTGCTCCCTCGAGCCTTCGATCGCTCCATGGCCAGCCCGATCGCCTCGGACAGCAGCGGGACCAGCTCGGTCTCACCGCCCACCGTGCGGGCTCGGTTGTCCACGAACACGACCTCCGCTCCACGCTCCACGGCCCTCTCGCTCGCCACGTCGATCGCAGCGGCCTTGAGCTCCGTGAGGAGGACCTCGAACCCGGGAGCCGAGTCCAGGTCCTCCGCCAGGCCGGCCCGATCGGCCAGCCGCGCGCTCCACCCCACCACCCTGCACCCGAACGCGTCCGCGAGGTACGCGGCGTGCCGGGCGGCCACCGCACCGGGGGCGGTGGTGGTGAGGAACACGTCTCGCCCCGCCACGTCCGCCAGCGGCACCGGGGAGAAGTCGGTCACCACGTACCGGGCTTCACCCAGGGCGGCGCGGAGATGGGAGGTCAGAGCGGAGAGATCCTCGGACCCGAGAGCCGGGTCGTTCATCATGGTAACAATGGCCACGTCGGTCCGCAACAGCCGATAGGGTCCGAGATAGCCGCGGAGGTACTCCAGCGGGCAGGTGACCGGCACCACCAGGATCCCTGCGTCCCAGGCGATCGGCGGCAATGCCGCGCCGCTCCCCTCGAGGACCAGCACACCAGGCCGCCGCGCCGCCGCGAGCGCGACGGCCTCCGCCACGTTCGTGTCGTACGGCTCCCCCGCGAGCCCGCCGCCGGCACGGCGGGCCCCGATCGTGGTCACACCGGTCGTGAGCGCGTCCTCGAGGTAGTCGCTCGCCGCGTGGCCACCCGCTCGCGCCACGGAGAGCAGGCGCTCGAGCGTGACCGTGCCCGCCTCGACGACCTGCGGCTCCGCGGGGCCGCCGCGGCCCATCGCCACCACGACCGGATCGAGGCCGAGCTCGGCGGCGCGGCGTGCCACCTCACCGGCGATCGCGGTCTTGCCGGTGCGCTTGCCCGTCCCGATCACGGCGACGGTGGGGACCCCCACGGGGGCGGGGTCGGCCGTCGGCGGCGTGAACATGAAGTCGGGACCGCGGTAGGTGGCTCCGGCCGCGAGGGTCGCGGCCACCGCCTCCATGCGCTCCCGGTACCCCAGCACCGGCTCGTCGGACAGGTCGAGCACGATCTCCACCGCCAGATCCCGGATCGCGCCGACCAGGGCGGGCCCGATCGGGCCGCGCGGGGCGCGGACGGGAACGCCGACGTCGGGCGGCCCCTCGGACCGGAGTTTCTCGATGCCGCCGACCAGCAGCGCGGCGACGACCTGGTGGCCTCGGGACCGCGCGACCTCGATCGCGCCGCGGGTCACGGTCGGGACGTGCTCACCGTCGATCAGGACGAGCGTGCGGATCGGTGCACCTCCTCTCGTCGGTCCAGTCGTGTGATCGTGAGGTCGTGCGGTGAGGTCGTGCGGCGAGCCGGCTCGACTCAGACGTGGTCGGCCGCGGCCGCCTGGACGGGCGGCTCCCGATGCGCCGGCGAGGTCTCGAAGAGCGAGAACCTGGCCATCTCGTGACGGTCGCCGAAGGGGAACCGCCGGTCGATCCGGACCTGCCCCCCGTCGAACTCGAGCACGTTGTAGCACGGCTTCGTGTGCCCCCGGACGCGGAGCGACGAGACGGTGCCGGCGTTCGCGACGTACATGTCCTCGAGCCGCCAGACGTACGGGACGTGCTTGTGCCCCGACAGCACGATGTTCACGTCCGCGTGCACCAGCACCTCGAGGAGGTCGCCGGCGTCGGCGACGGTGCTGCGCTCCCTCCCCGTCCCGGGGATCGGCAGGAGGTGGTGGTGCAGGACGAACACCTTCAGCGCGGCCGGGTGGGTGAAGCGCTCCGCGATCCAGTCGTAGTGCACGCGGCCGACCTTGCCCTCGTTCAGGTCAGGCTCGCTCGAATCGACCCCCACGATGCGGATGTCGTCCACGTCGTGGGTCCACATGCGTGGCCCGATCAGCTCCTCGAAGTGCAGGTAACCGACGTTGCGCGAGTCGTGGTTGCCCGGGACGGTGAGCAGCGGGGCCTCGATCCGCTCGGCGTAGGCGAGCCACGCCTTGTACTCGGGGCGGAAGCCATCGGCCGTGAGATCGCCCGAGACCACCACGACGTCGGGCGCCATCTCGTTGAGCTCGTCGATCACGCGGTGCATCAGGTTCGGAACGAACATCGGCGAGCCGACGTGCGGATCGGAGATGTGCGCGATCGTGGTCACGCGCTCAGTCTACGGTCAGGGTGGCGCCGCCTCCGATCGCGTAGCCGGTGGCACGGACGGCAGGCCGGACGATCGTCCAGTCGGGCGGTGCGTCCAGCAGCGCCGGCGTGATCGCGGGGCGGCCGTCCAGCTCGAACGCCAGCAGGCTGGGTCCGGCCCCGGAGACGCAGGCGGGCACGCTGGCCGCCCGCAGGAGCTCGAGCCGCTCGGCGACCTCCGGGAGGGCCGCCAGCCGCGCGTCCTCGTGCAGATGGTCGCGCAACGCAGTCCCCAGCAAGCCGGGAGCGCGGGTGACGGCCTCCACCATCAGGGCGGCGTGCGCGAGGTTGAAGACGGCGTCCGCGCGGGGGACCGTGGGCGCGAGCGCGGCGCGTGCCTCGCTCGTCGGCACCCGGTCGGGGGGGACGATCAGCACGGGTCGCAGCGCGGGGTGCGGGTCCAACCGATGGGCGGAGCCGTCGGGGAGCGCGAGGGTGAACCCACCCCACGACGCGGCCGCCACGTTGTCGGGGTGGCCCTCGATGCGGGCGGCGGCGGCGAACACGGTGGCGGGGTCGCGTTCCCAGCCCAACTGCAGCACGGCCGAGGCGATCACCACGCCCGCCACGGTCGCGGCCGAGGACGAGCCCAGGCCACGCTCGAGCGGGACCCGGTTCCGCCCGTGGATCGCGACCGCCGGGGCCGGCAGGCCCATCCCGGTCGCGACCTCGGCGACGGTCCGCGAGACGAGGTCGGAGCCGTCCACGGGAAGCTCGTCGGCCCCCTCCCCCTCCCACGCCGCGCCGGGCTCGAGCTCCGTGTCGGCCGTGACCTCGTTGCAGAGATCCAGCGCCAACCCGAAGCAGTCGAACCCGGGACCCAGGTTGGCGGACGTGGCGGGGACGGCGACGGTGACGCGCACGGCTAGAGGCCCAGCTCGCCGGCCACGACGGCAGCGTCCGGCGGCACGGTCGGCGGCTGTGCCGCACCCGCCACCGCCCACTCCGGGTCCTTGAGCCCGTGGCCGGTGAGCACGCAGACCACGACGGAGCCCGGCACGAGGAGTCCGTCCACGTGCAGCCGCAGCAGCCCCGCCACGCTGGCCGCGCTGGCGGGCTCCACGAACAGACCCTCCCGCGCGACGCGCCGATAGGAGGCCAGGATCTCGCGGTCGGTCACCGCGAGGATCGCGCCCTCGGAGGCGCGGGCGGCGGCCTCCGCCTTCTCCCACGACGCCGGGTTCCCGATCCGGATCGCGGTCGCGATCGTCTGGGGATCGCGGACCGGCTCCCCGCGGACGATCGGAGCGGCGCCGGCGGCCTGGAACCCGAACAGCTGTGGGGGTTCGGCGATCACGCCGTCGTCCAGGTACTCCTGGTAGCCGAGCCAGTGGCTGGAGATGTTCCCCGCGTTCCCCACCGGGACGCAGTGCACGTCGGGGGCCCGTCCGAGCGCGTCGCAGATCTCGAACGCCGCCGTCTTCTGGCCCTGCAGCCGGAAGGGGTTCACGCTGTTCACCAGCGTGACCGGATACCGGTCCGCCAGATCGCGCGCCAGGTCCAGCGATGCGTCGAAGTTGCCGTCCACTTCCAGCATCCGAGCCCCGTGCACGAGCGTGGCCGCCATCTTGCCCAGCGCCACCTTCCCCTTGGGGACCAGCACCGCGCACGTGATGCCCGCCTTCGCCGCGTAGGCCGCCGCGGATGCGCTCGTGTTGCCCGTCGAGGCGCACACCACCGCCTTGGCACCCTCCTCGACCGCCTTGGAGATCGCCAGCGTCATGCCGCGGTCCTTGAACGACGCGGTCGGGTTGGAGCCCTCGTACTTCAGCCAGACGTCGCACCCCGTCTCGTCGGACAGCGGGGTGGACCGGACGAGGGGCGTGCCGCCCTCGCCGAGCGTGATCACCGGCGTGGTCGAGCTGACCGGGAGCCGGCCGCGGTACTCCTCGATGATCCCGCGCCAGGGACGTGTGCCGGGGCCCGCCGGGGTCATCGGGGGCTCCGACGTCATCCCTCCTCGCCTTCCACGCGGAGCAGGCTCGCGACGTCGCGCACCGCGGTCATCTCGCGGAGCTCGTCCACGGTCTTCTGGAAGGCGCCCTCCTGAGCCCGGTGGGTGATGAACACGAGCGTGGCCTCCTCGCCGAAGCCCTCCTGCCAGACGCGCTCGATCGAGACCCCGTTGCGGCCGAACCGCTCGGCGATCTCGGCGAGCACGCCGGGGCGGTCCACGACGTGCAGGTTCAGGTAGTACTGACCCATCGTGCCGCCGACCGGGCGGATCCGTCGGCCGAGACCGGCCGCCGGCAGCATCGCACGACCGCCGTGGGAGAGGTGGCGCGCGACCTGCACGAGGTCCCCCACGACGCTGGCCGCGGTCGGGTCACCCCCCGCGCCCCGGCCGTAGAACATCAACGTGCCCACCGTCGCCCCCTCGACGAAGACCGCGTTGAAGGCTTCGCGGACGCTCGCCAGCGGATGCTCCAGCGGGACCATCGCGGGGTAGACGCGCGCCGACACCTCGCCCTCGTCGAGCTCCGCGATCGCGAGCAGCTTCACCACGTACCCGAGCCGTTCAGCGTCCGCCATGTCCTGCGGCGTGACGTCGGCGATCCCCTCGCGATAGACGTCCTCCGTGGTGACACGGGTGTCGAAGGCGATCGAGGCGAGGATCGCGCACTTCGCCGCCGCGTCGTGGCCCTCCACGTCCGCCGTCGGATCCGCCTCCGCGTAGCCGAGCCGCTGCGCCTCGGCCAGGGCCTCCTCGTAGCTCCACCCCCGCTCCGACATCATCGTGAGGACGAAGTTGGTGGTCCCGTTCACGATCCCCATCAGCCGCTCGACGCGCTCGCCGGCCAGGGACTCGGTGAGCGGACGGATCAACGGGATCCCGCCGGCGACGGCCGCCTCGAAGGCCAGGTCGAGCTCGCCCGCGGCCGCGGCCCCGAGGATCTCGTCGCCCGCGTTCGCCAGGAGCTCCTTGTTGGCCGTCACCACGGGCTTGCCGTTCGCGAGCGCGCGGAGGATCAGACCCCGGGCCGGCTCGAGCCCGCCGAGCAGCTCGCAGACGACGTCGATCTCCGGATCGTCGACGATCGCGGCGCCGTCGGTCGTGAACGCCTCCCGCGGCACGGGCACGTGGCGATCCCGGGTGAGGTCCCGCACCGCCACGCGCGTGACGGCGACACGGACGCCGGCGCGGCGCTCGATGTCGTCGGCGTGGGCGTGCAGCGTCCGCGCAACGCCGGCACCCACGACCCCGCACCCCAGGAGTCCCACGCGGATCGTGCGCTCGCTCACTGCCTCCGTCCTTCCACCGTCGTGGTCATGTCTATCAGCCTTCGGCGCGGTCCATCCGCTCCGGGGCGGACACGCCCAGCAGACCGAGCAGGTTGCCGAGCACCTGCTTGGTCGCCGCCGCGAGCCACAACCTCGCCTGCGTCATCTCGACGTCGTCCGAGACGACCCGGCACTCCGTGTAGAAGCGGTGGAAGCGCGCCGCCAGCTCCTGGGACGCATGGGCCAGGCGGTGCGGTGCGCGGAGCTCGGCGGCCTTCGCGATCGAGGCGGGGACCTCGGCGATCGCGCGGAGCAGGTCCAGCTCGGTGGGGTGGGTCAGCCTGGCCAGCTCGACGTCGGCGATGGGCCGGAGCTCGACCCCCACCGTCGCGGCCTTCCGCAGGATCGACGCGATCCGGGCGTGGCCGTACTGAACGTAGTAGACGGGGTTGTCCATCGTCTGCCGCTTGACGACGTCGATGTCGAAGTTCATCGGGTGGTCGTTGGAGAACAGGAGCAGGTGGAAGCGCGCCGCGTCGGCGCCGACCTCGTCGATCAGCTCGTTCAACGCGACGAAGGTCCCCGCCCGCTTGCTCATCTTCACCGGCTCGCCGCCACGGAGGAACGTCACGAACTGGTACAGCAGGAGCTCGACGTGGTCGGGATCGAACCCGAGCGCGCGGGCGGCCCCGTGCACCCGCGCCACGTCGCCGTGGTGGTCGGCGCCCCACACGTAGAGGAGGTGGTCGAACCCGCGCCCGAACTTGTCGATCAGGTACGCGCAGTCGGCCGCGAAGTACGTATGGGTCCCGTTCGAACGGATCAACGGCCGATCCTTGTCGTCGCCGTAGGTCGTGGAGCGGAACCAGACCGCGCCCTCCGCCTCGTACACGGCGCCCGCCTCCCGGAGCCGCCGCACCGCCTCGTCGATCTCCCCCCTGCCCGCCAGTGCGGCTTCGGAGAGGAAGACATCGAACGTGACGCCGAAGCGGGCCAACGAGGTCTCGATCCCCTGCATCGCCCGCCGCGCGCCCTCCTCGCGCAGACGGACGAACCGCTCCTGCGTGGGGAGTTCGGCCAGTCCGGGCCCCTCGGCCGCGAGGATGTCCTGCGCGTAGCCGCGCACGTAGTCGCCGTGGTAGCCGTCCTCGGGGAACGGGACCGGGCGACCGACGAGCTCCAGGTATCGCGCCTCGACCGACGCGCCGAACCGGTCCATCTGACCGCCGGCGTCGTTGAAGTAGTACTCGCGCTCCTCCTGCGACCCCGAGAAGGCCAGGATGCGAGCCAGCGCGTCGCCGATCGCGGCGTTGCGTGCGTGGCCCACCGTGAGGGGCCCCGTGGGATTGGCGCTCACGAACTCCACCTGGACCCGCTCGCCGGTCGGTGCTCCCGCGCCGAACCGCTCGCCCTCCTCGGCGACGCGGCGGACCACGTCGAACAGCCACTCGTCCGTGACGAACACGTTGATGAACCCGGGCCCGGCGACCTCCACGCGCTCGACGAACGGCGCCGGTGGGAGCGCCGTCACGATCGCCTCGGCAACCTCGCGAGACGGGCGACCGGCGGTCTTCGCGAGCGCCAAGGCCACGTTCGTGGCGAAGTCGCCATGCTCCGGCTGCCGGGGTGTCTGCAACTCGGCCTCCGGCGGGTCGCCGTCGAGGCCCAGCTCGGGTGCCGCCGCCGCCAGCCCCTCGCGGAGCCACGCGACGAGCTGCCGCTCGATCACGGCGCGCCCGCGATCCGCTCGCGAACGGTCTGGACGAGGGCGGCCGGGTCGAACGGCTTGGTCATGTACACCACGTCGGTGGCTCCGGCGGGCAGGCTCTCGTCCTTGCCACGGGCCGAGAGGAAGACGATCGGCGTGCGTTCCAACCCGGGCCGCGCGCGGAGGCGCCGGTACACCTCGTGGCCGTCGAGGTCGGGCAGCATCACGTCCAGCACCACGGCGTCGGGCGGGTCGAGATCCGCCGCCTCGAGCGCGACCTCGCCCCGGAGCGCCGAGGACGTCTCGAACCCCTCCAGGCGGAAGTTGATCTCCAGGAGCCGGAGGATCACCGGATCGTCGTCGACGAGGAGGACCCGCGCCATCGTCCGAGCATAGCGGCGCGCTCTCCCGCTCCCGGGGCCGGCCACCGAGGCGAATCGCTAGACTCGCGTGCTCCGCCCCCGTAGCTCAGAGGATAGAGCGCCGGCCTCCGGAGCCGGGCGCGCAGGTTCGAGTCCTGCCGGGGGCACCCTCGTCGGCTCGCTACCATCGCGCCGTGGACGACCTCGTCGGGATGCAGCCACCGAGCGGGTTCCATCCCGAGCGGACCCTCGAGCTCGACGACCTGCGTGACGATCCGATCGAGCAGTTCGGAGCCTGGTTCGGCGAGGCCGTCGCCGCCGGCGTGACGCTGCCCAACGCGATGGCCCTGGCCACGGCCGACGCCGATGGGCGGCCGTCCGTCCGCCACGTCCTGCTCCGCGGCGTCGACGAGCGGGGATTCGTCTTCTACACGAACCGGGAGAGCCGCAAGGGCCGCGACCTCGAGGCCGACCCGTGGGTGGGACTCGTCTTCCTGTGGAAGGAGGTGGACCGGCAGGTGACGGCCACCGGTCGCGTCGAACGGGTGAGCGACGAGGAGTCCGACGCCTACTTCTCGACCCGACCGCGCGACGCACAGCTCGGGGCCTGGGCGTCACCGCAGAGCCGTCCGATCCCCGATCGGGAGACCCTCGACGCGGGGGTCGCCGAGGTCGAGCGGCGCTTCGAGGGTCGGGACGTCACGCGGCCACCGCACTGGGGCGGCTACCGCGTGGTCCCCTCCGCGATCGAGTTCTGGCAGGGTCGCGCCTTCCGGCTCCATGACCGGTTCCGGTTCGAACGGACGGAGGGTGGGAGCGGCGGCTGGCGCGTGCAACGGCTCGCACCCTGAGGTCGCCGGGCGCCGACCGGCTACCCTGCAGGCCATGGAGACCGACGCCCTCCGCAGCGCGATCCACGACGATCAACCCCGGGTGCTCGACGAGCTGTCGCGGCTCGTGGAGATCCCCTCGGTGGGCTACCCGGGGTACGAACCCGACAACGTGCGCGCCAGCGCCGAGCTCACCACCGCGATCCTGCGCGAGGCCGGTGTCCGGGATGCTCGCCTGCTGGAGCTGGACGGGGGCCACCCGGCCGTCGTCGGGCACGTGCCGGGGCGTGAGGGCGCGCCGACGGTCCTGCTGTACGCACACCACGACGTGCAGCCCGCCGCCGATGCCGACGCCTGGGCGACGCCGCCGTTCGAGCCCACCGTTCGGGATGGGCGCCTGCACGGGCGCGGGAGCGCCGACGACAAGTCCGGGATCGTGATCCACGCCGCGGCGCTCCGGGCACTGGGGGGGTCGACGGGCTGCACGATCAAGATCCTGGTGGAGGGCGAGGAGGAGTGCACCACCGAGCACCTGCCGCAACTGGTGCAGGGCCACGCGGAGCTCCATCGCGCCGACGTCGCGGTGATCGGCGACGGAGGGAACCATCGCACCGGCGTCCCGACCCTGGGGACCAGCGTCCGCGGGGCCACGAACGTGGTCGTTCGCGTCGACGTCCTCCCGTCGGCCAAGCACAGCGGCTCCTTCGGCGGTCCCCTCCCGGACGCCGCGCTGGCGCTCGCGCGGATCATCGCGACGCTCCACGACGAGGACGGCAGCGTGACGCTGCCGGGGCTCCACTCCTTCACGTGGGAGGGCACCCAGCTCTCGGAGGAGGAGTTCCGCGAGGGATCGGGGGTCTTCCCCGAGATCGGCCTCCTGGGGAGCGGGACGATCGCCGACCGGACCCTGTCGCAGCCCGCGGTCAACGTGCTCGCCTTCGAGGCCCCGCGCGTCGACGAAGCCGCGAACCAGATCGTGCCGACCGCCCGGGCCGTGATCGGCCTGCGGGTGGCTCCGGGCGACGACCCCGAGCGAGCGGGCCGGATCCTGGCCGACCACCTGGTGGCCGTCGCCCCGTGGGGGGTCCGCGTGACGGCCGAGCCGGGACCCTCGGGCGCCGGCTACCTCGTGGACCCCGCGGCCCCGGCCGCGAGGGCGGCGAAGTCGGCGATGGAGGCGGCGTTCGGGCGCGAGGCGCTGGAGATGGGGTCCGGTGGATCGGTCCCCCTGGTGCCCATGCTCGCCGAGACCTTCCCCGGCATCGACGTGCTGATCTGGGGCGCCTCGGACGAGCGCTCGAACACGCACTCGGTGAACGAGAGCGTCGACCTCGG